>NZ_JBEZYN010000034.1:0-58614 GCF_040638605.1 Streptomyces sp. NPDC026092
CGGGCGCTATCCTGGACACGCTGGCCGGGGGGGGCGGCGCGCTCACCGGCCGCCCCGCCCGGCGGGCGCGTTGGGGCCCCCCACTGGCGGGGGGCCGGCTCGCGCGCCCCCGCGCCGCGCGCGCCGGCCGGGGTGGCGAGGGGCGCGTGTGGGCGGCGCTGCTGGGGCCGGTCGTGCGCCGGCCGCTCGTGGCGCTGCTCGCCGGGGCCGCGGCGACGGTCGCGCTGGCCGCGCCCGCGCTCGGGATGCGGCTCGGTACCGAGGGCAAGGAGACGTTCCCCGACAGCATCCCGGCCGTGGCGGCGTACGACCGGCTCGTGGCGGCCTTCCCGTCGGAGGGGCCCGCGCATCTCGTGCTCGTACGCGGCGAGAACCCGGCCGCTCCGCTGCGGAAGCTGGCGGCGGCGACCCGGGGCGACGCGCTGTTCGCGCAGGACACCGCGCCGGTGGTGCGGGTCGCCGAGGACGGGCGTACGGCCCTGCTCACGCTGCCCGTCCCGTACGCGGCGAACTCGCCGGAGGCCGCGCGCTCCCTCGACCGGGTCCGCTCGGTGCTGCTGCCCGCGGCCGTCGAGGGCACGCGGGGCCTGGACCGGGCGGTCTCGGGCGAGATCGCGTACGGCGCGGACTACGCGGCGCACCAGGAGCGGCGGCTGCCGTGGGTGGTCCTCTTCGTCTCGCTGGCGAGCCTGGCGGTCATGTACGCGGCGTTCCGCTCGGTGGTCCTCGCGGCGCTCGGCACGGTCCTCAACCTGGCCGCGGTCATGGTGGCCTGGGGCGTGCTCACCCTGGTCTTCCAGGGGACGTGGGCGGAGGGCCTGCTGGGCTTCGAGTCCCTGGGCTTCGTCGGCTCCCGTATGCCGCTGATGGTCTTCGCGATCCTGGTGGGGCTCTCCACCGACTACCAGATCTTCGTGGTCAGCCGGATCCGCGAGGCCGTACGGCGTGGGGTGCCGACCCGGGCGGCGGTGGTCGACGGGATCGCGGGTTCGGCGAGCGTGGTGACGAGCGCGGCGGTGATCATGGTATCGGTCTTCGTGAGCTTCCTCTTCATCGACCGCATCGAGATGAAGCAGCTGGCGGTGGGCCTGACGGTCGCGGTCCTCTTCGACGCGATCGTGCTGCGCGCGGTGATCCTCCCCTCGGCCCTCGCCCTCCTCGGCGACCGCGCCTGGTGGCCGCACCGCCCGTCGGAGGCCAACGGGCCGACGACCCCTCAGGCTCAAGCGCCTTCGCCCGCCGACCGGAAGCTCCTGGTCTGAGTCCGAGCCTCCCCGAGGCGTCAGGCGGTGGCCGGTCCGCCCACGTTCCGGATCATCTGCTGGAGGACCTTGAGCGTCGTCACGTACTCGGCATCCGTGATCCCCTCGTGGATCCGGGCGCGGATCGACGGAGCGTGCCGCTTGAAGGCGGCGCGCGCCTCGTCGCCCTCGGGCGTGATCCACAGGCGGTCGTCGCCGTCGCGGGTCAGCCAGCCGCGCTCCAGGAGGGTGCGTGACTCCGTCACGAGATCGTCCTCGGGCCTGAGGTAGGAGGCCATCGCCCGCTGGAGATCCGGGATGGTCATGCCCTCGCCGTCGGCCGAGATGTCGTGCTTCGAGAGGTTGCGCAGCAGCCAGTACTGGGGCTGGGTGAAGCCGAGCTCAGCCTGCCGGGCCCGCGTGAAGGCGATGAGGGCCTCGTAGGCCATTCCCGTCCAGTAAGCGGCCGGCTGGGCGGCGAGTTCGGTGTCGGTGAGGTGCTGGGTCGTCATCGGAAACCCCCTGTGAGTGCCGCTGTGAAGACCGGTCCCTGTGCCGGTACTCACACCGTAGAACCTCAACTTTGCTTGAGGTCAAGCCGTGTTCCGGCGGTGGGCCGGTTCACCCGTTCGGCGGTACGCCGGCTGCGTCCCGCCTCCGGCGGTGGTCAGGTGGGGGGACACCCGTATGCCGGACCGACAGGGGGCGCGATGAGCGACGAGTCGAAGCCGGGGACGCCCCCCGACCGCTGGGCCGATCTGCCGCCCATGGACCGCGGTCCGTCCCCGGCCGCCCCGACCCCCACCCCCGCCCGCGCGACGCTCGCAGCGGCCGCAGAGCGGTTCCGGACCGCCACGCCCTCCGCCGCCGCATGGCCCGCGGCGACCGACGGCTCCGCGGCGACCGAAAGGCGGCCGCCGACCAGCCGGACCGTGGCACCCAGCCCCCTGGACCCCGGCGGTACGTGGTATCCGCACCGCGTCCACCGCGTCCTGCGCGAGGAGTTCCCGCTCACCTACGACCCGCTGCTGCGCGCCTGGGTCCTGAGCCGGTACGCCGACGTGGCCACCGCCCTCACCGACGCCCGGTTCACCCACGGCCACCGCCCCGGCGACCCGCCCTGCGCCCGCAGCCATGTCGACGTCGACGAGGCCGAGCTGCGCAGCGTCGCCGCGCGCACCGCGCACGTCCTCGCCCGCCGGATCGCCGACCGGCCGCACGCCGACCTGGTCGCCGACTTCTGCCACTGGCTCCCCGCCGGCACCGTCGCCGCCGCCGTCGGCGTGCCGTACCGGGACATGATGCGCCTGGTCCGTGGCCGCGCCGCCGCCGCGCTCGCCGGCCAGTGCACCGGCCAGATCGCCGTACGGGAGAAGGCTCTTGCCTCCTTCCTCGCCAATGTGCTCGCCGACCCGGACCACGCGCGGGAACTCCACGCCGCGCCCTCCGGACAGCTCGCCCGCGCCTGGACCGAGTCGCTGCGCCGCGACCCGCCCGTCCAGATCGCCGTCCGCCGCACCGCCGCCGAGGTGCGGGTCAGCGGCGGCACGATCCCGGCGGGGGAGCCCGTCGCCCTGCTGATCGGCGCCGCCTGCCGGGACCCGGAGCGCTTCCGCGAACCCGACCGGTACGACCCGCTCCGCGACGACCCCAGCCAGCTCACCTACGGCAGCGGCGCCTGCCCGGCCGTCCTCCTCGCCGGGCTCGAAGCCGAGTACGCCGTGCGGGCGCTCCTCGACGCCATGCCCCGCCTCCGGCTCGCCGACGGCTTCCGGCCCGAGCCGACCGGCCTGATCACCCGCGCCCCGAAGAGCCTGCTGGTCAGGCCCGGAGGCTGAGCAGCGCCACCGGACGCGCGTCGAACAGATCGACCGGCTTCACCGCGCCGCCCGCGAACTCCCTCTCCCCGTCCAGGAGGTCGACCCAGCGGCCGGGCGGAAGCACCAGCTCGGTGTCCTGCCAGCCGCCCGCCTCCACCAGGCGCAGCGGCAGCCGCGTGACCGCCGTGACCACCTCGGGCGCGGCGCCCGCGCGTCCGCGCGCGAAGGCCAGGCAGTGCTGTGCGGCGGTCCCGGTCACCGTCAGCGGGACGTACGAGTCCGGTGCGGCGAACACGTCGGGCCGGGTCCGTCGCAGGGTGAGGGCGGCCCGTACGAGCGCCGTCCTGTCGTCGTCCTCGCCGACCGTGAACGGCTGTCGGTTGTCCGGGTCGACCAGGGCCCGGTACTCCCGTTCCGTCCCCTGGTACAGCTCCGGCACCCCCGGCATCGTCAACTGGACCAGGGTCGCGCCCAGCATGTGCGCCCGGATGTGCGGCTCCAGGGCGAACGCCGCCTCCGAGGCCGCCCGCAGCGGGATCCGGCCGGGCCCGGCGGCCACGAAGTCGGTCACCGCCCGCTCGTACGCCGGGTCGGGCTCGGTCCAGCTCGTGTGCAGCCCCGCCTCCCGTACGGACTTCAGGACCGCCGGGCCGATCCGCTCCGCGTCCGGGGTGCCGAAGCCGAACGCCGTCTGCCAGGCCGTCCACGCCAGATGTGCGTCCGGCGCGTGGACTCCCGCCACCTCGTCGAGCAACTCCCGCCACACCTCGGGGCATTGGGAGAGCACGGCGATCCCCGCGCGGACGTCCGCGCTGCGCTTGGTGTCGTGCGTGGACAGCACGGTCCCGGTCGCCGGCCAGTCCCGGGCCAGCCGCTCGCAGTACGCGTGGAACTCCTCGGGCCCGATGCCCGGGCGCCCGGGGTCGCCGCCTACCTCGTTCGCGGAGAGGAGCGGGGTGTACCGGTAGAAGGCGGTGTCCTCCACGGACTTGGCGCGCAGCGCGGACGAGGTCTGCGCGAACCTGGCCCGGAACGCCCGGTGTTCGGGGCCGTCGCCGCTCCGCCCCAGCGCCAGGTCGCGCACGGCGTCGACCGCCGAGGCCTCCTCCTCCACGGCGAAGGCCGCCTTCGCGCCACGAGCCGCCTCCGGGGTCAGGACGGACTCGTCGCCGGTGCGGTAGAAGCGGTAGACCGGTACGCGGACCAGGAGTTCCCGTACGGCCGTCCGCAACGCCCAGGGGGCGTGGTCGCGCAGGTCCGGGTCGGCCGCGCAGATCCGCTCCGCGAGCCGGGTCAGCGCGGCGGTCTCCGCGGCGAGGTCGTGCGTGACGACCTCGTACGCGGCGCGGCGCGCGGTCGCCTCCCAGGAGCCGCCCCTGTCCCCGGCCCGCCCCACGAACTCGCGGTACAAATCCGCCAGTTCATCGGCGCCGACGTCGTCCACGAAGAGGCCGTCCACATGCCGCAGGGCGTCGTAGCCGGTGGTCCCCGCGACCGGCCAGGTCGGCGGCAGCGGCTCCGCTCCGGTGAGGATCTTCTCCACGACCGTCCAGCACCGCCCGCCCGTCGCCTCCCGCAGCCGCTCCAAGTACCCCTCGGGGTCGGCGAGTCCGTCCGGGTGGTCGATCCGCAGCCCCTCGATCACCCCGTCCCGTACCAGCTCCAGGATGGCACCGTGGGTCGCGTCGAAGACCTCGGGGTCCTCCACCCGTACTCCGATGAGCTCCGAAATGGTGAAGAAGCGGCGGTAGTTGAGCTCCGTGCGGGCGAGTCGCCACCAACCGAGCCGATACCACTGCGCGTCGAGCAGCTCCGGCAGCGGCAGCCCCTCCGTGCCCGCGCGGAGCGGAAAGGACAGGTCGTCGAGGTGCAACGCGCCGTCGGAGACCCGCATCCGCTCCCGTACCTCCGGCAGCCGGGCGGGCAGCACCGGCAGCAGGATCGTGCCGTCCCCGGCCGCCCAGTCGATGTCGAACCAGCGGGCGTACGGCGACTCCGGCCCCTCGCGGAGCACCGCGCGCAGCGCGTGGTTGTGCACGGGGGAGGCCGCCATGTGGTTCGGGACCAGGTCCACGACCAGGCCCAGGCCGTGCGCCCGCGCGGTCGCCGCGAGCGCCCGCAGCCCCGCCTCCCCGCCCAGCTCGGCCCGGACCGCACGGTGGTCGGTCACGTCGTACCCGTGTGTCGACCCGGGCACGGCCTCCAGGACGGGGGAGAGGTGCAGATGCGACACCCCGAGCCCGGCGAGGTACGGGACGGCCCGCTCGGCGGCCGAGAACGGGAAATCCGGCTGGAGTTGGAGCCGATAGGTGGCGGTGGGTACGGTCCGGGCGGCCGGCGAGGCCGGGAGCGAGGGCGTCATGCGAACGTACGTACCCGGCGCGAGGCCTTCTCTGTCATCGCCGCATGCGCCCATTCGGGTGCATCGCGAGACGTTCCGCCGGTGGCCCGCCTGTATCGCGACACCCGTTCGGCCGCCGCCGAACGAGGCGGGCCCCCGTCGGCCCCCTACGTCGGGCCCCCTACGCAGGCCGCTTCAGCACCGTCAGGCTCAGCGGTGCCAGCGACACCCGTTCGCCCGCCGCGACCTTCGGGCCCTCCTGGGGAGGGATGCCCTCCGGGTGGGAGGTGTCCACGACCACCCGCCAGCTCTCCCCGTGGTTGATCGGGACCTCGAACTCCAGCTCCTGCGAGGACGCGTTGAACATCAGCAGGAACGAGTCGTCCCCGATCCGCTCCCCTTGGAGTCCCGGCTCCGAGATCGCGTTGCCGTTGAGGAAGACGGACAGGGCCTGCGCGTGCGCCGCCTGCCAGTCCCGCGCCGTCATCTCCTCGCCCTCCGGCGTGAACCAGGCGATGTCCGTCAGCTCGTCGTGCGTCCCCTCCACCGGGCGCCCGTGGAAGAAGCGGCGCCGCCGGAAGACCGGGTGGTCACGGCGCAGCCGCACCATGGCCCGGGTGAACTCCAGGAGCGTGCCCTCCTCCGACTCGCCCGGCTCCGGCCAGCGCACCCACGCCACCTCGTTGTCCTGGCAGTACGCGTTGTTGTTGCCGCCCTGCGTCCGGCCGAACTCGTCGCCGTGGCTCAGCATCGGCACGCCCTGCGAGAGCATCAGCGTCGCGAGGAAGTTCCGCATCTGGCGGGCCCGCAGCTCCCGGATCCCGATGTCGTCGGTGTCGCCCTCGGCTCCGCAGTTCCACGACCGGTTGTAGCTCTCGCCGTCCCGGTTGCCCTCCCCGTTCGCCTCGTTGTGCTTCCCGTCGTACGACACGAGGTCGCGCAGCGTGAAACCGTCGTGACAGGTCACGAAGTTGACCGAGGCGAGCGGCCGGCGGCCGTCGTCCTGGTACAGGTCGGACGAGCCGGTGAGCCGGGACGCGAACTCGGCGAGGGTACGCGGCTCGCCGCGCCACAAGTCCCGTACGCAGTCCCGGTACTTGCCGTTCCACTCGGTCCACAGCGGCGGGAAGTTGCCCACCTGGTAGCCGCCCTCGCCGACGTCCCACGGCTCGGCGATCAGCTTCACCTGGCTGACCACCGGGTCCTGCTGGACCAGGTCGAAGAAGGACGAAAGACGGTCCACCTCGTGGAACTGCCGTGCGAGCGTCGCCGCCAGGTCGAAGCGGAAGCCGTCGACGTGCATCTCCGTCACCCAGTACCGCAGACTGTCCATGATCAGCTGCAGCACGTGCGGGGACCGCATGAGCAGCGAGTTCCCGGTGCCGGTGGTGTCCGTGTAGTACCGCCGGTCGTTCGAGAGCCGGTAGTACGAAGGGTTGTCCAGGCCCCGGAAGGAGAGCGTGGGGCCCAGGTGGTTGCCCTCCGCCGTGTGGTTGTAGACCACGTCGAGGATGACCTCGATCCCCGCCTGGTGCAGGGCCTTCACCGCCGACTTGAACTCCAGGACCTGCTGGCCCCGGTCGCCCCAGGAGGCGTACGCGTTGTGCGGGGCGAAGAAGCCGATCGTGTTGTAGCCCCAGTAGTTGGCGAGCCCCGCGTCCACCAGGCGGTGGTCGTTCACGAACTGGTGGACCGGCATCAATTCCAGCGCCGTGACGCCCAGTTCCTTCAGGTGCCCGATCACCGCGGGGTGCGCGAGCCCCGCGTACGTGCCGCGCAGCTCCTCGGGCAGCTCCGGGTGGAGCATGGTCAAGCCCTTCACGTGGGCTTCGTAGATCACCGTGCGGTGGTAGTCGGTGCGCGGCCGCCGGTCGTCGCCCCAGTCGAAGTACGGATTGACCACGACCGAGCTCATCGTGTGCGGCGCCGAGTCGAGGTCGTTGCGCGAGTCCGGCCGCCCGAAGTGGTAGCCGTACACCGCCTCGCCCCACTCGACCGAGCCCGAGACCGCCCGCGCGTAGGGGTCGAGGAGCAGCTTCGCCGCGTTGCAGCGCTGCCCGCGCTCCGGGGCGTACGGACCGTGGACCCGGAATCCGTACCGCTGACCCGGCATCACTCCCGGCAGATAGGCGTGCCGGACGAAGGCGTCCGTCTCGCGCAGCTCCACCGCTGTCTCCGAGCCGTCGTCATGGAGCAGACACAGCTCGATCCTGTGGGCGGCCTCCGAGAAGACCGCGAAGTTGGTTCCGGCGCCGTCGTACGTGGCGCCCAGGGGATACGCTTGTCCCGGCCAGACCTGCATAGATACGACTCTTCCATTCTGATCCGGGTGTTGGGGTGCACTCCGGCCAGATTGCCCGAAAGGGAGGCGGGGGCGGGCCACCCGACACGCCGGGCGCGCCGTCGGGGACGTGCCGTGGGCGACCGCGTCAACGGCGGGACGCCCGCCGACCCTGTCGTACGGCTCGACATCGTGTTCCCTTCCGTGCCGGGACCGGAACCTCGGCCGCCCGCCGCCGATCGGGTGGGCCTCCGGCCCGCTGCCAGGGACGCTTCCGCTATGAATCCGCTCACTCCGGTCGATCTCGCCGGACGGAACGGCACTCCGAATCAGGGGAGTTGAGCGAGCAGCCTGTCGATCCGGCTGCACCGGCTCCCGCTCGCGGAGTACCCTTCCTTGATCGTCGACAGACGGTCGGATCGGGCGTCCAGGAGCAGAAGGCGGTGCGCGGGTGAGCTCGGGAGGTCTGGAGCTGCCCCCAGGTGACGCGGGTCACGAGGGGGGCTCGCCCGACCCCGTGGAGGTACCGCCCGGAGCGGTTTCCGTCGCCAGGCCGATGGAGATCGGGGCAGAGCTCGACTGGGGCGCCGAGGCCTGGAGCGAGGTGCGCACCCGCGCCCAGCGCGCCGGACGGGCCTATATCTGGCTGAATCTCGTCGAGCAGCGGCTGCGCGCTGTGGTGGCTGCCGTACTGCGCCCGGTGTACGAGCCGGTGCACGGCGAGGAGTGGGTGGTGGCCGCGGCCGGGCCCGCCGGGCAGGAGTGGGTGCAGCGGGCCGTCGCCGTCCGCGAGGTCTCGCGGCGCAAGGGCTACCTCCTGGACCCGGCCGACGACAACGTCCTCAGCTTCCTGACGCTCCCGCAGCTGCGGGAGCTGATGGTGCAGCACTGGCCCTGCTTCGAGCCGTACTTCGACGACCGGCGCGAGGTCGAACTCGCCCTCGACGAGCTGGAGGTGACGCGGAACGTCGTCTCCCGCAACCGCGCCCTCTCGCTCACCGTCCTCGCCCAGTCCGAACGGGCGTCCGCCCGGCTCCTGGAGATCCTCGGCAGCGGGGCCGGCGTGCCGTCCGCCGACCGGCTGCCGGTCGACGCGGTCGAGGACCTGGTCGGCGACCGGTACGCGGACGTGGTCTCCGTCCACCCCGACCGGGTGCGGCTGCAGCGCCAGCTGCCGGCCGAGGACCTCTTCGGTGGCGCCCGCCGCCTCGACGCCACGGGCATAGGCCTGAACCTGCTCGTGCAGAACTTCTCCGGGCGGCGCCTGGTGCGGCTCGCCGAGTCGGGCTGCCGGATACGCCTGCTGTTCCTGAACCCGGCGAGCAGCGCGGTGAAGCGGCGCGAGCGGGAACTGGGTCTGAAAAAGGGCGAGCTGAGCCGCTCGGTGGAGATGAACATCCTCCACATGCGGCGGGTGCGGTCCCGGCTGCGTGACCCGGACGCCTTCCAGATCCATGTCTTCGACGAGACCCCGCGCTTCACGGCGTACCTGGTCGACGGGGACGGGCCGGACGGGGTCGCCGTGATCCAGTCGTACCTGCGGAAGGCGCGGGGCATGGAGGCGCCGGTGCTCGTGCTGCGCGGAGGTGGCCGGAACCTGGTGCGTGCCGGACAACAGGGGCGAGACGGCGAATACGGACTTTTCTCTACATATCGGGAGGAGTTCGAGTCGGTCTGGCTCGACTCGCGCCCGGTCTCCTGAGGCCGGCGGAAGGCCGAGAGAAGGCGTCGGCGCAGGGCCGGCGAAGGCCGGGGGCGGCCCGGCGGGGCCCGTTGTCAGTGGCTCGTGCGAGGGTGTTCAGCACCACGGGGGAGATCACGTAAGGAGGCCCGATGGCTTGGCACGGGGAACCGCTGGTCGGATTCGACCTGGAGACGACCGGTACGGAACCGCTGGAGGCGCGCATCGTGACCGCCGCGATCGTCGGCGTATCGGGCGGCCGGGTGACGCGGCACCGGGACTGGCTCGCCGACCCGGGCATCCGTATCCCGGAGCAGGCGTCCGCGATCCACGGCATCAGCAGCGAGCGGGCGGCCGCCGAGGGGCGGCCGGTGGCCGAGGTGGCCGACGAGATCGCCGAGACCCTGACGGGGTACTGGAACCAGGGCGTCCCGATCGTGGCGTACAACGCCTCGTTCGACCTCACGCTGCTCTCCGCCGAGCTGCGCCGCCACGGGCTCCCCTCGTTGAGCGAGCGGCGGGGCGGCGCCCCGATAGGCCCGGTCGTCGACCCGTACACCATCGACCGGGCCGTCGACCGGTACCGCAGGGGGAAGCGGACCCTGGAGGCGGTCTGCGCCGAGTACGGAGTCGTCCTCGAAGCCGCCCACCAGGCGTCCGCCGACGCGGAGGCCGCCGTGCGGGTGGCCGTCGCGATAGCCGAGCGGCACCCGACGGTCGCCGCCCTGACCCCGGCCGAGCTGCACGGCCGTCAGATCGACTGGTACCGCACGTGGGCCGAGGACTTCCAGGACTTCCTGCGCCGCAAGGGCACCCCGGACGCGGTCGTCGACCCGTCGTGGCCCCTGCGGGAACTCGCTTCCGTGGCGCGCTGACGGACCGCGGGGCGCACCGCCCCGCGCGGCACCGTCAGCCGATCGGGTTCTCCGCGAGGAAGTCCAGGAGCAGCGTGTTGATCCGCTCGGGCTGGTCCAGCTGGAGCCAGTGGCCCGCGTTCTCCACGCGCTCGTAGCGCCAGGTGCCGTCCACGTGCTTGCCGGTGCCGGTCATGGACCGCTCGGTCATGAAGCGGTCGCCGGTGGACCAGACGCCCAGGACCGGGCCCGGCAGCGGCGGGAGGGGCACGGCGGGGCCGAACTGGACCTCGGCGGGGACACCCGCCCGGTAGATGTTCAGCGCCGCGGTCAGCGCGCCCGGCGCCCGCAGCTGCTCGATGATCGCCTCCCCGTCGGGGTGCTCGGTCGCCATCTCGCGGAGGTTGGCGAAGTCGTCCCGGGAGAGCCAGTCCTCGGCGAGCCCCGGGAACTGGAACAGGATCATGTACCAGGAGCGCTGCTTCTGCTCGAAGCCCGCGTCCAGGATGGCCGCCATGTGCCCCACCGACAGGATGCTCAGGGACGCCACCCGCTCGGGCGCGAACTGGGCGAAGCCCTGGACGATGCCGGAGCCCCAGTCGTGCCCGACGAGATGGACGCGGCCGTCGATCTCGAGGTGGGCCAGGAGTTCCATCAGGTCGCCGACGTGCTTGGCCGGGTGGTACCCCTCGAAGCCGCCGCCGTCCACATCCGCCGGTCGGTCGGAGGAGCCGAAGCCCCGCAGCGTGGGAACGACGCACCGGTACCCGGCCGCGGTCAGGGCCGGCACCTGGTGGCGCCAGAGATCCTTGCTGTCGGGGAAGCCGTGCACCAGCAGGACGGTCGGTCCCTCGCCGCTCACCTCGACGTCGAGGGTCACCTCGGACAGTTCCACGCGCATCACAACACCCCGTTCATGAGTGGGAATTCGCACGAGGGACCCCGTCCTGATGTCAGAAGGGGTACCACCTCACGGTGGCATCACCTTCCCGCAGCGAGGCCACCCGGCGCTCGAATTCGGCCAGCGCCTTGGGGCTCGTCGGCGCGTGCTGGGCCACCCAGGCGCAGCTCGCGGTCTCCCGCGCCCCGCGCAGCACCGCGCACCCGTCCCACTCCCGGACGTCCCAGCCGTACGCCTCGGTGAAGGCGTCATAGGCGGCGGGGTCGAGTCCGTACCGGTCGCGGGAGAGGGCGAGAACCACCAGATCGTGTTCGCGCAGATCGGAGGAGAAGGTCTCCAGATCGACCAGGACAGGACCCTCGGGGCCGACATGGACGTTACGGGGGAGGGCGTCGCCGTGGAGGGGGCCCGGGGGCAGGTGCGGGGTGAGCGCGGCCGCCGCCGGGGCGAAGGCGTCCCGGCGCTCGCGCAGGAAGGCCGCGTCGGCCGGGTCGACGGCGTCGCCCGCGAGCCGCAGCCACCGCTCGACCCCGCCCAGGAGTTCACGGCGCGGCAACGTGAAGCCCGTCGGCTCCGGCAGCGCGTGGATCCGGCGAAGGAGCGGCGCCAGGTCGCGGGGCTCGGCGGGGCGTACGGCCTCGGGCAGCCGCTGCCAGAGGGTGACCGGGTGGCCGTCGACCAGGCGGGGCTTCGGCTCCGCCGCGCGCACGGCCGGGATGTCCGTCTCCGCCAGCCAGGCGGCGAGCGCGAGTTCACGCTCGGCGCGGGGGAGCAGCTCCGGGTCCCGGCCGATCTTCACCACGAGCTCGCCGACGGCGAAGACCGCGTTCTCGCCGAGCGCGAGCAGCCGCGCTTCCGGCTCCTCGGCAACCCGGGGCGTCGACAGGGGCGTCGACGGACCTGTCGACAGTCCCGTGGCGGCCAGGATCTCCCGTGCCCGCGCCTCGTCCATCCGTCTCTCCCAGCTGCCCCGATGCGTGTGCGAATCAGCCAAAGTCTCGCATCCATGCAGGTTGCCTTGACGAACCGACGGCCCGTCAGGACCATGACGGAGGCCGAGTCGCATGCGCAAAAGGTGCCAAAGGGGTCGATCTGTGGGAGTGGCGACCGCAACGAAGCGGTCCGGCGGGGCGACGGCCGCCGGCCGGAGACCCGGTCCGGTGCGGGACCACGGCGCCTGGTTCCTGGTGCTGCCCGCCCTCATCCCCATCCTGGTCCTGAGCGTCGGCCCCCTCCTCTACGGCATCGCGCTCGCCTTCACCGACTCCCAGTCCGGCCGCACCCAGGCCACCCAGTGGGTCGGCACCCTCAACTTCCAGGACCTGCTGCACGACACCCTCTTCTGGGACTCCTTCCGGATCGGCCTGCTCTGGGCCGTCGGCGTCACCGTGCCCCAGTTCCTCCTGGCCCTCGGTCTCGCGCTGCTGCTGAACGAGAAGCTCCGCTTCCGCTGGCTGGCCCGGGCGCTCGCGATCATCCCTTGGGCCATGCCCGAGGTCGTCGTCGGCATCATGTGGCGCCTCGTCTACAACCCGGACGCGGGCATCCTCAACGAGACCATCCGCGACCTGGGCCTGGGTGACGGACGGGACTGGCTCACCGGGCTCGCCACCGCCCTGCCCGCCGTGATCGTCGTCGGGATCTGGGCCGGCATGCCCCAGACCACGGTCGCCCTGCTCGCCGGCCTCCAGAACACCCCGCACGAACTCCACGAGGCCGCCGCCCTCGACGGCGCGGGCGCCTGGCGCCGCTTCCGTACGGTCACCTGGCCCGCCCTCAGACCGGTGGCCCTCGCCATCACGGCCCTGAACTTCATCTGGAACTTCAATTCCTTCGCCCTGGTCTACGTCCTGACCAACGGCGGACCCGGCGGCCGCACCCGGCTGCCGATGCTCTTCGCCTACGAGGAAGCGTTCCGCTACGGCCAGTTCGGCTACGCCGCCGCCATGGGCTGTGTCATGGTCGCCGTCATCTCCGTACTCCTCGCCCTCTATCTCGTCGGACGACTGAAGGGGGGCCAGGACCGGTGAGCACCCTCCGCGCAAGCAGACCCGCACGGATCGGGCAGTACCTCGCGCTCCTCGCCTATCTGGCCTTCCTCGCGTTTCCGTTCCTCTGGCTGATCTCGACCGCCTTCAAACCGGCGACCGAACTCGGCTCGCTCCACCCGACCTGGATCCCGCAGGACCCGACCCTCGCCAACTTCCGGCAGGCCTTCGACGAGCAGCCGCTGCTCCAGGCCGCGGGGAACAGCCTGATCGCGGCTCTCGCGGCGGCCCTGATCGCCGTCGTCATCGCCACGCCCATGGCCTATGTGATGGCCCGCCACCGCAGCCGGCTCTCCACCGCCGCCACCGGCTGGGTCGTGATCAGCCAGGCGTTCCCCTTCGTGCTCGTGATCATCCCGCTCTTCCTCGTCCTCAAGAACCTGCACCTGATCAACAGCCTCTTCGGCCTCGTCCTGGTCTACGTCGTCTGGTCGCTGCCGTTCGCGCTCTGGATGCTGGTGGGGTACGTACGGGCCGTCCCGGCCGAGCTGGAGGAGGCCGCGGCCGTCGACGGCGCCGGGAAGCTCCGTACGCTCGTCTCGGTCACCGCCCCGCTGCTCGCCCCCGGCATCGTCGCCACGGCGCTCTTCGCCTTCATCACCGCGTGGAACGAGTTCTTCTTCGCGCTCGTCCTGCTCAAGACCCCGGAGAAGCAGACCTTGCCGGTCGTCCTCACCCACTTCCTCGGCGCGGAGGGCGTCGCCGACCTCGGTCCGCTGGCCGCCGCCGCGTTCCTGGCCACGATCCCCTCGCTGGTCATCTTCGCGATCATCCAGAAGCGCATCACGGGCGGCATGCTGACCGGGGCGGTGAAGTCCTGATGCGGGTACGGACGTTCGCGGCGGCCGCCGCCGCGCTCGCGCTGCTCCTCACCGGCTGCTCGTCGGGGGACGAACCCGGCGACGGCCCGGTACGGCTCCGCTTCCAGTCCCTGGCCTGGCAGAAGGAGTCCGTCGACGCCAACAAGGAACTGGTCGCCGAGTGGAACGCGGCCCACCCCGACATCCAGGTCGACTACGTCCAGGGCAGCTGGGACTCGGTCCACGACCAGCTCCTCACCTCCTTCGAGGGTGGCGAGGCGCCCGACATCATCCACGACGCCTCCGACGACCTGGCCGACTTCGCCTACGGCGGCTACCTCGCCGATCTGACCGGCCTCCTGCCCGAGCGGCTCAAGGCCGACATCCCGGCGCGCAGCTGGGAGACCACGACCTTCGGCGGCGGGGTCTACGGCGTGCCGTTCCTCCAGGAACCGCGCGTGATCATGGCCAACAAGCGGATCCTGGAGTCCTCCGGCGTCCGCCTCCCGACCCCCGAGAAGCCGTGGAGCTGGGCGGAGTTCCGTCAGATCACCAAGGAGCTGACGGGGAAGATGGGCGAGGGGAAGTACGCGATCGCCTGGCCGCTGAAGGAGCCGGTCTCGGTCAGTCTCAACCTCGGGCTCTCGGCCGGCGGGCAGCTCTTCCACCGGGAACCCGACGGGAAGGTGACGATCCGCTTCACCGACCAGGACGGCGTCGTGCCGGGCACCATCCACGACCAGGTCAACACCGACCACAGCGCCTCGCGCTCCACGCTCGGCAGCGGCGGCTCGGACGCCCTGCCCGGATTCTTCGGCGGCAAGTACGCGATGGTCCCGCTGGGCTTCTCGTACCGCCAGCAGATCACCCAGCAGGCGCCGAAGGGCTTCGAGTGGATCGTGCTGCCCGCGCCCGCGGGGGAGGACGGGCTCGCGCAGGGCGTCAGCCCGCAGACGCTCTCCATCGCCGAGGACAGCCGGTACAAGAAGGAGGCCTCGGCCTTCCTCGACTTCTTCCTCCAGCCGGCCAACATGGTCCGGCTCGCACGCGGCGACTGGATGCTGCCCACCGGCACGGCGGCGCTCGCCGACCCGTCCCTGCACACCGCGAAGGACGGCTGGGCGACCGGCGCCGCCGTCGCCGAGCACCTGCGTTCCGCTCCCGCGCAGTCCGTCCGGGGCTATCCCGAGTGGAAGGACAAGGTGGCCACCCCGGCCTATCAGGAGTACTACAGCGGGGCGATCGACGCGGCGGAGCTGCGCAAACGCCTGGAGGAGGACGGCAACCTCGTCCTCGCCCGCTACCAGCGCGACTGACCTGTATCCGACCCCTGCGGGGAGCCCGCATCTTCTATCGACTGGACGAGACGTCTCGTCTCGCTTAATGTGGGCGCATGACCACCACGCCGCGCCCCGCTCATATCGCCATGTTCTCCATCGCCGCCCACGGACACGTGAACCCGAGCCTCGAAGTGATCCGCGAGCTCGTCGACCGGGGCCACCGCGTCAGTTACGCCATCCCCGCCTCCTTCGCCGAGAAGGTCGCCGCGACCGGCGCCACGCCCGTCGTCTACCGCTCCACGCTCCCCACCGACGACGACCCGGACGCCTGGGGCACCGAACTGATCGACCACGTCGAACCGTTCCTCGCCGACGCGATCCAGGCCCTGCCCCAGCTGGCCGAGGCCTTCGACGCCGACCGGCCGGACCTCGTCCTGCACGACATCACCTCCTACCCGGCGCCGGTCCTCGCCCACAGCTGGGGCGTCCCCGCCGTGGGACTCTGGCCGAATCTGGTCCCCTGGGAGGGGTACGAGGACGAGGTCGCCGAGCCCATGTTCGCGGAACTGAAGGCCTCCGAACGGGGCAAGGCGTACTACACCCGCTTCGAGAACTGGCTCGCCGAGCACGGCGTGGACACCCACCCCGACCGCCTCGTCGCCCGTCCCCGGCGCGCCCTCGCGCTCATCCCGAGCGCCCTCCAGCCGCACGCCGACCGGGTCGACGGCTCCGTCTTCACCTTCGTCGGCGCCTGTCAGGGCGAGCGTGCGGACCAGGGGGAGTGGCACCGTCCCGAGGGCGCCGAGAAGGTGCTGCTCGTCTCGATGGGCTCGGCCTTCACCAAGCTGCCCGACTTCTACCGCACCTGCGTGGCCGCCTTCGGCGACCTGCCCGGCTGGCACGTCGTACTCCAGATCGGCGCCTTCGTCGACCCCGCCGAACTGGGCGAGACTCCGGCCAACGTCGAAGTGCGGTCCTGGGTACCCCAGTTGGCCATCCTGAAGCAGGCCGACGCCTTCATCACCCACGCGGGCGCCGGCGGCAGCCAGGAGGGGCTCGCCACCGCGACCCCGATGGTCGCGGTCCCGCTCGCGACCGACCAGTTCGGCAACGCCGACATGCTCCAGTCCCTCGGTGTGGCCCGCCGGCTCGAGATGGCGGACGTCACCGCCGAGCTGCTGCGCGCCTCTGTGTTCGCACTCCTCGACGACCCCGAAGTGGCCGTCCGGGCCAAGGAGGTCCAGGAGCGGATGGCGCGCGAGGGCGGCACGCGCCGGGCGGCCGATCTGATCGAAGCCGAACTCTTCGAGTCCGAACTCGCTTGATTCCGCACGCAGATGGCCCCCGGGTGAAGCCGGGGGCCATGTTTTGTGCCGGAGTTGGGAGGGATGCGTGACTTTATTATTACGAAGCCTTGTTGCTTAAGTCACAGCTGCATGAAGGTCTTGATTTGCACTCGTCAATGAGCAAGGGTTTTGAAGCAGCCGCCGGAGGGTTTCCTTTCGGAGGCTCAACCCCCCACAAATCCTGGCGAGGAGACCCCTCTTCATGGCAATACACAAGCGTGCCCGCAAGACCAAGCTCATCGTCGCCGTCTCGACCGCGATCGCGGCCGCGGCCGGAGTCACCGTCATCACGAGCCCGTTCGCCGGTGCGGCCCCCACGCCGCCCGCCCTCGGAACCGTGCACGGACTCGGCGTCGAAGGCGCCGTCGCAGGCAGCTACATCGTTCTGCTGGACGAGAAGGCCGACAAGGGTGAGCTGGCGAAGGAGTACGGCGGCACCCTGCGCCGCAGCTACGACTCCGCGGTCAACGGCTTCTCGGTGAACGACCTTTCGGAGACGGACGCCAAGCGTCTCGCCGCCGACCCGGCCGTCGCCAAGGTCGTCCAGAACAAGAAGTTCTCCATCAACGCGACCCAGGAGAACCCGCCGTCCTGGGGCCTCGACCGGGTCGACCAGGCCGAGACCGCGGGCGACAAGAAGTACACCTACCCGGACAACGGCGGCGAGGGCGTCACGGCCTACGTCATCGACACCGGAGTCCGCACCACGCACAAGGACTTCGAGGGCCGCGCCGCCTCCGGCTTCGACGCCATCGACAACGACGACGACGCCTCGGACGGCAACGGCCACGGCACCCACGTCGCGGGCACCATCGCCGGCGCCTCGCACGGTGTCGCCAAGAAGGCGAAGATCGTCGCCGTCCGCGTCCTCGACGACAGCGGCTCCGGCACGACCGAGCAGGTCGTCGCGGGCATCGACTGGGTCACCAAGAACCACCAGGGCCCGTCCGTCGCCAACATGAGCCTGGGCGGGGGCGCCGACCCGGCCCTCGACGAGGCCGTCAAGAAGGCCATCGCCTCCGGTGTCACCTTCGGTGTCGCCGCCGGCAACGAGTCCTCCGACGCCGGCGAGGGCTCCCCCTCCCGCGTCCAGGAGGCGATCACCGTCGCCTCCTCGACCGAGGACGACCAGCAGTCCAGCTTCTCCAACTTCGGTTCCGTGGTGGACCTCTACGCCCCGGGCTCGGAGATCACCTCGACGTGGAACGACAGCGACGAGGGCACCAAGACCATCTCCGGTACGTCCATGGCCACCCCGCACGTGGTCGGCGCCGCCGCCGTCTACCTCGCGGCGCACCAGGACGCCACGCCGGACCAGGTCGCCGAGGCGCTGGTCACCGGCGCCACCCCGGACAAGATCAGCAACCCGACCGGGGGCACCGCCAACAAGCTGCTCAAGATCGTCGAGTAGTCGCACCCCGCTGAACCGGCGGCCGCCGTGCCCTCCCCCACGGGGCACGGCGGCCGTCATAGGGGGTGTCTCGTCGATCAGGTCTGATCGACGAGACACCCCCTATGGTGTGCCCATGACGACGACGTACGCCGCGCTGCTGCGCGGGATCAACGTGGGCGGGCACCGCAAAGTCCCCATGGCGGAACTCCGTTCCGTACTGGAAGAGCTCGGGCACCGGGACGTCCGGACGTATCTGCAGAGCGGCAACGCCGTCTTCACCACCGACGCCGACGGCGCGAGCACGGACGAGCTGACCACCGCGCTCCAGGACGCCATCGAGAAGCGCTTCGGCTTCCGCGTCGACTGCCTCGTCCGGGACGCCGCGTATCTCGCCGCCGTCGCCGACAGCTGCCCGTTCCCGGCCGCCGAGCTGGAGGGCAAGCAGCTCCACGTCACGTACTTCTCCGAGCCGGTCGGCCCCGAGCGGATCGCCTCGATCGACCAGAAGGCCTTCCTGCCCGAGGAGTTCAGGCTCGGCGACCGCGTGCTCTACCTCTACGCGCCCGACGGCCTCGGCCGCTCGAAACTGGCAGAGGCGCTCTCGAAGCCGGCCCTGGTGAAGGGCATCGTGGCGACGACACGCAACTGGAACACCGTGATGAAGCTGGTGGAGATGACCCGGGACTGAGCCGCTTCGGGTCTCGCGGAGGGTCTCTCAGAGGTCTCTCGGAGAGGGGCAAGAAGGCGTACCCACTCCTTGCCACTTTTAACTTATAGCGCATGGGGGGCCTTGCGGCAAGGCCCCGGTGATGCCGCACAATCTCAGGCCTTGGCCCGATTCCGTGGCAGAACCGAGGAGATGAATCCCCTGACCACCAGCGCGTTCGACCTTTCCGACCGACTGTCCTCCAAGGCCGCCCCGGCCCTGATCGCCGGCGACGAGCAGCACTTCGCGGCCGTCGCGGACTGCCTCGACCGGACGATCGCCGAGCTGTCCGAGCAGCTCGACGCCGCGCGCAAGGCGCCCGGCGGCGCCGGCCGCGAGGCCCTGGAGCGGGACACGGAGATCCACCGCCTCACCGCCCGCCTGCGCACCCTGCGCCGGTTCGGCCTTGACCTGTGCCTCGGTCACGTCGTCCTCACCGACAGCCCCGAGCCCGTGTACATCGGCCGCCTCGGCCTCACCGACAGCACGGGCCGCCGGCTGCTGCTCGACTGGCGCTCCCCGGCCGCCGAGCCGTTCTTCGCGGCGACCCACGCCCATCCGATGGGCCTGGCCAGCCGCCGCCGGTACCGCTGGACCCGCGGCCGGATCACCGACTACTGGGACGAGGTGTTCACCGCAGACGGCCGCGAGGGCCACGCGGCGCTCGACGACCACTCCGCCTTCATCGCCAGCCTCGGCGGCGAGCGCTCGTCCCGGATGCGTGACGTGCTCGCCACCATCCAGTCCGACCAGGACGCCATCATCCGGGCCGGCTCCAAGGGCGCCCTCGTCGTCGACGGCGGCCCCGGCACCGGCAAGACGGTCGTGGCGCTGCACCGCTCCGCGTACCTGCTCTACTCCGACCCGCGCCTCGGCCACCGCCGCGGCGGCGTGCTCTTCGTCGGCCCGCACCAGCCCTACCTGAACTACGTCGAGGACGTCCTGCCCAGCCTCGGCGAGGAGGGCGTACGGACCTGCACCCTGCGCGACCTGCTTCCCGAGGGGCCCGGCGCGGCGGCCGAGACCGACCCCGAGGTGGCGCGCCTGAAGTCCTCCGCCGACATGGTGCGGGCGATCGAGAAGGCCGTCCGCTTCTACGAGGAGCCGCCCACCCAGGGCATGACCGTCACCACCCCGTGGTCCGAGGTCCGGCTGACCGCCGACGACTGGGTCGAGGCGTTCCGGGCGCCCGGGCCGAGCACCCCGCACAACGAGGCCCGCGAGGAGATCTGGGAGGAACTGGTCACGATCCTGCTGGACAAGCACAGCGGCGACGTCCCCTCCGAGCAGCAGTTCCGGAAGTCGCTGCTCCACGACGAGGAGCTGGTCGAGACCCTCGACCGCGCGTGGCCGATGATCGACGCCGCCGATCTCGTCGGCGACCTCTGGTCCGTCCCCGCCTACCTGCGGATGTGCGCGCCCTGGCTCGGCCCCGACGACGTACGGACACTTCAGCGCAAGCACGCCCCGCAGGCCTGGACGGTCTCCGACCTGCCCCTCCTGGACGCGGCACGGCAGCGGCTCGGCGACCCGAAGGCGTCCCAGCGCAAGCGCCGGCACGAGGCGTCCGTGGCCGCCGAGCGCGAGCGCATGGCCGGTGTCATCGAGAACGTCATCGCGGCCGACGCCGACGGCGAGGGCGCGGTGACGATGCTCCGGGGACGGGACCTCCAGGACAGCCTGATCGACGAGGACGCGCTGCCGGGCACGGAGCGCGCGCTGCTCGACGGCCCGTTCGCGCACGTCGTCGTCGACGAGGCGCAGGAGATGACCGACGCCGAGTGGCAGATGCTGCTGCTCCGCTGCCCGTCCCGGAGCTTCACCATCGTCGGCGACCGGGCCCAGGCCCGGGACGGGTTCACCGAGTCGTGGGAGGAGCGGCTCAAGCGGATCGGGCTCGACCGGGTCGAGGTGGCCTCGCTCTCCATCAACTACCGGACGCCGGAAGAGGTCATGGCGGAGGCCGCGCCGGCCATCCTGGCCGCGATCCCGGACGCCAACGTGCCGACCTCCATCCGCGCCAACGGCATCCCTGTCCTCCACGGCTCCGTCGCGGACCGGGACGCGATCCTCGACGGCTGGCTGGCCGACCACGCCGACGGCGTCGCCTGCGTCATCGGCGACCCCACCTTCGAGGAGACCACCCGCGTGCGGTCGCTCACGCCCGGCCTCGCGAAGGGCCTGGAGTTCGACCTGGTCGTGGTCGTCGACCCGGAGGCCTTCGGCGAGGGCGTCGAGGGCGCGGTCGACCGCTATGTGGCGATGACCCGGGCGACGCAGCGGCTGGTGGTGCTGAAGAGCTAGGAACTCAGTGCGTCCAGGAGGGAGACGTCGGAGGGGTCGAGGCGCAGCTCCGCCGCGCCCAGGTTCTCCTCCAGGTGCGTGAGGGAGCCGGTCCCGGGGGTGGGCAGCAGGACGGGGGAGTGATGGAGCAGCCAGGCCAGGGCGACCTGGCCCCGGCCCGCCCCGTGCCGCGCCGCCACCGCGTCGAGCGTGTCCGCCGCGCTGGCGGTCAGGGCGCCGTTGGCCAGCGGGAACCACGGCAGGAACGCCAGGTCGTGCGCGGCGCAGAGCGCCAGGACCTCCGCCGACTGCCGGTCGAGCAGGTTGAAGCGGTTCTGCACGGACACGATCGAGGACGTCAGGGCCAGGGCCTCCGTGAGCTGGGTGGCGGTGACCGAGTCCAGGCCGACGTACCGGATCTTCCCCTCGGCGCGCAGCTCGTCCAGCGTGCCGAGCTGCTCCGCCATCGGGACCTCAGGGTCGAGGCGGTGGAGCTGGTAGAGGTCGATGCAGTCGGTCCGCAGCCGCCGCAGGCTCGCCTCGCACATCGCGCGCAACCGCTCCGGCCGCCCCTCGATGTGCCAGGCGCTGTCGCCGGTCCGTACGACCCCGCCCTTCGTGGCGATCACCAGGCCGTCCCGGTACGGGTGGAGGGCCTCGGCGACCAGTTCCTCGGCGAGGTCGGGGCCGTAGTTGTCGGCCGTGTCGATCAGGGTGACCCCGCGCTCCACGGCCCGCCGCAGGACGGCGACGGCGTCCGCCCGTTCACCGCGGGGCCCCCAGTAGCCCGGGCCGGTCAGTTGGGCGGTGCCGTAGCCGAGCCGTCGTACGGGAAGGTCGCCGCCGATCGAAAAGGTGTCCGGGATCATGGGTGGACGCTACATCGAACGCCCTGTCGCGATTCTTCAAGACCGGGTACCGGGGCGCTCCGTAGCGTCGGCCGTATGAACGCCATCCACACCCATCTCACCGTCTGCGCCGCCGAGGCCGCCCGGGTCGCCCGCGGTGTCACCACGGAGCAGCTCGCCCAGCCGTCCGTCGCCACCGACTGGACGGTGCGCGAACTCGTCAACCACCTCGTCCTCTACTCCGCCCACGGCCTGGAGCGCCGCGCGCTGCGCGAGCAGCTCCCCGAGGCCACCGTCCAGCGGGACTTCACCGCCGACACCGACTGGGCGGAGCGGTACGCGGCCCAGTTGGACCGCGCGCTCGCCGCCTGGGAGAAGCCGGACGTCTGGGAGGGCGACGTGGACACCGGCTACGCCACCATGCCCGCCCCTGTGATCGCCTCGCTGATCGTCAAGGAACTCGCCCTGCACGGCTGGGACCTGGCCCGCTCCACCGGTCAACGCCTCACGCTCCCCGACGGGACGGGGGCGTTCGTCCTCGCGGTCGTCGAGGAGCACGCCGAGGTCTACCGCCAGTACGACGGCTTCGCCGCCCCCGTCGAAGTACCGGAGAACGCCTCCGACTTCGAGCGCGCCCTCGCCGCCAGCGGCCGCGACCCGCGCGCCTGAGAGTGTCCGAGCGTCAGGGGGTGTACGTGACGACGGCCCGCGCCGGGTTCGGGAAGCGGTCGGGAGTGACCGGTGAGCGCTCGACCTCGACCTCGACCGAGCCGTTCCCGTAGAACCAGACGGGGCCGTAGAGGGGGGAGCCGCACAACCCGTGGGGCAGCTCGGGTTCGCCTTCACCGAGCGCGTACTTGGGGTCGTCCCGCTCGTCGATGAGCGGTTCGCCCGGGGTGAGCAGGCCCGCGCGGACGAGGTACTCCGGAATCTCCTTGCTCAGGAAGGAGACATGGGTACGGCCCTTGCGGACGGTGTAGTGGACCTCGGAGGCGTCGGCGGGCAGGGGGACGCCGGCGGGGGCGATCGTCGCGGGCAGCGCCGCTTCGCTCCCTTCGCAGGCGCGGGCGTCGCCGAACGGGCTGAACAACGCGTCCTGGAACAGCCAGACGAGACCGCCGACGAGGACCGCGACCACGAGCGCGACGATCGCCAACCGCACCGACCTGCGCCGGGGCGTGGGGCGTTCCGTGTCCGCTTCGTCTTCGTGGTACGTCGTCATGATCCCGGAGCGTAGGCGACGGGGGTGGCGTGACATGTACGTGATCGGCACGCCGTAGCCTCCTTGTGATCAGGGGTGCACCACGTGCACGGGGGCCAACACGGGGCGGGACATGACATACCGGAGAGCGGCGATACCGGCACTGGCGGGAGGACTTCTGCTCCTCGCGCTGCTGTGGTGGGCGGGGGCGAGCACGCAGGCGCTGCATCTGCAGGGCACCACGAGCGCGATCGGCGGCCGGACCGCCGCCGAGCTGGAGCACTGGCTGGTTCCGTGGGCGTACGACCCGCCGGCCTCGTACCGCCTCGGTGCCGAGGTGTCCGGCGGGATCGGCGACACCGCCTCGGTCGACAACAGCCGCTACCTCTCGCTCTACACCACCGGGATGCAGATCCGGTTCGCGGCGGTCTTCGCCTTCTTCGTGCCCGGCGCGCTGCTGCTGCTCCGCAGGCTGCCGCCGGTGCAGGGCCGGACGCCGGCGACGCTGCTCGGGGTGTGGGCCTGGGGTGTGGTGGCCGGAACGCTGGCGGTGGCGGTCTCCGCGCCGTGGGCCATCGCGGCGAACGGGCGCGGCAGTTACCGCTTCCTGCCGCACCTGGCGAGCGTGATCTCCTCGGGGCGCCAGGTGCTCGTGGTGACCGGGCTGGTGGTGGCGGCCGTGACGGTGCTCGTCGCGCGGGTCGCGGTCAAGGGCGCGGATCCGCTGCCTCGGCAGCAGGTCGCGGCGCGTGCCGCCCGCCTGTCGGCCACGGTCGGGACGGCCGTCGTGGCCCTGTCCCTGGTGGTCCTCTCGTACGAGCGGCTCGCCGCGCAGATCCAGATGATCTCGCCGGACGGCGGGCTGTTCGCCGAACCGGGCGACCTGCTGCGCCAGTGGCTGCTGCTCGGCGGGTGGTCGGCCCCGGCCGGAGGCTCGGTCGGTGACTGGCTCCTCTACCGCGCGGGTGACGTGCTGCTGCTCGTGCTGGTGTGGTGGGCGCTTCGCTGCCTCCCCGGCCTCCTCACCCGGGTCACGCTCCCGGCCATGGTGATCGGCACCGTCTGCGCGACGGTCCTCGGCCTGCTCGCGAGCCAGCTGCTCGGCATGGCGACGAACCGGACGGGCATGCGCTGGGGCCTGATCCAGCTCTCCGCCGCTCTCGGCAACGGCGTCCCGGCGGCCCTGACGGTCGGTCTGACGGCGGGGCTCGCGGCGACGATCACGCTACGGGCGGCACGTCGCCGAGACACGGAGAGCACCGCGGTGGGGTGATGCCCCGGCTCCTCAGGGGCGCGAGGCTCGCCCGGCCCGCAGCCGCTCGGCGAAAGCCCGCGCGGCGTCCAGGTCACCGGCGTTCGGCCGCTGCTTGTTGATGCCGCCGACGAGCTTGAAGGGAGCCCAGGTGTCGAACGCCCGGCACGAGAAGCTCCCCGCCGGCTCGAAGCCCTTGCCTTCGAGGAGCCGGACCAGGGGGCGGGTGAAAGGCGCCGCCGGCAGCTCCGGGAGCCCGCTGGTGGCGAACACGAACGCCCGCCCCCGCCCGGCGGGAAGCGCCTTCACGAAGTCGGTCAGGTCCGGGTGGAGCCTGCCGTAGAAGTTGCCGGACCCGAACCCGACCAGGTCGGCCGCGGCCAGCTCCGCCGGGTCGGCCTGTTCGGGGGAGACGACCTTCGCGCCCAACACCTGGGCGATGCTGTCGGCGACTCGACGCGTATTGCCGTGCGACACGGAGACGCACACGATGACTGCCTTCATCTCACGATCCCTTCCCTCGCTCCTGCAGAGAAGACACCGGACCGGCGGCGGACGTGACAACTCCGCGCGTGTGAGGGCGGTCACAGCAGCCGGACCGGATCCAGGGACGAAGCCCCGGCACACCGGACGAACCGCGAGAACGGCAGACTTGGCCCATGGACTCAGGACTCGCCGCGCTGCTGGGCGCCGCCGTCGGTTCCGCCGCCACACTCGCGGCCGCGATCGTCAACGGCCGTGCTCAGGCGCGGTCCCAGCACGCCCAATGGAGCCGCCAGCACCGCCGCGACGCGTACGCCCGCTACCTGGGAGCGCTCCATGACCGCGACATCGCGAGGGATGCCGTCCTCGACGCGCTGCGTGCGGACCGACCCGACCTGTCCGACATCGACGAGAAGACAGGCCGCTTCATCACCCTGGCCCGCGAGGTCCACCGCGCCTGCGAAATCGTCATCCTCGAAGGGCCGGCACGCGTCGCGGACGTCGCGGAACGCGTCACCGTAGCCTCCAGCGACCTCTCCCACGTCATGCGACGGATGGCCGAGAACGCCCACGCGGGCGACACCACCCGCAAGACCGAGGACATCGCCCTTGCCGCTGAACGAGAGCGGACCCTCTACGAAGCCGTCAAGGACTTCCGCCTCGCCGCCCGCGACACCATCCGCAAAGCCGACTGATGCCCTGAAGCGTCAAGCGTCGACCTAGGGCCTGATCCAAACGACAGGCCCTAGGCGACGGCCGCGCGTTCCGTCGTACGGGACTGGTCGTAGCGCCGGACCAGCAGTCGGGCCAGTTCCTCCGAGGGGCCGAGGACGTCCGCCAGGACGTCGGCCTCGGCCGCGCCCGCCGCGATGCGGTCCGGGAGGCGGCCGGGGGCGATGACGTAGGGGGCCACGGCCACCCGGCGCACGCCGTCGGCGCGCATCGCCCGGACCGCGTCCTCGGTCCTCGGGAGAGATGCGGAGGCGAACGCAGGCCGCACGGAGCACCAACCGGTGCGCCGCAGCTCCCGCGCCGTTTCTGCGATCGCTGCGATCGCCTCCGGGTCTGTGGAGCCCGCCGAGGCCAGGACGACCCCGGTCGAGCGCTTGTCGGCGGGCGTCAGGCCGGCCTCGTACAGGCGTCGTTCCACCGCCGCGAGCAGCAGCGGGGACGGGCCGAGGACCTCCGCCTGGCGGATCTGCAGGCTCGGCGGGGCCTCGCGGAGGACCGCCGGGATGTCGGCCTTGGCGTGGAAGGCGCGGGTCAGGAGCAGGGGCAGGGCCACCACGTCCCGTACGCCCTCGGCCGCGAGGCGGTCCAGGCTGCCCGGGACGGACGGCAGGTTGAAGTCCAGGAACGCCGTCTCCACCCGCAGCCCCGGCCGCAGCGACCGGACGCGCCGCACCAGGGCGTGCACGGTCGCGGCGTGCCGCGGATCGCGGCTGCCGTGGGCGACGACGAGAAGGACGGGAGCGCTCATGGTCAGCTCTTCACTTCACCAGCAGACCGCGGCCGCGCAGCACCGCGCGCTCCAGCGGGCTGAAGATCAGCAGGTCGATGGCGACACCCACAAGCAGGATCAGGATGATCGCGAGGAAGATGCCCGGCATGTCGAAGTTGTTGCGGCCGTTCTCCAGGAGCTGGCCGAGGCCGAGCCCCAGGTCGGGCGAGGACGCGATGATCTCCGCCGCCATCAGGGACCGCCAGGAGAACGCCCAGCCCTGCTTCAGGCCCGCGAGGTAACCGGGCAGCGCGGCCGGCATCACGATGTGCCAGGCGCCCTTCAGGCCCGTCGCGCCGAGCGTGCGCCCGGCCCGCAGGAAGAGCGGCGGGACCTGGTCGACGCCGGCCACCAGGCCGTTGGCGATCGACGGCACGGCGCCCAGCAGGATCACCGCGTACATCATCGAGTCGTTGAGGCCGATCCACAGCACCGCCGGGGCCACCCAGGCGACCGAAGGCAGCGACTGCAGGCCCGCGAGCACCGGACCGATCGCGGCGCGCACGAACTTCACGCGGGCGACCAGCAGGCCCAGCGGCGTACCGATGGCGAGCGCCATCAGGAAGCCGAGCAGGGCGCGCGACACGCTCGTCCAGAGGACCTCGAGGAGCGTGCCCTCCAGCCACATGGTCTTCAGGCTGTCCCAGACCGCGAGCGGCGCGGGCAGCTTGGACTCGTCGGTGACCTCGAGGTTGACGAGGAGCTGCCAGACCGCGAGGACGAGGACCACGGCGAGGACCGGCGGCAGGACCTTCTTCACCAGGACCTCGCGTACCGGAGTACGGCGCAGCTGCACCGCGTCCAGCGCGTCGAGTCCGGCTTCCAGACCGGCCAGGTCGTCGGCCTTGGCGGCCTTCGTGGTGGTCGTGTCAGTGCTGGCCATGGCGGCGGATCTCCCCACGCAGTTCTTCGGTGATCTCGATGGACAGTTCCGCCACGGCGGCGTCCTCGATGCGGCGCGGCTGCGGAATGTCGATGGTCCACTCCCGGGCGATCCGCCCGGGGCGGGACGAGAGCAGTACCACGCGCTCGGCGAGCCGCACGGCCTCGCGCACGTTGTGGGTCACGAAAAGCACCGAGACGTTCGTCTCGCGCCAGATCCGGGTCAGCTCGTCGTGCAGCACGTCCCGGGTGATGGCGTCGAGTGCCGCGAACGGCTCGTCCATCAGCAGCAGGTCGCTGTCCTGGGCGAGCGCCCGGGCCAGCGCGACGCGCTGGCGCATGCCGCCGGACAGCTCGTGCACCCGCTTGCGGTACGAGCCCGAGAGCCGCACCAGTTCGAGGAGGCGCTCCGCCTCCGGGCGCCGCTCGGACTTCGGCACCCCGCGCAGCCGCAGGGCGAGTTCGATGTTCTTGCCCGCGGTCAGCCACGGGAAGAGGGCGTGCTCCTGGAACATCAGGGCCGGCCGGCCGCCGGGGGTCTCGATGGACCCGGCGGAGGGCCGGTCGAGCCCGGCGACCAGGTTGAGCAGGGTGGACTTGCCGCAGCCCGAGGCGCCGAGCAGGGTGACGAACTCACCCGGGGCGACGTCGAGCGAGATGCCGTCGAGGACGAGCTGTCCTCCGCCCGGTCCGCCGAAGGACTTCGAGACGTGGTCGAGCCGGGCGGCGTGCGTCACCTGCGCACGGTCCTCGGCCTTGGCGAGCGTCGCGGTCGTTGCCATGGTCGTCACCTCCTGTGGGTTCGGTTACTTGGCGCCGAGGCCGGCGTCGGATGCGGCGGACCTGCCCGCTGCCGTCAGGACCTTGTTGAGGGGCCCCAGGTCGTAGATGCCGTTGAGGTCGGGCTGCTTGAGGAGTCCGGCCTTCACCGCGTGGTCCGCCTGGGCGCGCAGGGTCGCGGCGAGCGGGTCGTCGGTGAACTGGATCGAGGGCCAGGCGGAGTCGATGACGTCGGCGCCCAGCGGCTTGCCCGTGAGCTCCTTGAGCTTGGCGTTGGCAGAGGCCTTGGCCTTGTCCGGGTTGGCGTTGATCCACTCGTTGGTCTTGGTGGATCCCCGCAGGACGGCCTCGACGACGTCGGGGTGCTCGGTGAGGAACTTCTGGGACACGATGATGTTCGTGATCACGAACTTCTTGTCCGGCCACAGCGACGCCTCGTCGAGCAGCACCTTTCCGCCCTCGCTGACCAGCTTGGAGGCGGTCGGCTCGGGGACCCAGGCGCCGTCGATGGAGCCGGACTTGTAGGCGTCCGGGGTCACCTTGTTGTCCGTGCGCAGGACGGAGACGTCGCCCTTGCCGCTCTGGGCGTCGACCTTCCAGCCCTTCTCGGAGATCCAGTTGAGGAAGGCGACGTCCTGGGTGTTGCCGAGCTGCGGAGTGGCGATCCGCTTGCCCTTCACCTCGTCCAGGGTCTTGATCTTCGCCGGGTTCACGACCAGCTTCACGCCGCCCGACGCCGAACCGCCGACGATACGAAGGTTCTTGCCCTGCGACTTGGTGTAGCCGTTGATCGCGGGGGAGGGGCCGATGAAGCCGATGTCGATCGAGTCGGCGTTCAGCGCCTCGATCTCCGACGGACCGGCGTTGAAGGTCGAGACCTTCAGCTGCGTCCCGCCCAACTCCTTCTGGAAGATGCCCTCCTGGTCGCCCACCAGCGCCGTCGCGTGCGTCAGGTTCGGGAAGTAGCCGATCCGGACCGTGTCCGCGGAGAGCTTCGCGCCCTGGGCGGCCACCTTCTGCTCGTCGCCCTTCGCCTGGGATCCGTACCCGCACGAGGCGAGCGCGCCGATCAGCAGCGGCAGCGCCGCGAGAGCGGCGATCGGGCGGCGCGGAGTGGTGCGGAAGGCAGGCACGGAGGTGGTCCCCTCAGGGTCTTCGAAGGCTTCTTCGGCTATGTCGTTCGTGGTACGGGTGGAGCGGCAGCGCGGCGCGTACGCACCGCATCGGAATCAGCACGCACATCGCGCGACACCCCCGCTGCCCGCGCCGAGGGCGCCGGAACCCACGCGGCCGCCCTCCTTGGCGAAGGTGCCGTAGACGTCGTCGTACGTCATCTCAGAAGTCCCAGCCCTCGTCGTCCGCGGTGTCCGCCGCGTCCGAACCGGCCTTCACGGCCTTGGCGTCGGCGAAGGACTCGCCCGCCATGCCGGCCGCGAGCGTGGTGCCGTCCGCCGGGTCGATCAGCAGGAACGAGCCGGTACGGCGGGAGTCGGCGTACGAGTCGAGCGCGAGCGGCTCGGCCGTACGGACCTTGACCCGGCCGATGTCGTTGGCGACGAGCTGACCCGGCTCGGGGTGCTGGGAGAGGTCGTCCAGGGTCAGCCGGGACGGGATCTCCTTGACGATCGCCTTGACCGTGCGGGTGGTGTGCTTGAGCAGCACCCGCTGGCCCACCTTCAGCGGCTGGTCCGCCACGTGGCAGACCGTCGCCTCGACGTCCTGGCTGGTCGCCGGGGCGTCACCGCTCGGGGCGAGGAGGTCGCCGCGCGAGATGTCGATGTCGTCGGCGAGCCGGATCGTCACCGACTGCGGGGCCCAGGCGATGTCCACGGACTCGCCGAGCGCGTCGATCGCGGTGATCGTGGACGTCTTCCCCGAGGGCAGCACGGAGACCTGCTCGCCGACCCGGAAGGCACCGGCCGCGATCTGGCCCGCGTAGCCCCGGTAGTCCGGGTGCTCGGCGGTCTGCGGACGGATCACGTACTGCACGGGGAACCGCGCGTGGCAGGCCGTCAGGTCGTGGCTGACCGGGACGGTCTCCAGGTGCTCCAGGACCGTCGGGCCGCCGTACCAGTCCATGTTGGCCGACGGCTCCACCACGTTGTCGCCGGCGAGCGCCGAGATCGGGATCGCGGTGATCTCCGGGACGCCCAGCTCGGAGGCGTACGTCGTGAACTCCTCGGCGATCGCCGCGAAGACGGGCTCCGCGTACTCCACGAGGTCCATCTTGTTGACCGCGAGGACCACGTGCGGCACCCGCAGCAGCGCCGCGACGGCCGCGTGCCGCCGGGTCTGCTCGACCACACCGTTGCGCGCGTCGACCAGGACCACGGCCAGCTCGGCGGTCGAGGCGCCGGTGACCATGTTCCGGGTGTACTGCACGTGCCCGGGGGTGTCGGCCAGGATGAAGCGGCGGCGCGGGGTCGCGAAGTAGCGGTACGCCACGTCGATCGTGATGCCCTGCTCCCGCTCGGCCCGCAGGCCGTCGGTCAGCAGCGCCAGGTCCGGCGCCTCCTGGCCGCGCGAACGGGAGGCGTGCTCCACGGCCTCCAGCTGGTCGGCGAGGACCGACTTGGAGTCGTGCAGCAGCCGGCCCACCAGGGTGGACTTGCCGTCGTCGACGGACCCGGCGGTGGCGAAACGCAGCAGGGTGGTGGCGGCCAGCTGCTCGTCGGAGAGCTGCTCGGTGGTGGTGCTCATTAGAAGTACCCTTCGCGCTTGCGGTCTTCCATCGCGGCCTCGGACAGCTTGTCGTCGGCGCGGGTCGCACCCCGCTCGGTGAGCCGGGAGGCGGCGATCTCGGCGATGACGGCGTCCAGCGTGGTGGCGTCGGAGTCGACGGCGCCGGTGCAGGACATGTCGCCGACGGTGCGGTAGCGGATCAGCCGCTTCTCCACCGTCTCGGTGTCCTTCGGGCCGCCCCACTCGCCGGCCGTCAGCCACATGCCGTTGCGGGCGAACACATCGCGCTCGTGGGCGAAGTAGATGTCGGGGAGGTCGATCTTCTCCCGCTGGATGTACTGCCAGACGTCCAGCTCGGTCCAGTTGGAGAGCGGGAAGACCCGGACGTGCTCACCGGGGGCGTGCCGGCCGTTGTACAGCTGCCACAGCTCCGGGCGCTGGCGGCGCGGGTCCCACTGCGAGAACTCGTCGCGCAGCGAGAACACCCGCTCCTTCGCGCGGGCCTTCTCCTCGTCGCGCCGCCCGCCGCCGAACACGGCGTCGAAACGGTGCTGCTGGATCGCCTCGGTCAGCGGCACCGTCTGCAGCGGGTTGCGCGTCCCGTCGGGACGCTCGCGCAGCTTCCCCGCGTCGATGTACTCCTGCACCGAGGCCACGTGAAGGCGCAGCCCGTGCTCGGCGACGACCCGGTCGCGGTACTCGATGACCTCGGGGAAGTTGTGCCCCGTGTCGACGTGCAGCAGCGTGAACGGCACCGGCGCAGGCGCGAACGCCTTCAGCGCCAGGTGCAGCATGACGATGGAGTCCTTGCCGCCGGAGAAGAGGATCACCGGCCGCTCGAACTCCCCCGCCACCTCACGGAAGATGTGGACGGCCTCGGACTCGAGCGAGTCCAGGTGCGACAGCGCGAACGGGCTGTCGGTCTCCTCATGAACATGGGCAACGGTGGTCACGCCAGGCCCCTCTCGGTGAGCAGCGCGTGGAGCTGCGCCGCGGACTCCTGCACGGTCTGGTTCTGGGACTCGATCCGCAGATCGGGGTTGCGCGGCTCGTCGTACGGGTCGTCGACCCCGGTCAGACCGCTGAGCTCGCCCGCGGCCTGCTTGGCGTAGAGCCCCTTCACATCGCGTACGGAGCACACGTCCACCGGGGTCGCGACGTGCACCTCGACGTACGCGGTGCCCTCGGCCTGGTGGCGCTTGCGGACGGCCTCGCGGCTGTCCTCGTACGGGGCGATGACCGGGACCAGCACCTTCACGCCGTTCGAGGCGAGCAGTTCGGCGACGAAGCCGATCCGCTGCACATTGGTGTGCCGGTCCTCACGGCTGAAGCCGAGGCCCGCGGAGAGGAACTCGCGGATCTCGTCGCCGTCGAGCACCTCGACCCGGTGGCCCTCGCCGCGCAGCGTGCCGGCGAGCTCGTACGCGATGGTGGTCTTGCCGGCGCTGGGCAGGCCCGTGAGCCAGATGGTGGCACCGGTCACGTGATTCTCCTGGGAGGTCTCTGTGGTGGTCATCAGCCGTGCAGCCCGCATTCGGTCTTGCCGCGTCCGGCCCAGCGGCCGGCCCGGGCGTCCTCGCCCTCCGCGACGCGTCGCGTGCACGGCGCGCAGCCGACGGAGGCGTAACCGTCCATGAGGAGCGGGTTGGTGAGGACACCGTGCTGGGCGACGTAGGCGTCGACGTCGTCCTGGGTCCAGCGGGCGATGGGGGAGATCTTGACCTTCCGCCGCTTCTCGTCCCAGCCGACGACCGGGGTGTTGGCCCGGGTCGGGGACTCGTCGCGGCGCAGGCCCGTCGCCCACGCGAGGTACGCGGTGAGCCCGTCCTCCAGCGGCTTGACCTTGCGCAGTGCGCAGCAGAGGTCGGGGTCGCGGTCGTGCAGCCGCGCGCCGTACTCGGCGTCCTGCTCGGCGACCGTCTGACGCGGGGTCAGCGTGATGACGCGGACGTCCATCACGGCGTCGACCGCGTCGCGGGTGCCGATGGTCTCGGGGAAGTGGTAGCCGGTGTCGAGGAAGACGACGTCGACGCCGGGCATGGCCCGGGAGGCGAGGTGGGCGACCACCGCGTCCTCCATGGAGGAGGTGACGCAGAACCGCTTGCCGAAGGTGTCGGCCGCCCACTGGAGGATCTCCAGCGCGGAGGCGTCCTCCAGGTCACGCCCGGCCTGCTCGGCGAGCGCCTTCAGGTCGGTGTCCGGGGTGTCCTCGGTGATGGCCTGAGTCGTCGTCATATCTCTTCCCCTCCAGCTGGGTTGCTCGAAGTGCCCGGGGCGAGGAGCCCCAGGAACTTCAGCTGGAAGGCTCGACTGCATGCCCGGCATTCCCAGGCCCCGTGCCCTGTCTCGTGCGGGAACAGGTCCTCGTCGCCGCAGTACGGGCAGTAGAACGGTGCGGCACGCTCGCTCATGACAGGGCCTCCTCGGAGGCGCGCGCCGCCCAGGTGGCGAAGCGCTCGCCGTCCTCGCGCTGCTCCTGGAAGCGCGTGAGGACCCGCTCGACGTAGTCCGGCAGCTCGGTCGAGGTGACCTTCAGGCCACGGACCTTGCGGCCGAACCCGGCCTCCAGACCGAGGGCGCCGCCCAGGTGGACCTGGTAGCCCTCGACGCGGTTGCCCTCGTCGTCCAGGACCAGCTGGCCCTTGAGACCGATGTCCGCGACCTGGATACGGGCGCAGGCGTTCGGGCAGCCGTTGATGTTGATGGTGATCGGCTCGTCGAACTCGGGGATGCGGCGCTCGAGTTCGTCGATGAGGGAGGCGCCGCGCGCCTTGGTCTCGACGATCGCCAGCTTGCAGAACTCGATGCCCGTGCAGGCCATCGTGCCGCGCCGGAACGGCGAGGGGTTGACCCGCAGGTCCAGGGCCTCCAGGGCGGAGACGATCGACTCGACCTGCGTCTCCTCGACGTCCAGGACGATCATCTTCTGCTCGGCGGTGGTACGGACCCGGCCCGAACCGTGCGCCTCGGCGATCTCCGCGATCTTGGTGAGCGTGGTGCCGTCGACGCGGCCGACGCGCGGGGCGAAGCCGACGTAGAAACGGCCGTCCTTCTGCTTGTGGACGCCCACGTGGTCGCGCCACTGGCCGGCCGGCTGCTCGGGCGCGGGGCCGTCGGTCAGCTTGCGCTTGAGGTACTCGTCCTCCAGGATCTGGCGGAACTTCTCCGGGCCCCAGTCGGCGACGAGGAACTTCAGCCGGGCGCGGGTGCGCAGCCGGCGGTAGCCGTAGTCGCGGAAGATCGAGATGACGCCGGTGTAGATGTCCGGGACCTCCTCCAGGGAGACCCAGGTGCCCAGGCGGACGCCCAGCTTGGGGTTGGTGGAGAGGCCGCCGCCGACCCAGACGTCGAAGCCGGGGCCGTGCTCCGGGTGGTTCACGCCGACGAAGGCGATGTCGTTGATCTCGTGCGCCACGTCGAGCAGCGGCGAGCCGGAGACGGCCGACTTGAACTTGCGGGGCAGGTTGGAGAAGTCCTTGTTGCCCACGATCCGGCGGTAGATCTCGTCGATGGCGGGGGTGCCGTCGATGATCTCGTCCTCGGCGATTCCGGCGACCGGCGAGCCGAGGATGACACGCGGGGTGTCACCGCAGGCCTCGGTGGTCGACAGGCCGACGGCCTCGAGCCGGTTCCAGATCTCCGGGACGTCCTCGATCCGGATCCAGTGGTACTGGACGTTCTGCCGGTCGGTGATGTCGGCGGTGCCGCGCGCGAACTCCTGCGAGATCTCGCCGATGACCCGCAGCTGCTCGGTCGTCAGCCGGCCGCCGTCGATGCGGACCCGGAGCATGAAGTACTCCGCGTCCAGCTCCTCCGGCTCCAGGACACCGGTCTTGGTGCCGTCGAGGCCCTCCTTGCGCTGGGTGTACAGACCCCACCAGCGCATGCGGCCCCGAAGGTCGTTGGGGTCGATCGAGTCGAATCCACGCTTGGAGTAGATCGTCTCAATGCGTGTCCGCACGTTGAGACCGTCGTCGTCCTTCTTGAACTGCTCATTGCCGTTCAACGGGGTGAAGTGCCCCACGGCCCACTGGCCCTCGCCACGGTGACGGCTCACCTTGCGGCGGGGCGTGGCGGGTGCGGGGTTTTCCGGGGTGGCGGCCATGGCGTTTCGTCCTTCGGGACTGCGGGAGGGCGGCTCTGACCTGCACACTCGTACGTGGGTCAGGGGATGGCGCGACGGTGCGCAGCAGGGTCGGTCTGAAAGGTGCTCGCGGCGGTGCTGGTTCTCTCAGCGCGCCGAACACATGGCGCTGGACATGCGGCCGAGGTCGACGTGCCGCCGACTCACCAAGGCAATTCCAGTTCCAGACATGACGGAAGCGTGTCACGGGACTTTGGACCCAGTCCAGCTTCGTCCGCTATGTGGACAGGAGTGTCTCGCTGTGCGAGATGGTGTGGTGTGGGTCACGTTCGAGGGTCACGCCCGGGCCGCCCTCCCGCGGACCCGGGCCGTCGTGCGGCCCGCTCGGCCGGGCTCAGCCGTGCGCGCCGGGCCAGGGGCCGGGCGTCTCGGACTCCTCGACCTCCTCCACCTTGGTGTCGAAGAGCCGGAAGCCCCGGCGCAGGTAGTTGTCCATCGCGTGCGGCCCGTCCAGCGAGCAGGTGTGCAGCCAGACCCGCCGGGTCGCCTCCCGCTCCGGCCACCGCTCCGCCAGGTCCCAGGCGCGCTGGACACCGTACGAAAGGAGGTGCCCGCCGATCCGGCGGCCCCGGAAGGCGGGGATGAGGCCGAAGTAGACGATCTCCACGACACCGTCGTCCTGCGGGTCCAGCTCCACGTACCCGGCCGGCGTCCCCTTGTCGTACGCCACCCAGATCTCCGCCCCGGGCTTCTCGACGATCTCCTCCCACTGCTTGTACGTCAGTGACAGCCGGTCGTTCCAGCGGATGTCGCCGCCGACCGCCGTATAGAGGAAGCGGCTGTACTCGGGGGAGGGCACCTCGGCACGCCGGATCGCGACGTCGTCTCCCTCGGGCGGGGTCGAGGCGCGCAGGTCGGACGGCGCGGTCTGTTCGAGGGACCAGGTGGTGAGAGTGATGCTCATGGGTTCATCGCATCATGCGGAGTGCGCGATTCCCAAGGGGCTCCGTCGGTCGGCTGTCCGCATGGTGGACAGCGGTGGGATCGAGAGGGCCGGGCGGGGCCGTGCGGGGTCGGCCGGGCCGGTCCAGGTCAGGCCGGTCCGGGTCAGTCCGCCTCCCGCTCTACGCCCTCCCCAGCCGTCCCGCCCGTACCGCCGGGGCCGTCGAGTGGGGAAGCAGGTCCACCGGGTCGGCCGGGGCGACGATCTCGACCTCGACCTCCTCGCTGAACCGGTACGGGCGGTGGGCGAGCACGCTCGCCAGGTTCCGGCGGATCCGCGACATCTCCGCGCGGACCGTCACCGTCCTCGTCCGGTCGCCGAACACGTCCTCGGCCAGCTCCGCCGCCGTCCGCCCGTCCCGGTGCCGGGCCAGCACGTACAGCACCTCGGCGTGGCGTGGGCTCAGCTCCTGGGACCAGCTGCCCGCCGCCCCCGACACCGCCACCGACCAGCGGCGCGGCCGGCTCAGGTCGAGCACCACCCGGCCGGCCGCCTCCGCGCCGCCCGGGGCCGAGGCGTCCGCGCGCTTCTCCTCCTCGATCCGGAGCAGCCAGCCGCCCGGCAGCGGCTCCACCGCGCACATCCCGAGCGACGGCAGCCAGACCCGCCCGGCCCGGAACGACTTCGGCAGCGTGATCCGGTCCACCGGGGCGAGCCCGGTGACCGCCGCCGTCCAGCCGTGCGCGTCGACCGCGACCGCGCGCCCGCCCACCCGGCACAGGATCGGCGCGGCCACCGAGCGGAGCCGCTCGATCGACCGCAGATGGCGGTCGCGCATCTCCGCCTCGGCGAGCTGGGCCACCGAGCCGACGAGCGCGAGCGTCGACGGATGGAAGCTGGACGCCGGTCCGCTGACGTCCACGATCCCCAACAGCCGCTGGTCGCGCGGATCGTGGACCGGGGCTGCGGCGCACGTCCAGCTGTGCAGGGTCTGGACGTAGTGCTCGGCCGAGTGGACCTGGACGGCCCGCCCCATCGCGAGCGCCGTCCCCACCGCGTTCGTCCCGGTGGTGTGCTCGGTCCAGGCCGCGCCCTCCTCCAGACAGATGCCGTTGGCCTGCCGCATCACGGAGAGGTTGCCCTCGCGCCAGAGCACCCGGCCCTGCTCGTCGGTGACCACCATGATCTGCATCGAGGCGTCCGCGATCCCGGCGAGCATCGTGCTCAGGGTGCGCATCACCTCGCCGAGGACGGTCGTGCGGCGCCGCTGCTCCAGCTCGTCGCGCTGGAGCAGCACGCTGCTGGTGCCCTGGTCCGGGTCGAGACCGAGCCGGAACATCCGCTGCCAGGAGGCGTCGATGACCGGCCGGGGAGCGATCGGCGGCGTGCGGCCGGCCAGCGTCTCGTCCCGTACCCGGTGCAGCAGCCGGGTCGCCTGGGCGGCGTCCATGGCGGCCAGCCGCTTCATGTCGAGCCGAGTATTGTTCAGCTGAGTGTTCTTCATCGGTCTCTCCCAGCCACCCTCACTGCCGCGTCGGTGCTGTATCGGTTCTGCCGGACTCCGGAGTCCGGTGCCCATCGTGCCGTCCGGTGCTCGCCGGTAGAGCCCGATTCCGGTAATCCTGCAACCCTTTGCAACTCTGGTAGCAACCGCTCTCGTGCGTGAAGGTGGTGCGAGCGGAGGGTGGTGCCGTGTCGGCGCAGCACCACCCACCGCTTTTCGCGGCGGACGAGCCACCCGAATCGGCGCTCAGACCTCGGCCCGCGCCCGCTCCACCACCGCTCCCAGGTCGAGCGTCGACGGCAGCGTCCCGAACGCCGTGCCCCAGTCGCCGCCGAGCCGCGAGGCACAGAAAGCGTCCGACACCTCGGACGGTGCCCAGCGCACCAGAAGCGACCCCTGCAACACCAGGGCCATCCGCTCCACGAGCCGTCGCGCGCGCCCCTCGATGCCGTCCAGGTCGGCCAGTTCGGTCAGCATCCCCCGGATCGCCCCGTCCAAGCGGTGGTCCGCGCCCCGCGCCTTCCCGACCTCCGTCAGGAACGCGTTGAGCGCCATCGGCTCCCTCCCCCTACGCCCTGGGGCGTGGGGGGACCCCCACAACGCCCGCAGCACGTCCAGCGCCTGGACGTTCCCCGACCCCTCCCAGATCGAGTTGAGCGGCGACTCGCGCAGCAGCCGGGGCATCCCCGACTCCTCGACGTAGCCGTTGCCGCCGAGGCACTCCAGCGCCTCCGCCACCGTCGGCGTGCACCGCTTGGTCACCCAGTACTTCGCCACCGGCACCGCGATCCGCATGAACGCCCGCTCGGACTCGGAGTCCGTGTCGTACGCCGCGGCGAGCCGCATCCCGAGGACCGTCGCCGCCTCCGACTCCAGCGCCAGATCCGCCAGTACGTTGCGCATCAGCGGCTTCTCGATCAGCACCCCGCCGAACGCCCTGCGGTACGCGGCATGGTGCACGGCCTGCGCCACCGCCTGCCGCATCTGCGCGGCCGAGCCCAGCACACAGTCGAGGCGCGTCGCCGCCACCATCCCGATGATCGTGCGGACCCCGCGCCCCTCCTCGCCGACCCGGCGGGCCCAGGTCGTCCCGTCGAACTCGACCTCGGCGGAGGCGTTCGACCGGTTGCCGAGCTTGTCCTTGAGCCGCTGGATCGCGAACGCGTTCCGCGTCCCGTCCGGCAGGACCCGGGGGACGAGGAAACAGCTGAGGCCCCCGGGAGCCTGGGCGAGCACGAGGAACCCGTCCGACATCGGCGCCGAGCAGAACCACTTGTGCCCGGTGAGTACATAGGCCCCGTCCTCGGCCAGCGGCCGGGCCTCCGTCGTGTTCGCCCGTACGTCGCTGCCGCCCTGCTTCTCCGTCATCCCCATCCCGAAGAGCACCCCGGCCTTCTCGGCCGGCGGCCGCAGCCCCTGCTCGTACACCCGCGAGGTCAGCAGCGGCTCCCACACGGCGGCCAGGCCCGGGTCCGCCCGCAGCGCGGGCACGGCGGCGTGCGTCATCGACAGCGGGCAGCCGTGCCCGGCCTCGGTCTGCGTCGTGAGGAAGAAACCCGCCGCGCGCCGCACATGTCCACCCGGACGGCCCCACGCGTTCGTCAGCCCCGCGCCCACCGCCCGGCCCAGGAGCCGGTGCCAGGCCGGGTGGAACTCGACCTCGTCGATCCGGTTCCCGTACCGGTCGTGGGTCCGCAGCCGGGGCGGAAACGTGTTCGCCAGGTCCCCCCACTCCCGCGCCTGCTCCGAACCGGCGGCCCGGCCGAACTCCGCCAGCTCCTCGCGCGCGGAGCCGAGAACCTCCGGGCCGAGCGGGTCGAGATGCCGATCCACCGCCTCCGCGAGCGCCCGGTCCGCGGAGAAGACGTCGTATCCCACCAGGGGCGGAGGCTGATTGGTCACGGTGTGGGTGCTGGCTGCCATGCCGATACGGTAAGGAGGTGCAGGCAGCAAACGAAACACCCGAGCGGCGCCCCGGGACCCGACTCCACCGGGCCCGAGTCCTCTACCGCAACGTATCGAAGCGGAAGATGGTCTGGCTGCTCCTGAAGGACACCGTCAACTCGTGCATCGAGTACCGCATCCTCGGCCTCGCCGCCGAGGCGGCGTTCTTCACCCTTCTGTCGCTGCCCCCACTCCTGCTCGGACTGATCGCCCTCCTCGGCTACGCCGACGACTGGACCAACACCGACACCGTCGCGAGCATGCGGGAGAACATCCTCCACGCCGCCGGAACGGTCCTCTCCGACCGCGGCGTACGCGACATCGCCAAGCCGCTCCTGGACGACGTCACCCAGGGCACCCGCCCCGAACTCGTCTCCCTCGGCTTCGCCATCGCCCTGTGGTCCGGCTCGCGCGCCGTGAACGTCTTCATCGACACCATCACCGTGATGTACGGCCTCGACGGCCACCGGGGCATCGTCAAGACCCGGCTCCTGGCCTTCCTGCTCTACATCGTGGCGCTGCTCATCGGCGCGGTCGTGCTGCCGCTCGCCGTGGTCGGACCCGACCGGGTGGTGGAGCTGATCCCCTGGGGCACGGAGGTCGTCTCCGTCCTCTACTGGCCGGTCGTCATCCTCCTCTCCGTCGCCTTCCTCACCACGCTGTACCACGTCTCCGTGCCCGTCAGATCGCCGTGGATCGAGGACATCCCGGGCGCGCTCGTGGCGCTCGGGATGTGGGTGCTCGGCAGCTTCCTGCTGCGGATCTACCTCACCAGCCAGGTCGAGGGCCCGACCATCTACGGCTCGCTCGCCGCGCCCATCGCCGTCCTCCTCTGGATCGGCATCTCCGCCTTCGCCGTGCTCGTCGGCGCGGCGGTGAACGCGGCGATCGACCGCGTCTGGCCCTCGGTCGCCACCGCCGCCGCCCGCGAGGCCTCCGACCGCGCCCGCGCCGCCCAGGCCGCCGAGCTCGTCGCGCGGCTGCGCGCGGAGGCGGACGAGGTGGACGAGGACGACCCCGACATGCCCTCGGAGTTCCCCGAACGCTGGTCGCGCTTCCTGCCCCCGGACGACGTCAAGTCGCGGCTGCACTCGGGGTGGGAGAAGGACTAGGACCCGGCTCGGGAACCGGCTTAGGCTCGGAAGGGTGTACGAGGAACGTCCCGCGCGCCTGGCCGGCGCGGTCGTCTGGAGCATCGGGCCCTCGCCCGTGGGCGAGGAGCCGGTGGCGGTGCTGCCCGACGGGTGCATGGACCTGCTGTGGCACGACGGCCGGCTGTACGTCGCGGGCCCCGACACCTTCGCGTACGTCCCCGAGGCCGGCCCCGGCCCGTACGCCGGGCTGCGCTTCGCGCCCGGGGACGCCCCCGCCCTGCTCGGCGTACCGGCGAGCGTCCTGCGGGACAGGCGGGTCGACCTCGGGGCGCTCTGGGGCGAGGCCCGGGCCCGGCGGCTCGCCGAGCGGGTCTCCGCCGCGCCCGACCCGGCCGCCGCGCTCGAAGCTCTGGCCGTCGACCGGGCGGCGGACGCCCAGGACCCGGACCCGCTGATCCGCGCTGTCGCCCGGCGCCTGGCCGCAGGACGCCCCGTCGCCGAGACCGCGGAGGCGGTCGGCCTGGGCGCGCGGCAGCTGCACCGGCGCTCGCTGGACGCGTTCGGCTACGGGCCCAAGACGCTGGCCCGGATCCTGCGGCTCCAGCGCGCACTGGCCCTGGTCAGAGCGGGCGTCCCGTACGCCGAGGCGGCCCTGCGCGCCGGGTACGCCGACCAGGCGCACCTGGCCCGCGAGACCCGGGCGCTCGCCGGAACGACGCTCTCGGCCTACGCCTCGGCCTGGGCGAAGAGGGAGACCCCGCAGCCGTCCGGGTCGAGCACGACGGCGTAGCGCTGCCCCCACACCGCGTCCCAGGGCTTCAGATGCCCCTGGTAGCCGGCGGCGACGAGCGCCTCGTACGTGGCGTCCACGTCCCGGGGCGAGTCGCACAGGAACGCGAGCCCGATCCGGTCACCGCCCTGGGGCCGGGACCAGTCGGCATCGAAGGACCGGATGACCTCTTCGGTGTCCCACGCGATCCGCATCCCTCCGGGCAGGGCGGCCTCCACGTGCGGCTGCGTGTCGGCCTCGGCGGGCACGTCGAGACCGAGCCGCCGGTAGAAGGCGAGCGAGGCGGCCATGTCGGCGACGACGAGGCCGATGACGTCGAGTCGTGGTGTGTTCATGGGACAACGGTAGGCAGGGGTCGGGGCCCGGGTCTTGTACGAATCGGACGCGGCGCGTGGGGTCGGCCGAAGGCGGCGAGTGGGGGCGCAGAGCCTGACGAGTGGGGGCGCGGGGCCGGACGTACGCTGAGAAGGACCGCGCCCGACGGAGGTGTCGGCATGAGCACAGCAGCCGTTCCCCAGGGGATGGGGGCCACCGCCTGGGCGCCCGAGACGGTGACCACGGAGCCGTACAACGCCCAGACCCCCCTGGCCGCGCTCGCCGATCCGGTGACGCCCGCCGACGCCCTCTTCGTACGGGACCACTTCGGCGTCCCGCGCCCGGAGATCGCCCACTGGCGGCTGCGCGTCGACGGCGCCGTGACGGCCCCGCTCGACATCGACTACGAGCAGCTCATCGCCCTCGGCGGCCGCGCCGGGCGGCGTGAGCTCGACGTCGTCCTGGAATGCGCGGGCAACGGGCGCGCCCTGATGAACCCGCGCCCGCCCGGCCTGCCCTGGGAGCGCGGGGCGGTCGGCTGCGCCCGGTTCGCGGGCGTCCCCTTCCACCTGGTCGCCGAACGGGCCGGGCTCGCCCCGGAGGCCGTCGAGTTCGTCTTCACCGGAGCGGACGAGGGCCCCTTCCACGGGCGGCGGACCGCCTTCGAGCGCGCCCTGCCGCTGGCCGAGGCCCTGCACCCCGACACGCTCCTCGCGACCCACCTGAACGGCGAACCGCTCCCGCCCCGGCACGGCGCCCCGGTCCGGCTCGTGGTGCCGGGCCGGTACGCGGTCGCCGACGTGAAGTGGCTGGTCGGGGCGAGGGCCGTCACGACGCCCTTCACCGGCGTCTTCCAGACCGAGGAGTACGTGTACATCGCCTCGGACGGCACCCCCGACGGGCCCGTCGGGGCGATCCTCGTCAAGTCGCTCATCACCACGCCGGAACCGGACGAGGACCTGCGGCGCGGGACGGAGACCGTCGTACGCGGCAGGGCCTGGTCCGGCGGCGGGCGGACCGTCGGCCGCGTCGAGGTGCGGGCCGAGGACGAGGACGGCACAGGACCGGGGCAGGACGACCCGGACACGGGGTGGCACGACGCCGAACTGGAGCCGCCCACAGGGCCGTACGCCTGGACCGGCTGGTCGTACCCGTGGACCCCGCGCCGCCCGGGCCGCTACCGCCTGCTGGCCCGCGCGACCGACTCCCACGGCGCCACCCAGCCGGACCGCGCCCCGTGGAACGCGCAGGGCTACGGCTGCAACACGGTGGCGTCGGTGGAGGTGGTGGTCGTCTGACGCTCGGTCCGCCTACTCCCCGGGAGCGCGCTGCTCGGGGAGCGTGCCGCCCGCAGGCTCCTGGGGCTGGTCGAACTGCCGGGCGGCCCGGTCGAAGTAGCGGAGCAGCTCCACCGGGAAGGGCATGACGAGCGTGGAGTTCTTCTCGGCGGCGACCTCCACGACCGTCTGCAGCAGCCGCAGCTGCATCGCCTCGGGCGTGTCCGCCATGATCCGCGACGCGTTGGCGAGCTGCTGCGCCGCCTGGAACTCGCCGTCGGCGGTGATGACCCTGGCACGCCGCTCACGCTCGGCCTCGGCCTGCCGCGACATCGACCGCTTCAGGGACTCCGGCAGCTGTACGTCCTTGATCTCGACCCGGTCGATGTGGACGCCCCACCCGGCGGCCGGACTGTCGATCATCAGCGCGAGCCCCTCGTGGAGCCGTTCCCGGTCGGACAGCAGGTCGTCCAGATCGCTCTTGCCGATGATCGACCGCAGGGAGGACTGGGCGACCTGCCCGACCGCGAACGCGTAGTCCTGCACCTCGATCGCGGCCCGCGCGGGATCGACGACCCGGTAGTAGACGACGGCGTCGACCTTCACCGAGACGTTGTCCCGGGTGATCCCCTCCTGCGTCGGGATCGGCAGGGTCGCGACCTGTACGTTCACCTTCCGCATCCGGTCGGCGAAGGGGATGAGCAGCGTGATGCCGGGCTGCCGATGCCCCGGCAGCGCCTTACCGAAGCGGAACACCACGCCTCGCTCGATCTGATTGATCACCCGCAGTCCGCTGCGCAACACCAGCAGGACACAGACGACGGTGATGACGGCTCCGACAGCGACGCCATCCATGGCAGCACACTCCCTCGTGGGCGCGGTTCGACACTCTTCAGGACGGTCATGGTGGAGCGAGCGGATGCGAACGCAGCGTCAAGAGCGCGTCAAACCAGGCACGTTGACGCCAGGAGCGTCGTGCCGGGCTGCCGGCTGATCGAGGCACGAGTGCCGGATGGCCTCGCCGTCCGCCGCGCTCCGGCAGATGGACGATCCCCTCACGAGCCCGAGCCTCCTGGGTGGCTGGACGAAGGGACGAGACACCGCCGATCCGGAAGCCGCTCGTCAGCCGATGATGGCGACCGGGGCGTCCCACGCGTTGCGGTCGACGGTGATGGTGTGGCCGCCGCGGGTCTCCTTGCTGTTGGCCTTGTACTGGTGGCCCCGGCTGTGGCCGGTGTACAGCTTCGGGTCCCAGGGCCAGTCCTTGGTGGTGGTCTCCTGGCCGTTCCACAGGGCGTACCAGAGGTTGCCCGGCAGGTCCGTACGGTCCTTCGCCGTGGCGATCGCCTTGGCGCTGGAGCTGCTGAAGCCGTAGAGGCCGGAGCGGTAGGTCTTGGCGCGCAGGGTCTTGGTGAAGGACCGCACGTAGGCGAGGGTCGCGTCGTTGCACGCTTTGTCGGCGGTGTTGTACGGCTCCATGTTGAGGTAGATCGGGCTGCCGGGCTTCATGCCGAGCGCCGAGGCCTTGGCGACCGCGTCGGCGGCGTTGCTCGCGCCGACCGAGGTCGCGGTGGCCGCGGTGAACCGCTCCTTGTTCCCGCTCTTCTGACAGGGCGGCTGGGCGCCGACGTAGAGCGGGACGACCCGCCAGCCGAGCGTGTCGACCGACTTCACCCAGGTCTTGGTCAGGTTGGGCTGGGCGCAGCCGCGGTTCTTCCCACCGATGTAGACGGCGACGCCGCCGTAGTAGGCGTCCTTCTTCCACGCCTTCATCGCAGTGAGCGAAGGCGCCGTGCAGGCGTCGAACGCACGGCCCGTGTACGTCTTCTGCGCCGGCCACGGCGTGGCCGCCATCGAGGACTGCGCCGCGACCCCGGCACCCGCCACGACCGCGACGGCCGTCGTCGCCAGCGCTACGTAACGGCCTTTTCTGGACAGCCGGTGCTTCGGCATTTCCCCCACCTCGTCTGATGTACCGGCTCCGGTCTCCGGAGCCGGTTGCACCTTATCCGGAGGAATTTAATCGGTGGTGCCGTGTCCTGGGGCGGGGCTAGGGTTTCGCTCATCCGCTCCCGAGGGGGCGGGCTGAGTCGGTTCGTTGAGAAGAAACAGGAGGTGAGGACATTGATGACTGTCATGGTGACGGGCTGTGCCCGCATTCAGGAGTTCATCGTTCCCACCCCCGTGGTCTCCGGCTGACCTTCCCTCTGCTTTCTGCGTGCCCATGGGGCGCGTGCCGGGGCCACCCTTGTGAAGGGCCACCCCTTGTCTTCCTCCTCTCTTCAGGATCTTCAGGATTCGACCTCGCACGACCTCACCCCGTACGGCTGGGACGAGGGCTGGGAGGCCGCTTTCGCCCCGTACGAAGTGTGGGACCTCATGCCCGGCCGCGTCCTGCGGGTCGACCGGGGCCAGTGCGACCTGGTCACCCCGCTCGGCATCATCCGGGCCGACACCGAGTTCGTCGTGCCCCGGGACCCGCTGAAGGTCGTCTGCACGGGCGACTGGGCCACCGTCGACCGCGACGGCGATCCCCGGTACGTACGGCACCTCCTCCCGCGCCGTACCGCCTTCGCGCGGTCCACGTCCTCCAAGCGGTCCGAGGGGCAGATCCTCGCCGCCAACGTCGACCACGCGATCATCACCGTCTCGCTCGCCGTCGAGCTGGACCTCGGCCGCATCGAGCGCTTCCTCGCCCTCGCGTGGGAGTCCGGTGCCCAGCCGGTGGTCGTGCTCAGCAAGGCCGACCTGGTGCCCGACCCGGTCGGACTCTCGTACCTCGTCGAGGACGTGCGGACCGTCGCGCCGGGCGTCCAGGTGCTGCCCGTCAGCTCCGCGACCGGCGAGGGGCTCGACGTCCTCCGCGCGCTCGTGGCGGGCGGTACGAGCGTGCTGCTCGGCGTCTCCGGCGCCGGGAAGTCCACGCTCGCCAACACGCTCCTCGGCGACGACGTGATGGACGTCCAGGCCGCCCGCGACGTGGACGGCAAGGGCCGCCACACCACGACCACGCGCAACCTGCTCGTGCTGCCCGGAGGCGGTGTCCTCATCGACACGCCCGGTCTGCGCGGGGTCGGGCTCTGGGACGCCGAGACCGGCGTCGGCCAGGTCTTCTCGGAGATCGAGAGCCTGGCCCAGGACTGCCGCTTCCACGACTGCGCCCACGAGGCGGAGCCCGGCTGCGCCGTGACGGCGGCGGTCGAGGACGGTTCCCTGTCGGTCCGCCGGCTGGAGAGCTACCGCAAGCTCCTCCGCGAGAACCAGCGGATCGTCGCCAAGACCGACGCCCGCCTGCGCTCCGAGATCCTCAAGGACTGGAAGCGCAAGGGCGCGGAAGGCCGTGCGGCGATGGAGGCCAAGCGGGGCGGCTCGGGTGGCCGCGGCCGGCACTCGGGCTGGTAGCGGGACCTGGGGAGTCCCGGGGAGCGCGGTGCAGCGCGGTGTCCGAAAACCGCCAGCCGCGCCTCCTGGGCTCCCGCACACTGGAACACGTGGACAGCGTGAGCGAACAGGAATCCGACCGGCGGTACGAGGCCGTCAGCAGCCGGGACGCCCGCTTCGACGGCGCGTTCTTCTTCGCCGTCGAGACGACCGGCATCTACTGCCGGCCCAGCTGCCCCGCCGTCACGCCCAAGCGGAAGAACGTCACGTTCTTCCCGACGGCCGCCGCCGCCCAGGGCCACGGCTTCCGCGCCTGCCGGCGCTGCCGCCCGGACGCCGTGCCCGGCTCCGCCGAGTGGAACGTCCGCGCCGACGTCGTCGGCCGCGCCGTGCGCCTCATCGGGGACGGGGTCGTCGACCGCGAGGGCGTGCCCGGCCTCGCCGGGCGGCTCGGCTACAGCGCCCGCCAGGTGCAGCGCCTGCTCACCGCCGAGCTGGGCGCAGGCCCCGTCGCCCTCGCCCGCGCCCAGCGGGCCCACACCGCCCGGCTGCTCCTGCAGACCACCGGGCTCTCGGTCACCGAGATCGCCTTCGCGTCCGGCAGTGCCAGCGTGCGCCAGTTCAACGACACGATCCGCCGCATCTACGCCCGTACCCCCACCGAGCTGCGCTCCGAGGCCGGCACCGGCGCCGGGCCCCGTACCGCGCTCGCCGCCGGGGTGCCGCTGCGGCTCGCGCACCGGGGACCGTACGCCGCCCGCGAGGTCTTCGACCTGCTCGCCGCCGAGGCCCTGCCGGGCGTCGAGGAGGTGCTCGGCGCCCCCGGGGCCCGCACCTACCGCCGTACGCTCCGCCTCCCGTACGGCACCGGCCTCGTCTCCGTCGACGAGCGCTCCGCCGGGCCCTGGCTGGAGGCCCGGATCCACCTCACCGACCTGCGCGACCTGACCACCGCCGTGCAGCGGCTGCGCCGCCTCCTCGACCTGGACGCCGACCCTTACGCCGTCGCCGAGCACCTCGGCGCCGCCCCGGACTCCGTCCTCGCCGAGGCGGTCGCCGCCCGCCCCGGCCTCCGGTCGCCGGGCGCGGCCGACCCGGAGGAGTTCGCGCTCCGGACCGTGACAGGGCCCGAGGAGGCGGCCCGCCTCGTCCCGGCCCACGGCACGCCCCTGGAGACCGCCTGCGGCACCCTCACCCACCTCTTCCCCGAGCCCGCCGCGCTCCTCGACCACCCGGAGGCGGGCCCGCTCGCCGCCGCGCTCACCACCGGGGCCGTACGCCTCGACCCGGGCGCCGACCGCGACGAGGCCGAGCAGGCCCTGCGCGCCGTCCCCGGCGTCACCGCCGGCCATGCCGCCCTCATCCGGATGCGGGCCCTCGGCGACCCGGATGTGGACCCGGGGGGCGGCTCCGAGGCGTGGCGGCCCTGGCGCTCGTACGCGTACCGGTACCTGGAGCTCGCACCCGTACCGGCATGATGAGCCCATGATCAGCACAGACCTGCTCCGACCCGAGGACCGCGACGCCTGGGAGCGCCTCTTCCGCGCGTACATCGACTTCTACGGGCGCAGCGAGCCCGACGCCCTGTACGAGCGGGCCTGGAAGGCATTCCAGGACGGCACCCGTGTCCACGCGCGCGTGGCGCGGCACGACGGCCGGGTCGTCGGCTTCACCCACTTCCTCGTCCACCCCAGCACCTCCGGGCCGGACGTCTGCTACCTCCAGGACCTCTTCACGGACCCCGAGGCGCGCGGCCGGGGCGTCGCGCGTGCGCTGATCGCCGCCGTCGCGGAGTGGGCGCGGGAGCAGGGCTGCGACCGGGTCTACTGGAACACGCAGGCCTCCAACACCACCGCGCGCCACCTGTACGACAAGGTCGCCCGCGACACCGGCTTCATCAAGTACCAGATCGATCTTCCGAAGTAGCCCCCTCGGGCGGGAGACCCCAGCTGTGGATCCGGCGGGCGTGGATCCGGATGACCTCCTCGCTGAAGTGCGGGCCGAGCTCGTGGGGCCCGACCAGGAGCTCGGCCACGCCCCGGATCTCCACCCCGCGCACCCGCCAGGGCCGTACGCTCGCCAGGTCGTCGACGACCAGGGCCACCTTGGGGTGGGCCACGAGGTTGCGCCACTTCTTCGTCCTGCCCATGGCGAGCCCGCCGACCAGGACGGTGCCGTCCGGCTGCGGGAAGAAGCCGACCGGGTTGACCTGGGGCTGGCCCGCGGGGTCGACCGTGGCCATCCGGGCGAGCCGCTGCGTCCGGAGGTAGGCGAGTTCGGCTGCGTCGAAGCCCTCGAAATCCCTCATACGGCCAGCATCGCCCGCCGGGCGCGACGAGCGCATCGGCGCTCCGGCGGACACGACCTAGGTCCTCAGCCCCAGATCAGCGCGCCCACCCACGCGCCGACGATCAGCAGGCAGGCGAAGAGCTCGACCAGGATGCTCGTCCCCGCCGCCCGCATCACCGTGCGCGTGGAGGCCATGGCCTGGCCGTGGCCGCCCAGGCGGAGCCGCTCCGAGAGGTAGATCCCGCCGATGAAACCGGGGATCGCGCCGAGCACGGGGACCAGGAAGAAGCCGAGGAAGGCGCCGACGCCGGCGTACGTCACCATGCGCCGGGTGATCCCCACGCCCCGGATCCGGCGCTGCGGCAGCAGCCATACGACCACCTGGGTGAGCAGGAGCAGCGCGGTCGAGGCGACGAGCAGGATCCAGGCGAGCCCGCTCTGTTCGTGCAGCGACCACCAGAGCATGGCCGCCCACACCAGCCACGGCCCCGGCACGCCGGGAGCCAGTACCCCGAACAGGCCGAGCAGCATCACCATCGCGACGAGCAACAGCTGCCACACACCCATCTGCCCAGCGTGCAGGACCCATGATCTCCTCGCAGGTCGCGGCGTACGGACGGGGCACCCGACCGAGCCCTGCGCGCCTCGGGCCAACCCGCCCGGCGCGCCTCGCCCCGCGCCTACCCCCGCGCCACCCATCCCTTCTCGTACGCGTGCCAGCCCAGCTGGAGGCGGGTCGTCACGCCCGAGAGCTCCATCAGGCCCTTCACCCGGCGCTGCACCGTGCGCAGGCCCAGGTCCAGCTGTTTCGCCACGCTCGCGTCCGTCATGCCGGCCAGGAGCAGGGAGAGGACCTCCAGGTCCGTCGCGTCGGGGCCCGGCGCCTCCGTCTCCGTGACCTGCGCGCCCGCGCCGAGCCGCAGCGGCAGCGCGTCGCGCCAGACCGCCTCGAAGAGGCCCATCAGGGACTCCAGGAGCCCGCTCGCGTGCACCACGAGCGCCGCCGGCTCCGCGCCCCGGCCGGTCAGCGGGACCATCGCGAGGGTCCGGTCCGCGACCACCAGCTTCGTGGGCACCCGGTCCACCACCCGGATCTCCTCGTCCCGGCCGAGCGCCGCCGACAGCTCGACGATCCCCGACGGCAGCGTCAGGACCTCCCGCTCGACCACCACGCGGTAGCGCACGCCCCGCACGGCCGCCAGCTCCTCCGCGTCGTTCTCCATACCGGTCACCGCGATCGGCTTCCCCGTGACCAGCGCGCAGACCTCCTCCGTCGCGCCGAGCTGGAGCTGGAGGAAGCGGTGCGTGACCGCGCTCGCGCCCGTCACCACCTCCACCAGGTCGTGCACGGCCGGCTCGGCCGCCTCGGCGCGGTACTCCTCCGCGAGCAGCGCCGCCGCCAGCTCCGCCTGCTCCAGCTCGTGCCGCTGCTGGGTCAGCAGCGCGCCGAGGGCCACCCCCGGGGGCGCCGCGACCCACCGTCCCGTCCGCGCCGAGGACTGCGCGGCGAGCCCCTGCGACTCCAGGCGCCGCAGCGCCCGTTCGGTGTCCGTCTCCGGCAGGGCGAGCCGGTGCGCCAGATCCGTCACCTCGGCCGCGCCCAGCGCGACGAGCGCCCGGTACGCGGACTCCTGCCGTTCGTCGAGCCCTATCGCTCCCAGCATCGCTGCCCCACCCCTCACCGGACGTCCTGGGACGTCCCGGACATTCCCCTGACGTTCACCGGACGCATTCGTTCCGTTGGTGCCCTGGCGGGAATCGGCCACGGCGCATTCCCGCCGCGCCCATCATCCCTGCACCACCCTCACCTCTGCCAATGTGGCGCCACCGCAGCACCAACAGCCTCCGGGCACGGGGCCTTTGCCCGCCCTTGCGCCGGAATCAGATGGGGAGAGCGATGCGCCCGATTTCGCGTACGGCCCTGGGAGCGGCGACCGCCGCCGTCCTGGCCGTCACCGCGGTCGCGCCGTCCACGGCCGCCGTGCCGCAGGACGACCCGACCGGCAATCGACCGCTGGTCGGCAGCGAGGCGCACGGCGCCCGCGCCGGCGACCGGACCGCCACGGTCACGCTGGTCACCGGCGACCGGGTCCTGGTCACCCGTGACGCCGCCGGGAACCCGGCCGCCACCGCGCTGCCCCGCGAGGACGGGACCGTTCCGTTCGTCCAGACCCGCCGCTCGGGCCAGGACCTGTACGTCTACCCCGAGGGCGTCACCGCCGCCCTCGCCGCGGGCCGCGTCGACGAGGAGCTCTTCAACGTCACCGGCCTCGTCCGGCAGGGCTACGACGACGCGGGCACCCAGACGCTGCCGCTCATCGCGGTCTACGGCTCCGACCTCGCCCGCTCCGTCCCCGCCGCCCCACGCGGAGCCCGGCGCGGCCAGGTCCTCAAGGCCGTCGACGGCGTCGCCCTCAAGGCCGACAAGAAGCAGGCCGCCACCTTCTGGGCCGACGTGTACGCCCCCGCCGCCCGCTCCGCGACCGGCCTGAAGAAGCTCTGGCTGGACCGCAAGGTCGAGGCCACCCTGGAGCGTTCGACCAAGCAGGTGCACGCCCCCGAGGCCTGGGCCGCCGGCTTCGACGGCACCGGCACCAAGGTCGCCGTCCTCGACACCGGCGCCGACACCGAGCACCCCGACCTCAAGGGCCGGATCGTCGCCTCGGAGAACTTCACCGACTCCGACACCGCCGAGGACCGCGCGGGCCACGGCACCCACACCATCTCCACCGTCGGCGGCTCCGGCGCGGCGAGCGGCGGCAAGAAGAAGGGCGTCGCGCCCGGCGCGGCCCTCCTCAACGGCAAGGTGCTCAACGACTCCGGTTCCGGCGCCGCCTCCTGGATCATCGCCGGCATGGAGTGGGCCGTCGGCCAGGGCGCCGACGTCGTCTCCATGAGCCTCGGCAGCTCCGTACCCACCGACTGCACCGACCCGATGAGCGTCGCGGCGCAGGAACTCGCCCAGAACAAGGGCACGTTGTTCGTCATAGCCGCCGGCAACTCGGGCCCGACTCTCAACACCGTCTCCTCGCCCGGCTGCGCCCCCGACGTGCTGACCGTCGGCGCCACCGACCGCGACGACTCCACCGCGTCGTTCTCCAGCCGCGGCCCGACGATCGTCAACCACACCCTCAAGCCGGAGATCGCCGCGCCCGGCGTCGGTATCTCCGCCGCCGCCGTCGGCGGCCGGGGCGTGTACGCGTACCAGTCCATGTCCGGTACGTCGATGGCCACCCCGCACGTCGCGGGCGCCGCCGCCATCGTCAAGCAGCGGCACCCCGACTGGACGGGGCAGCAGATCAAGGCCGTGCTCGTCTCCTCCGCCGAGAGCGACGTCCCCGGCGACGTGCGCGAGGTCGGCGGCGGCCGGCTCGACGTCAAGGCCGCCATCGACCAGACGGTCCTCGGCGCCGACGCCGTCCAGGGCGGCACCTTCAACTGGCCCCAGGACAGCAGCGACCGCACCACGGTCTCCGTCCCGTACACCAACACTTCCGGCAAGGCCGTCACCCTGACGCTCGACGTCGAGAAGGTCACCGGCAACGACGGCTCCCGCATCCGCTCGTCCGTGGCCAAGCTCGGCAAGCGCACGGTCACCGTCCCGGCCGGCGCGACCGTCGAGGTCCCGCTCCACGTGGACCCGACCGCACACCTGGAGCGCGCGCAGTACGGCGACGTCACCGGACGCGTCGTGGCCACCGGCCGTGACGGGCTGCACGTCTCGACGCCGTTCTCCCTCTACGTCCAGCCCGAAACCGTCACCCTGCGCGTCAAGTTGATCGACCGTCAGGGCAGGCCCGCCGACGGCGCGTCCTCCGTCGACCTCATCGGCACCGACGACGCGAGCGGCGAGCGCCGCTTCAACGAGGGCGCCACCGACCAGGTCTTCCAGGTCCGGCCCGGCAGCTACTTCCTCTCCTCCTTCGTCACCACCCCCGACACGGGCGAGGGCGCCACACTGAACGACTCGCTCAGCTACCTGGCCCGCCCGCAGATCGAGGTGAAGAAGGACACCACCGTCGTCCTCGACGCCCGCAAGGCCCACAAGCTGTCGGTCAGCACCGACAAGCCCGGTGAACAGCGCGGCACCACCCTGGCGTTCGCCCGCTCCTGGGACGACACCTGGATGCACGCCGGAACGGCCGCGGGCACCCGCTCGATCCGCGGCTACTACGCCTCGGTCGAAGGCCGCGCCGACGAGGGCGACTTCGAGTTCGGCAGCTACTGGCGCACCGCCGCCCCGCAGATCGCGGAGCTGAAGACCGCCGACGGCACCGTCCTGCACCCGGTCACCGCCTCCCTCGGCTCCGACAACCTCGACGGCACCGGCACCGCCGGTCTCGTCGACGCGGGCACCGGCACCCCCGAGGAACTGACGGCCGCGGGCGTCAAGGGCCGTATCGCCCTGGTCCGCTTCCCGGACACCTCCACCAACGCGGCCACCGTCGCCCGGAACGCCAAGGCCGCCGGAGCCGTCGCGGTCCTCGCGTACCGCACGTCGACCGCCCGCTGGTACCCGACGGCCGGCTTCACCGGCGCCGGGTTCCCGGTCCTCGCCGTCGGCTCCGCCGAGAGCGCGGCGCTCCTGGCCAAGCTCTCCGCCGGCGAGGTCACCCTCTCCTGGAAGGCCACCGCGAAGAGCCCGTACCTCTACAACCTCGCCTTCCCCGAGTCCGGTCAGGTACGGGACGACAAGACCTACCGGGTCCGCGACGGACAGCTGGGCCGCACCGAGTCCACCTACGGCTCCATGGGCGTCGCCACCGACTTCATCGACAGCCCGGCGGCCTACCGGCCGAACGGCACCGCCGTCTACTTCGGCGCGATCGAGGCCGTCCCGGCGCCCGGCACCAGGACGGAGTACTACACGACCGGGGACACCCAGTGGGAGACGGTCCTCTCCTCCAGCTTCCCGTTCGGCGAGTTCATGATCGGGGCCAAGCACGCCTACAAGGCGGGGGAGAAGCGCACCGAACGCTGGTACGACGGCGTCATCGCCCCGACCGCCCCGCTGGACGCCGCCGGCAAGCCCGTCCTCGTCGCCGAGCGTCAGGGGAACCTCATAGGGTTCGCCGACTCCATGTGGGGGGACAACACCCACTACGCCCAGCCCGGATCCTTCGGGGACATCGGCAACCTCCGGCTCAGCAAGGACGGTGAGGTGCTCGGCGAGACCGGATGGCCGTTCGGTGTCTTCGACATCCCGTCCGAGCGCGGTACGTACACGCTCGAACAGAACACCATGAAGATCGGCAGCAAGGTGTGGAACCGCTCCACATCTGTCAACTCGGTATGGAAATTCACCTCCGAGCGTGACGAGAACGTCTACTCTCAAGGCATCCCGATTCTCTTCCCCCGGTACAACCTGCCGGAGGACGGACTGAAGACCCTCGCCGCGACCGACGGCCAGCAGATCGGCCTCACCGCGACGGGTCACGCGGGCTACACGCCCGCCGCGCTCACCTCGGCCAGGCTCTCGTACTCCTACGACGGAGGAACGACCTGGACGGAGGCGCGGGTCTCGCAGCGCGCCGGCACCTGGACCGCGACCGTGAACCACGCGGGCGCGGCGGGCAAGCCGGTCACGCTCAAGACCGAACTGACGGACGCCAACGGCAACTCCGTCACCCAGACCGTGGTCCGCGCTTACGACGTGCGCTGATCACGCCGGTCCGCCGGGCGTCCTTCCCGTGGGGGGTGGGGTCGCCCGGCGGACCTCTTTTTCGGCATGTCCCGTTTTCTGGCGGCCCGCGCGGTGGACAATAAGGGCATGACTCAGCAGGGGGACAACTGGTGGGACAAGCTCTACGACGAGTCGGTGCCGGAGACGGCACCGACAGCCACGGGCGACACGCTCGACGACCGCTTCGACTCCGCGTCACGTGCGACGACGGGCACGAGGACGCCCCCGACGCCGAGTACGACGGCGGGTGACCCGGCGCCGCCGGTGACGCGCCAGGCGCCCCCGGTGGCGCGCCCGCCCCGGGCTCCCTGGGAGCCCCCCGACCCGGACGCGCCCACCGACGCCGACGCCGACGCCACGCTCGTCGTGGACCTCCCCGAGCCCGAAGTGCCCGAGTCGCCCCTCCCGCCGCTGCCGCGCCCCCGTACCGCACACATCGGCAACAGACCGCCCACGTACGAGGCCGAGCCGACCGCGCTGCCCGTGGCCCGGCCCGGCGAGCTCGGCGAGCTGGTCGCCGACACCGTCCTCGACGGCGCCCGCTACGGCTCGTACACCCTGCGCGCCGCCTCCCAGCGCGGCGACTCCGCCCGCTACCGCGGCGAACCCCGCAGAGACGCCCTGCTCACCGCCCGGTTCGGGCAGGAGGAGGCCGCGCTCGTCCTCGTCGCCGTGGCCAGCGGCGCCCGGTCCGCCGAGGGCGGCCACCTCGCCGCCGCCGACGCCTGCCGCTGGATCGCCGAGGCTGTCGGCCGCAGCCACGCCCGGCTCTCCGAGGACATCCGATCCGGCCGCCGGGGCGACCTGAAGTCCGGGCTGCACCGGCTCACGGACCGTACGTTCGGCAAGCTGCGCGCCCGCGCCGCCGAACTGGGCGTGGAGCCCGAGGAGTACACCGCGACCCTGCGCTGCCTGCTGCTCTCCGCCGACCCCGACTGCCGCACCCGGGTCTTCTTCGGCATCGGCGCGGGCGGCCTCTTCCGGCTCCGCGACGGCGCCTGGCAGGACATCGAGCCGCTGCTCCCGGAGCCCGCCGCGCTCAGCGGAGCCCCGGTCGTCGGCTTCGGCTCCCCGCCGTCGGAGACCGCCGAGGGCGACCGCCTGACCATGAGGCTCGGCGTACCCGGGCCGCCCGGCGCCCCCTTCGTCGAGGACCCTCTGCCGCCGCCCGCCGAACCGTTCCGCTTCCGTGCCTCCGTCGCCCGACCCGGCGACACGCTCCTGCTCGCGTCGAACGGTCTCGCCGAGCCGATCCGCGGCGAACCGGCCCTCGCCAAGGAGCTGGCCGAGCGCTGGGCGTCCGCCGAGCCGCCCGGGCTCGCCGCCTATCTCGCCGACACCCAGCTCCGGGTGAAGGGGTACGCCGACGACCGCACAGGGGTAGCAGTCTGGGAGGCGTAACGGTCCGCCCCATGGGTTGATGGATCCATGGCCAAGCAGAACGTCGCAGAACAGTTCGTCGACATCCTCGTCCGGGCGGGCGTCCGGCGCCTGTACGGAGTCGTGGGCGACAGCCTGAACCCCGTCGTCGACGCCATCCGCCGTACGCCCGACATCGACTGGATCCAGGTCCGGCACGAGGAGGTCGCGGCCTTCGCCGCCGGGGCCGAGGCGCAGATCACCGGCCGTCTCACGGCGTGCGCCGGCTCCTGCGGCCCGGGCAACCTGCACCTGATCAACGGCCTGTACGACGCGCACCGCTCGATGGCCCCGGTCCTCGCGCTCGCCTCGCACATCCCCTCCAGCGAGATCGGCCTCGGCTACTTCCAGGAGACCCACCCGGACCGGCTCTTCGCCGAGTGCAGCCACTACAGCGAGCTGATCTCCAACCCGCGCCAGATGCCCCGGCTCCTCCAGACGGCCATTCAGCACGCCGTCGGCCAGAGCGGGGTCAGTGTCGTGTCGCTCCCGGGCGACATCGCCTCGGAGCCCGCCCCCGACAAGGCCTTGCAGACGGCCCTCGTGACCTCCCGGCCCACCGTCCGTCCGGGTGACGAGGAGATCGACGCCCTGGTGCGGATGATCGACGAGGCCGATCGGGTGACGCTGTTCTGCGGCAGCGGCACGGCCGGGGCGCACGCGGAGGTCATGCAGTTCGCCGAGCGCGTCAAGGCGCCGGTGGGCCACGCGCTGCGCGGCAAGGAGTGGATCCAGTACGACAACCCGTTCGACGTCGGGATGAGCGGACTGCTCGGCTACGGCGCGGCCTACGAGGCCACCCATGAGTGCGATCTGCTGATCCTGCTCGGCACGGACTTCCCGTACAACGCCTTCCTGCCGGACGACGTCAAGATCGTCCAGGTGGACGTCAGGCCCGAGCGTCTGGGGCGGCGCTCCACGCTCGACCTGGCGGTCTGGGGCGACGTACGGGAGACGCTGCGCTGCATCGTCCCGCGCGTGCGGGCGAAGTCGGACCGCCGGTTCCTCGACAAGATGCTGAAGAAGCACGCCGACGCGCTCGAAGGAGTGGTCAAGGCGTACACCCGCAAGGTCGAGAAGCACGTCCCGATCCACCCGGAGTACGTGGCCTCGGTCCTGGACGAACTCGCCGACGACGACGCGGTGTTCACCGTCGACACCGGCATGTGCAATGTGTGGGCGGCGCGTTACATCACCCCCAACGGCCGCCGCCGCATCATCGGCTCCTTCTCGCACGGCTCGATGGCGAACGCGCTGCCGCAGGCCATCGGCGCCCAGTTCACCGACCGCCGGCGCCAGGTGATCTCGATGTCCGGCGACGGCGGGTTCACCATGCTGATGGGCGACTTCCTCACCCTCGTCCAGTACGAACTCCCCGTGAAGATCGTCCTGTTCAACAACTCCTCCCTCGGGATGGTCGAGTTGGAGATGCTGGTGTCCGGTCTCCCGTCGTACGGCACGACCAATCACAACCCCGACTTCGCCGCCGTCGCCCGCGCGGCCGGCGCCTACGGCGTCCGCGTCGAGAAGCCCAAGCAGCTCGCGGGCGCCCTCAAGGACGCCTTCAAGCACAAGGGCCCGGCCCTCGTCGACATCGTCACCGACCCCAACGCCCTGTCGATCCCGCCGAAGATCAGCCGCGAGATGGTCTCCGGCTTCGCCCTCTCCGCGAGCAAGATCGTCCTGGACGGCGGGGTGGGCCGCATGCTCCAGATGGCCCGCTCCAACTTGCGCAACGTCCCCCGCCCGTAAGGCCGCTCGGTCTGTACCCGCTCTCACTCCTGGGAGTGGAACCCGAGGACCAGTGGGCGCAGCCCCGTCATGCCGTGAGCCGGAAGAGCCCGGGGCCACAGAAAGCTGTGGCCCCGGGAGCCCCCGGGTACCGACAGACGGAGCGGACGGAATGTCACTCAAGCCCCTGTATTCCCCAACGAGCCGGGCCGGGCGCATCGCCGTCGCGGCCGGCGCCATGGCCCTCGCGCTCGTCGTGAGCCTCCCCGGAGCGGCGAACGCGGCCCCCGGCGACCTCGACCCCACCTTCAGCGGCGACGGCAAGGTCATCAGCGACCTGGCCGCGGTCGAGACCAACCGGGACGTCGTGATCCAGCCCGACGGCAAGATCGTCAGCCTCTCCACCGGCTTCGACTTCGACGGCCCCAACGACTTCTACGTGGTGCGCCACAATGCCGACGGCACCCTCGACACCACCTTCGGCGGCGGCGACGGCATCGTCGCCACCGACTTCGGCGGATTCACCAACGACGAGGCCCACGCCCTGACCCTGGCGGGCCCCGGCAAGATCGTCGCGGTGGGCCGCAGCGACACCCCCGACACCGGCCGGCCCCAGCTCGCGGCGGCCCGCTACCACGCGGACGGCTCCCTGGACACCACCTTCGACGGCGACGGCAAGGTCGTCACCAGCTTCGGCGAGGACGTTCCCACCGTCGGCCACGCCGTGCTCATGGGGACCGACGACAACATCCTCATCGGCGGCTCCTTCGGCGGCGACGCCATGGTGACCCGCCTCACCGCCTCCGGCGGCCTGGACGTCTTCGGCGACGACAACTCAGGCAAGGCCGTCTTCCCCTTCGAGGGCGGCGACTCGGAGATCCACGACCTGACCGTGTACGGCGGCGGGACGATCGTCGGGGCCGGCTCGAGCCCCGCCGGCTTCGGTCTCGTCCGCCTCTTCATGGAGTTCGGCGGCCGGGACGTCACCTTCGGCGACAACGGCCAGGTGGCCACCCCGTTCGGCACCTCCGCCGAGGGCGTCGCGCTCGCGGCCGGCGGCAGGATCGTCGCCGCCGGTTCGGACGGGACCGGGGTGAACTCCCGGTTCGCGGTGGCCCGCTACGACGGCGACGGCTCCCTGGACCCGACCTTCGGCGGGGACGGTACGGTGACCACCGCGTTCCCCGGAAACGGCACCGTCGGCAACGACATGGCGCAGCAGACGGACGGCAAGGTCGTCGTCGTGGGCGACGCCACCGGCGACTTCGCGCTCGCCCGCTACAACACGGACGGCTCCCTCGACACCGGCTTCGGCACCGGAGGCCGGGTGACCACCGACTTCGAGGGCAACTGGGACGAGGGCCACGCGGTCGCCCTGCAGGCCGACGGCAGGATCGTCGTCTCCGGCAACGGCAGCGACAGCCACGCCCTGGCCCGCTACTCGATCAGCGGCACGCCCCAGCCGCCTTCGGTGGACATGTCGGTGACGAAGACGGGGCCCGGCACGATCAGTATCGGTGACCAGGCCACGTACACGATCCGGGTGACCAACAACA
>NZ_JBEZYN010000035.1:0-53834 GCF_040638605.1 Streptomyces sp. NPDC026092
GCGTCAAGGGCGCTCCCTGCGGTCGCGTCGGCTCCGCCGATTCCGCTCCGCTCCACCCTTGACGCACCCCCTCCGGCCGCCACACTCAGAACGAGGGCGGCCGAACCAGAAGCCCGCGAAGAGCCCGACACCCGACCCCCAAGGAAGCCCCCGCCCCGTACCCCTTCACCCCTTCCCCGCGTGAGGCGAGCTGCCCTCCGGGGAAGGCTCCTTCCCGTGGACCAGGAACAGGCACACCAGTGGCTCGCCACCGCCCTCGCCGAGGCCCGGGCCGGACGGGACGAAGGCGGGATCCCGATCGGCGCCGCCCTCTACTCCGCCGACGGGACCCTCCTCGGGCGGGGCCGGAACCGGCGCGTGCAGGACGGGGACCCCTCCCTGCACGCCGAAACCGCCGCCTTCCGGGCCGCCGGGCGGCAGCGGTCGTATCGGGGGGCCACGATGGTGACGACGCTCTCGCCGTGCTGGTACTGCTCCGGGCTCGTTCGGCAGTTCGGGATCTCGCGGGTGGTCGTCGGGGAGGCCGAGACCTTCCGGGGCGGGGACGAGTGGCTGGCCGAGCACGGGGTGGAGATCGTCCACCTCCACGATCCCGAATGCGTCGCGCTCATGCGGGAGTTCGTCGCTCACCACCCCGCTCTCTGGAACGAGGACATCGGAAATGAGTGAAGCCGGCCTCCCCACCATCGACCTCGCCCGCGACCCCGCCCCCCAGCTCCCCGCCGTCGACCGTGCCCTGCGCGACGCCGGGTTTCTGCTGGTCAGCGGGCATGGGGTCGAGCCGGGACTGCGGGCCGAGATCCGGGACGTCGCCCGGCGGTTCTTCCACCTCCCCGCCGTCGTAAAGGAGCCGTACGCCGTCCGCGTCGGTGGGCGCGGGTGGCTCGGGCCCGGGGCTGAGGCGAACGGGTACGCGGAGGGGACCGTCACCCCGCCCGACCTGAAGGAGTCGCTCTCCTTCGCCGCCGACCGGCCCACCGGCGACCCCGTCATCGACGCCGAGTGGTTCCTGCCCAACACCTGGCCCGCCGAGGTCCCCGAGCTGAAGCCGCTCGTCCAGACCTACCTCACGCAGATGCAGACGCTCTCCGACCACGTCCTCGATCTCCTCGGCGAAGCCCTCGGCGAGGAGCGGGACTTCTTCACCCGGCACACCGGGCACCCCACCTTCGGCTTCAACATCAACTGGTACCCGGGGCGCGAGCGGACCGGTGAGCCCGAGCCCGGGCAGTTCCGGATCGGTCCGCACACCGACTTCGGCACGGTCACGATCCTCGACCGGCAGGCCGGCAAGGGCGGGCTCCAGGTGTACACGGACACGCACGGCTGGCAGGACGCGCCGTACGATCCCGACGCCTTCACCGTCAACATCGGGGACCTGATGGCGGGTTGGACCGGGACGCGCTGGCGCTCCGGCCGGCATCGCGTGCTGCCGCCGCCCGCCGACGTACCCACCGAGGAGCTGATCTCGCTCGTCTACTTCTACGAGTGCAACCCCGGCACCACCATCCACGGCATCGAGTCCCACTCCTACCTCCGGGGCCAACTCGACGCGATTGCCACGGACTGACCCCTTCCACGCAACAGACCCACAACAGACCCACAACAGAGTCGAAAGGGCAGCCGCGATTCCAACACCCCCTCGATATCCTGGAGTTGAGGTTGACCGGTGGCGTGACGGGGGTGGCGGCACGTGGACAGGGAGCTGTACGGGCGGGAGGCGGTCTTCCAGGACGCCGGGCTCGCCTCGCGACTGATCGGGCTCACGCCGTACCGGTACGCCCGTACCCCGTACGAGCACGCCGACGACCCGCCCGTCACCGTCTTCACCGGCGGCCGGGGCATGGGCAAGACCGCCCTGCTGAAGCAGGTCCGCAACGCCTACAAGGCCGCCACCCCGCTCGCCCTGCTCGACTGCGCGCACATCGAGCCGCCCGCCGACCACGGCCCCGGCTGGAACCCGCTCACCGGCGCCCTCGCCGAGCTCGCCGTCCAGTTGTCGCCGCGCGTGCTCGCCGCGAAGCCCGTGCAGTTCCCGCGGCTCTCGCTCGGTCTCGTCGCCGTCGCCTCGATCAGCTGGTCCCAGGAGGACGACGAGCGGGCCCGGCGCGACCTGCAGCGGCTCGGGCCGGTCCTGTCGACCGTCGACGCGGCCAAGGGCGCCGCCGCGAACTGGGTCACGAAGGTCCTCGCCAAGCTGGCCGCCAACTTCGCCGAGGCGACGGCCCCGATGGCCGGGCTGCTCGCCGAGGCCACCGTCGAGACGGTCCTGGAGGAGGTGTTCGGCCGCTTCCAGCAGAAGGCCGAGAGCTGGTACGGGACGTACCGGAACGCGGGCGGACGCGGTACGTCCGGGCTCCAGCAGCTCGCGATGGACTTCTCGCAGGGCGGCGGCCGCCGCCGCGAGGCCGAGGACTTCCTCGTCGGCGCCCTCGTCGAGGACCTGGCCCGCGCCTTCACCGGCCTCGCCAACCGCGGCGCCCGCCGGGGCAGACCCGTGCTCCTCCTCGACAACGCCCACGAGCCGCTCGGCCGGCGCCTGATCGAGCCGATCCTGCGGGCCCGCGCCGACGGCCGCCGCGACCGGGTCGTCGTCATCGCCGCCTCCCGCGTCCGCGACCACGACGGCATCCGGCACGCGACCCGGCTGCGGCTGCCCGAGACCGCGCACCGCGCGCCCTGCCCGCGCGGCCCGGACGTCACCTCCGGCATCCTCGCCGTCGAACTGCCCGCGCTGTCGCCCGCCCAGACCCGCAGCGCCTTCGACCGCTTCGACCCGGCCGGCCGCACCCCCGCCGAACTGGCCCGCGCCGTCCACCGGCTGACCGGCGGCCGGCCCCTCGGCGTGGTCCTCCTCGGCCGCGCGGCCGGCGAGGCGCCGGCCGACCAGAAGCCCTCGCTGACCCCCGGCGCGCTCCTGGACCTGACCGTGGAACTGCGCGAGGACAGCGCGCCCGTGCCCGTCGCGCCCACCCTCCTCGAAGAGCTCCTGCCCGGCCTGCGCCACGGCCCCTTCGCCGTCCTCGCCGCCGCCCACGACGAGGACTCGGCCCGGCTGCTCGCCCGGACCCGGCTGCGCGGCGAGTCCCTCGACGGCGACATGGCGCTGCGCGTACGGGACCTGCTGCGCGCCGAGGACTGGCCCGAGGGCCCCGAGCGCTTCGTCGCCGACCCGCTGCTGCGCGCCCTGCTCCTGCACCGGCTCCGCTTCGAGGACGGCGAGGAGTACGCGACCTGGCGCGCCGTCCACGAGACCCTGCACCGGCACTACGCCCCCGGGCCCGTCCCGTACCGGCTGCACCAGGAGCTGGCGCTCGGCCGCACCGAGGACGCGGTGACCCATCTGCGCGTCACGTTCCCCGAGGCGGACGTCCTCGGCTGGCTCGACCGGCTCCGGTTCATCGCCTCGGCGCCGTACCCGCGCGACCGGCACAGACCCGGGCGGCCCGATCCGCGCCGGGCGACCGCGCTCGGCCAGGTCACCGGCGACCCGTTGCCGGCCGCGTACGACGACGACACCGTCGAACTCCACCTCTCGCTGCGGCGGTTGCTGCACGCCGTCTGGCTGCTCACCGATCCGCTCGCGCTGCCCGACGAGGCGGTCACCGACAAGCTGGCGCACGAGCTGCGCCAGCTCTCCGGCCGCCACCGCACGGGGAACAGTCCGCTCTGGGACGCGGCCACCCACTGGCCGAGGGACATCCGCGCCTGGCGGGGCCTCTCGCTCCCGCCCGGCACGGAGAACGGAGACTGAGGCCATGGTCAGCCGGCTGCGCGCCCGCTTCTGGTACACCGCCCGTCAGAAGATCCTCACCAGCGTGGTCGCCGTGGCCGTCGTCGGCTCCGTCGCCGGGTACGCCGTCGACCGCGCCCTGACCCCGGAGGACCGTTCCTGCGCCGCGGGCGTGGAGCGGCCGGAGGGCAGCTCGGAGTGCGTCGGTGTCAACGGCGACGGGTACGACTTCGGCGTCCCGACGCTCACCGAGATCGCCGGTCTCATCCGCACCGAGAACCGCACGCTCAAGTCCGGCGAGTACGCGACGGTCGCCCTGCTGCTGCCGCTGACCTCCACCGACTCCGGCATGCGGGAGAAGATGCTGTACGAGGTCGCGGGCGCGTACGCCCGCCAGTACCGGGCCAACCACGAGTCGAACAGCGAGACCCCGAAGATCCGGCTCGTCCTCGCCAACACCGGCAAGGGCAACGCCCATTGGAGTGCGACGGTCGAGCGGCTGAAGGGGATGACCGGCGGGGAGGACCGGCTGCGCGCGGTCTCCGGGGTCGCGACCTCCTCCACCGAGATACGGCAGGCGGTGGCGGCGCTGACCGGCGCGGGCATCGCCGTCGTCGGCACCACCATCACCGCCGACGACATCGCCAACGGCGCGGGCGCCGGGAAGAACCGTTACCCCGGTCTCGCCCGGGTCTCCCCCACCAACGGCGACGAGGCCAAGGCGCTCGCCCACTTCGGCAAGGTCGAGGGGGCGAAGGCGCTGCTCGTCCAGGACACCCGGACCGGCGACCACTACACGGACACCCTGAAGGCGGCGTTCTCCGCCTCTCTCAAGGGCGCGCCGTACGAGCCGCAGCTCTTCACCTCGCCGCCGGACCCGACGGAGGAGGGCACGACCGCGAACACCTTCCGCCAGATCACGCACCTCATCTGCGACACGAGGGCGGAGACGGTCTTCTTCGCGGGCCGCCACACCCAGCTGCGCCAGTTCATCAACGCGCTCGGCGCGCGGGGCTGCGCCGAGCGGCCGTTCACGATCCTGACCGGCGACGAGGGCTCGTACCTGGGCGCGGACGCGAAGCTCAACCGGTCCGCCCTGAAGGCGAAGCTGACCGTCCGCTACGCCTCCCTCGCCCACCCCGACGCCTGGAAGCCGGCCCCCGGCCGCGCGGTTCCGGCGACGGGCGGTTCGACGGCCGCGTACGAGACGTTCCTCGCGGACATCGCCCGCGCGTCGAAGAAGCCGATCCCGCTGGCGGACGGCCAGGCGATCGTGGCGTACGACGCGATGGCGACGGCGGTCCACGCGATCCGCCAGGCGACCCCGCAGGGCGCGCAGTACCCGGAACCGGCGGACGTGGGCACGCAGTGGCCGCAGGTGAAGGGCTCGCTCCGGGTCGAGGGCGCGAGCGGCTGGATCTGCCTCGACAACTACGGCAACCCGTTCAACAAGGCGGTCCCGATCGTGGAGCTGTCGGAGGACGGCACGCAGAAGTTCGTCCAGATCGCCTGGCCGGAACGCACCCCACCAAAGGAGAACTGCCTCCCACCGAGGCGGGGCTAGGAGGGCGGGCGCAGGGGCGCCCGGGGGCGCTGAGGTCACTGCTGTAGGGTCGCGGATCCGCGCTCGTCCCAAGGGGGAACCGGAATGGAAGCAGCTCCGATCGACCTCGTCCGCCTCACCGACGGCTTCGACGGCTTCGGAGGTGTGAGTCTCCGGGTGACGGGCCGTGAGTTCAGCGGGTATCCGGAGGTGCCGGTGCTGGTCGGCGAGTTCGTCATCCACACGAGGTTCCTGAAGGGGAGCGTGAAGACCTGGCTGTTCCCCGAAGACCTCACCACGTGGGAGGAGTGCCTGGACGCGCTCGCCCGGGGCGAGAACGTCTCCTGGCGGAAGGACAGGCGAGCGACCGAACTGCATCTGGACGTCGACGCCCCCGAACTGGCCGAGGGGATGATCCGGGTCTCCGTCGCCGACCGCACGGGGTCACGGGCGACCGCCCAGCTCGTCCTGGAGCCGGCCGAGGACTGGCTCCAGGACCACCGCGCCCGGCTGGCGGAGGTCCGCAAGACCTGGGCGGACTGACCCCGGCGCGCCCGGAGTCCCTACGGCTCCCACTTCGGCCAGGGTGCCTCGTCCCGCTCGTACAGATCCCGTAGGTGCTGCCACCGCTCGGCCGTCCAGGTCCGCCAGTCCGTGGGGTCGCCGTCCAGCGCGCGGACGAGCCGCTCGAAGTGGTCGTGCCAGCCCGCCATGACGTCCAGCTTCTCGTCGCGCGTCGCCCGGAACTCGTTGGTGAAACGCAGCACGGTCGAGCCGCCGCCCCCGCCGGACGGTTCCAGGTGGAACCGGATCCGGCCGTGCGTCGGCTCGACCGTGTACTCCGCCACGTACTCCGGGTCCCAGGCCGTCACCGTCCCCGAGACCACCGTGTCGCCGTTCAGCCAGCGCAGCGTCACCGAGCCGCCGAGCCTCGGCTCCAGCGGATCCGCCGCGCAGAGCCACTGCGGCAGGCCCTCCGGCGTCGCGACCGCCGCCCACACCCGTACGGGCGGGTGGGGCAGATCGATCACGTACCGCAGGTGACGCAGGTTGCCGTCGTGGGTCTCGCAGCTGCCCCGGGGTATCTCGCTCATACCTCAAGCGTCCCGCCGGGGCAGGCGGCCTGCCAGCGCAGACCGGCTCAGACGCCCGCGTACGAGTGCTTGCTGTTCACGAAGATGTTCACGCCGTAGTAGTTGAAGAGGAAGCAACCGAAGGCGATGAGCGCGATGTACGCGGCCTTGCGGCCCTTCCAGCCGGCCGTGGCGCGCGCGTGCAGGTACGCCGCGTAACCGACCCAGGTGATGAAGGACCAGACCTCCTTGGCGTCCCAGCCCCAGTAGCGGCCCCACGCGTCGCCGGCCCAGATCGCGCCCGCGATGATCGTGAACGTCCACAGCGGGAAGATCGCCGCGTTGACCCGGTACGAGAACTTGTCCAGGGAGGCCGCGGACGGCAGCCGCTCCAGGACGGAGCGGGCGAAGGAGCCCGGGTTGCCGCCGGTGGCGAGCTTGTTCTCGTACGAGTCGCGGAAGAGGTACAGCAGCGTGGCGACCGCGCCCAGGTAGAAGACGGCGCCACAGAAGATCGCGGTGGAGACGTGGATCCACAGCCAGTACGAGTCGAGCGCCGGGACCAGCTGGTCGCTGTCGGTGTACAGCCAGGTGGTGGCCAGGCCGAGGTCGAGCAGGACGGTCGTCACCAGCGGCAGACCGATCCAGCGGACGTTCTTCTTCGCGACGAGGAAGCCGAGGTACGCGCCGACCGCCACCGTGGAGAACGTGGTGGAGAACTCGTACATGTTGCCCCAGGGGGCACGCTGCACCGCGAGGGCCCGGGAGACCACACCCGCCGCCTCGATCAGGAACGCGAGCGCGGTGAGCGAGACGGCGATACGGCCGTACAGGTCGCCCTTGACCGTGCCGCCGGCCGCGCCGGGGCCGTCGGGCACGTCGCGGACGCCCGCGCCGGACCGGGTGACGACCGTCGGCTTGTCGAGGACGGCGGTGGCACCGCCGGCCTGCTTCACCTGGACGGCGGGGGCGGAGGCGGAAGCCGTCGCCTTCGCCCGGTCCGTCAGCGCGGCGGCCGTACGGCCGACCTTGCTGCGGCTGCCGAGCACCCACTCGGCGATGTGCGCGAGGAAGGCCAGGGTGTAGACGGCCATCGAGGAGTAGATGAGCGTGTTGCTCATCTGCGCCAGGCTCTCGTTGGTCTCGGCGGCGAGACTCACGACGGCGAGATTCACTTCTCAGCCCCTTCGGCTTCGGCAGGATCGGCTGCTACGGGATCAGCCGCGGGTTCCGCGGGTTCGGCGGGTGCGGCGTCCGCGGGATCGGCCGCGGGCTCCGCGGTTTCCGGCGCGGTCGGCGCCTGTGCGTGGAGCGCGGCCGCCAGTTCGGCCAGCTCCTCCGGGAGCTTGGCGGACTCGCTCCGGCCAAGACCCGCCATCTCGACGACGGTCACGCCGTCCTTCCCCCGTACGGCCCGCACCCAGACCCGGCGGCGCTGGATGAAGAGCGAGCCGGTCAGGCCCGCGATCGCCGCGACCGCTCCCGCGAGGGCGAGGCCGTTGCCCGGCTGCTGGGAGATCTGGAAGCTCGCCCACTCCTTGATGTCCTTCTCGAAGGTGATCGAGCCGGCACCGTCGGGCAGGGTCATCGTCTCGCCGGGCAGCATGCGCTGCGCGACGCCGGTCCCCGACTCGACCTTGAACTGCTTCATCTTGGACGTGTCGAGCTGGTACACGTTCTGCGGCAGCCCCGAGTTGACGCGCAGGTCGCCGTGGTAGCCGGTGAGGGCCATGACGGGGAACTCGAGCGCCGGGAACTGGGAGAACATGTCGCCCTTGCCGGCGCCCGCGAACGTCGGCACGAAGAAGGCCTGGAAGCCCAGCTGCTCCTTCTTGCCGTTCTTGTCGCGGTAGCCGTCCATCACCTTGATCGCGCCGGTCGAGGTGATGTTGTTGTCGAACGGCAGCAGCGGGACGGCGCCGTGGAAGACGACCTTGCCGCGGCCGTCCTTGACAGTGACGACGGGCGCGTACCCGTGGGCGATCAGATAGACCTTGGAGCCGCCGACCTTCAGCGGCTCGTTGACCCGGATGATCGCCTTCTTGTCCTTGCCGCCCGCCTCGGAGTACGTGACGGCGGCCTCGAAGGTGCGCGGGGTGCCGCGCTGCGGGCCGTTCTTCTCGTACGTACCGGTGAAGGTGTCCAGCTGGAAGCTGAACGGGGCGAGGTCGTCGGTGCTGTAGAGCGAGCCGGACTTGAAGTCGTCGTACTGGGTGAGGGTGTTGGCGAAGCCGTCGCCCTCGATGATCAGCTTGCCGCCCTCGGACTTGAAGAGCTGGCCCCAGGCGAAGGCGACCAGCATCACGATCAGGGCGATGTGGAAGAGCAGGTTCCCCGTCTCGCGGAGGTAGCCCTTCTCGGCGGCGACGGCGTCCTTGACGGTGTGCGCGCGGAACCGGCGGCCCTTGAGGAGCGTGAGCGCGGCCTCGCGGACCTGCTCGGGCTCGGCCTCGGTCCGCCACGTCGTGTACGCGGGGAGCCGGGTGAGGCGGCCGGGGGCGCCGGGCGGGCGGCCGCGGAGCTGGCCGACGAACTGCCAGCTGCGCGGGACGATGCAGCCGATGAGGGAGACGAACAGCAGTATGTAGATCGCGGAGAACCACACCGAGCTGTAGACGTCGAAGAGCTGGAGCTTCTCGTAGATCGGCGTCAGCGTCGGGTGGGCGTCCTTGAAGGTCTGCGCCTTCAGCTCGTCCACGTTGGTCTGCGGGATGAGGGAGCCGGGGATCGCGCCGAGGGAGAGCAGGAAGAGCAGGATCAGCGCCACCCGCATGGAGGTGAGCTGCCGCCAGAACCAGCGGATCCAGCCGATGACCCCGAGGGTGGGGCCGGCGACGGCGGTCTCCTCCTGCGGGGCGGTGGAGAGCTGGGAGCCCGCCACGGTCAGGTCGTCGCGTGCTTCGGTCTCGTTCGGGCTGGTGTGGGTCATGGATCAGATCCCCGGGGTGAAGCCGGCAGTCCAGACCTGCATCTCGGACACGATGCGATCCCAGGCTCCGGTGACGAGCAGCAGGCCGGTCGCGATCAGCATGATGCCGCCGACGCGCATGACCCAGACATAATGCCGCTTCACCCAGCCGAAGGCGCCAAGGGCCCGGCGGAAGGCGATCGCGGTGAGGATGAACGGCAGGCCGAGGCCCAGGCAGTAGGCCACGGTGAGGACGGCCCCGCGTCCGGCGCTGGCCTCGTTGGAGGCGAGGGCGAGGACGGCGGCGAGGGTCGGGCCGATGCAGGGCACCCAGCCGACGCCGAACAGCACGCCCAGCATGGGCGCGCCGAGGAGTCCGGTCACGGGCCGCTTGTGGAAGCGGAACTCGCGCCTCGTGATCGAGGGCATCGCGCCCATGAAGAAGAGGCCGAGCAGGATGGTCAGGGCGCCGAGGACCTTGGAGATGATCTCGCGGTGTTCCTGCAGGGTGTTGCCGAAGCCGCCGAAGAGGGCGCCGCCGGAGACGAAGACGGCGGTGAAGCCCAGGACGAAGAGCGCGGCCCCGCCCGCCATCCGGCCGCGCTTGGCCTCGGCCAGGTCGGTGCCGGTGACGCCGGTCACGTAACTGAGGTAGCCGGGGACGAGCGGCAGGACGCACGGGGAGAAGAAGGAGACCAGGCCGCCGAGGACGGCGATGGGCAGGGCGAGCAGGAGAGCCCCGCTGAAGACCGTCTCGTTCACCGGATCACTTCTCCGCGAGAAGCGGCTCGATCATCGAGCGGAGCTTCTTCTCGTCGAGGGCCATGAGGGCGCGGGCGGCGATCTTGCCGTCCTTGTCGAGGACGACGGTGGACGGAATGGCCTGGAGGTTGAGCGTGCCCTTGGGGAATCCGTTGAGGATCACCTTGCCGGCCGGGTCGTACAGGCTCGGGTAGGGGACTCCGTAGTCCTCTTCGAAGGTGATCGCCTGCTGCTTGTTGAAGTCGCGGGTGTTGAGGCCGACGAACTCCACGCCCTTGGCCTTGAGCTCCTTCGAGACCTTGGCGAAGTGCGGGGCCTCGGCGCGGCAGGGGCCGCACCACGATCCCCAGGCGTTGAGGACGACGACCTTGCCCTTGAGGTCGGCGACGTCGAGCTTCTCGCCTTCGAGGGTCTCGCCCGCGATCTTGTTGGGTGCTGTGCGCTCGCCCTTGGCGACGGTGGAGATACCGCCCGTGTTGGTCACGAAGTTGGTTCCGCCGCCGCCTCCCGACTTGCCGTTGGAGTCCGAGCTGCAGGCCGACAGAGCGAGGGCGGCCGACAGGGCTCCGACGGCGAGCAGGGTGCGTCGAGGGGCGCGGCTAAGGCTCATGTGAAAAGTTTCGCATGGGCGTTTGGGGGATCTTGGGCGCCCCCCTGGGTGCCCGTAAAGCCCCTTGTCAAGGGGGCTTAAGGGACGTACACGGGCTAAGCGGCCTTGAGGAACGTGCTCCAGCCACCGGTGGGCGACTGGCCGACTTCGAGCGTACGGAGCTTGGCGAGGATCTTCGGGTCCTGCACGTCCAGCCAGTCCACGAACTGCCGGAAGGAGACGAGCCGTACGTCCTTCTTGCCGGCCATGCCCTTGAGCGACTCCTCGACGGCGTCCATGTAGATGCCGCCGTTCCACTGCTCGAAGTGGTTGCCGATGAAGAAGGGCGCGCGGTTGGACTCGTAGGCGCGGTTGAACCCGGCGAGGTACGCCTCGGTGGCCTGCTTGCGCCAGCCCGGGTAGCGCGAGGGCATGCCCTTGGTGGTGTTCTTCGACTGGTTGGCGAGCATGTTGTAGTCCATGGACAGGACCTCGAAGGAGTGGCCGGGGAAGGGCACGGCCTGCAGCGGGAGGTCCCAGATGCCCTGGCGCTTGTCCGGCCACATCTGGCGGCCGCCGGGCGAGCTGGCGTCGTAGCGCCAGCCGAGGCGCTTGGCCGTGGGCAGCAGCTTGTCCTGGCCGAGGAGGCAGGGGGTGCGGCCGCCGACGAGTTCCTTGCCGTAGTCGAAGGGCAGCGGGTCGAGGTCGGTCCAGCCGCTGTTGGTCTTCCACTCGGTGACGAACTTCGTCGCCTGGTCGATCTCGCTCTGCCACTGGGCCGGGGTCCAGTTGCCGACCGAGCCGGAGCCGCCGCAGAAGTGGCCGTTGAAGTGCGTGCCGATCTCGTGGCCGTCGAGCCAGGCCTGGCGGACGTTCTTGAGGGTGTCCTTGATGTGGTCGTCGGTGAGGTAGCCGATGTCGGAGGCGCCGACGCGGTTGTTCGGCGGGCGGTAGAGGCTCTTCTTGGACTCCGGGAGGAGGTAGATCCCGGAGAGGAAGAAGGTCATCGCGGCGTCGTGGTTCTTGGCGAGTTCCAGGAAGCGCGGGAAGAGACCGTTGCCGACCTCGCCCGCACCGTCCCAGGAGAAGATCACGAACTGGGGCGGGGTCTGGCCGGGTTCGAGCGGGACGGGGGCGTCGGGCTGGTTCGGCTGCTTTCCGGTGTCCGCGGTGGAACCGTCACCGATGAGTTTCGCCTCTGGACCGGTGGGCTTGGCGGGGCTCGGCGACCCCGAGGCGTCGCCACCCTTACCAGGTCCGGAAGTTCCCGATTTGTCCGATCCGTTGGTGCTGCAACCGGCGATCCCGATCGCTGCGGCCGCGCCAACGCCTGCCCCGATGAGGCCCCTTCGAGTGATCCCGCGCATGACGTCCCCATTCGCGTTTACGTATGACCGAACGGTCATCCAAACCGACAATGAGTGAGATGCCGGGAGGAACACGGAGGTTCCGGGAATTAGCACAAAAATTTCAAGGCGACCAGATGACTTCACGTCATCCGATCGCCTTGACGGTGTACCCGGATTTGCGGGACTCGAACTAAGTACCTAGGGGCCGCCCCGGTAGGGGCGCGGGGAACTGCGCGACCAGCCACGACGGACCGGCACGTGCGCACCGACCCTTGTGGCTCTTACCGGTCTTCCCGCGGAGCGCTACGCGCCGAAGGCCTTCGACTTCCCCTTGGCCGGCTTCGCGCCCGCGAGCAGGTGCGCGGGGACGAGGTCGCGCGCCGGCTCGCTGTAGCCGACGGAGACGATCTTGTCGCCCCGGTACGTGAACGAGGTCAGCGAGGCCAGCGTGCACTGGCGGCGGCGCGGGTCGTGCCACAGCCGCCGCTTCTCCACGAAGCTCCGCACGATCCAGATCGGCAGCTGGTGGCTGACGAGGACCGCCTCGTGCCCGCGCGCCGCGTCCTTCGCCGCGTCCAGCGCGCCCATCATCCGGACGACCTGCTCGACGTACGGCTCGCCCCAGGACGGCTTGAACGGGTTGGTGAGGTGCTTCCAGTTGCCCGGCTTGCGCAGGGCCCCGTCGCCGACGCCGAAGGTCTTGCCCTCGAAGACGTTCCCGGCCTCGATCAGCCGCCCGTCCGTGGCCAGGTCCAGGCCGTGGCTCTTGGCGACCGGCTGCGCCGTCTCCTGCGCCCGCTCCAGCGGGGAGGCCACGACGTGACGGATGTCCCGGTCGGCCAGGTGCTCGGCGACCCGGTCGGCCATCTGGCGGCCGAGCTCGGAGAGGTGGTAGCCGGAGCGGCGGCCGTAGAGGACGCCGTCGGGGTTGTGCACCTCGCCGTGGCGCACCAGGTGGACGACGGTGATCTCGTCGTGCACGCCGTCGCCGTTGCTGCCGCTGCTGCTGTCGCCGCTCGGAAGGCTCCCGCTGACGCTCATGCGGTGGCCTCCGCTGCGGCGCGCGCGGCGGCGGGCAGCGCGGCGGCGATCCGCTCGACCGCGCGCTCGTCGTGGGCCGTCGACACGAACCAGGACTCGAAGGCGGACGGCGGCAGGTAGACGCCGTCGGCCAGCATCGAGTGGAAGAAGGCGTTGAAGCGGAACGCTTCCTGCTTCTTCGCGTCGTCGTAGTTGCGGACCTCGGTGGCCGTGAAGAAGACGGAGAACATGTTGGAGGCGGTCTGCAGCCGGTGCGCGACGCCCTCCTTGGCGAGCGCGTCGGTGACGAGCCCCTGGATCTCCGTCGAGACCGCGTCGACCTTGTCGTACGCGGCCTGGTCGAGCAGCCGCAGCTGCGCGAGGCCCGCGGCGGTGGCGATCGGGTTACCGGAGAGGGTGCCCGCCTGGTAGACCGGGCCGGCCGGGGCGAGGTGCCCCATCACGTCGGCGCGGCCGCCGAATGCCGCGGCGGGGAAGCCGCCGCCCATGACCTTGCCGAAGGTCATCAGGTCGGGCTTCACGCCGTCGACGCCGTACCAGCCGGCGCGCGAGGTCCGGAAGCCGGTCATGACCTCGTCGGAGATGTACAGGGCGCCGTTCTTCGCGCAGGCGTCCTTCAGGCCCTGGTTGAAGCCGGGCCGCGGCGGGACGACGCCCATGTTGCCGGGCGAGGCCTCGGTGATGACGCAGGCGATCTCGCCCGGGTACTTGTGGAAGGCCTCGTGCACGGCCTCCAGGTCGTTGTACGGCAGGACGATCGTGTCGCCGGCCTGCGCGCCGGTCACGCCGGGCGTGTCGGGCAGGCCGAAGGTGGCCACACCGGAGCCGGCGGCGGCGAGCAGCGCGTCCACGTGACCGTGGTAGCAGCCGGCGAACTTCACGACCTTCGCCCGGCCGGTGAAGCCCCGGGCGAGCCGGATCGCCGACATCGTGGCCTCCGTACCGGAGGAAACCAGCCGAACCTGCTCGACGGGCTCGATCCGGCCGACGATCTCCTCGGCGAGGGCGACCTCACCTTCGCCGGGCGTACCGAAGGAGGTGCCGCGGGAGACGGCGGCCTGCACGGCGGCGGTGACCTCGGGGTGGGAGTGGCCGAGAATCATCGGCCCCCACGAGCAGACGAGGTCGACATACTCACGGCCGTCCGCGTCGGTGAGGTACGGGCCGGTACCGGACACCATGAACCGGGGCGTACCGCCCACGGCTCGGAAGGCGCGCACCGGTGAGTTCACGCCGCCGGGCGTCACGAGGGACGCGCGGTCGAAAAGCGTCTGTGAGACTGGGGCTTCGTATGAATACGGCACTGTGGTCCTGACCTGCGAGTACGGCTGCGAGTACGGAGGGAGGGTGTGAGCACTCCTTGACGTGCCCCGTGCATTACGCCGGGGCGTAGATCCTCCGCGTCTGCGAAACTGGGGCGTCAAAGGGATGACTCACGGAATCCATGGTGTCAGAGGGCCGGACGTTCTTGCGGACAGGTGTTTCACCGCGAGAGCGTGGGGGAGGTCACTGTCACGTTGATCGGGTCGCACGACCGGGGTCGTGTTGCCGAAAAAGCAGTCGGGTGGAGATATGCATCGCGGTGGCGGACTGGGTGAGGGGACGGACGATCTGGGTCCGGAGCCTGCCCGTCGGGGGAGGCACCGGCGACGGCGTACGGAAGAGCCCGCGCAGTCCCCAGGCCCCACGGGCGGACCGGGGTCGACGGAGCACACGACGGGAAGCGGGAGTGGCCGGTTGGGGGTGACGTACAAGTACTTCGGTGCGCCCGACGGTGCCACGGCGGCCCGCGTCCCGATCTCGATGCGCCCCGAGGAGCTGGGCGGCGACGAGCTCGGCATGGGTGGCATGTTCACCAAGATCAAGCCCGAGACGATAGCCGCGATGGTCCTCACGGGCATCCAGGGCATGCCCCTGCACAAGGTGCCCCCGCTGGAACTGGTGGTCCTCCACCCCGACTACGCCGTGGTGAAGCTGCCCATGACCGTGGTCGACCCGCTGCGCGGCATCGGCGAGGAGTCGGTGGGCGCGGCGGCCTTCATCTGGTCCACGGTCCCTGACCGCGGCGGCCCTCGCGACGCGTTCAACGTCTACCAGCTGCTGCACGAGTGGCAGGACTTCTCCCACCGCCTGCACGAGGCGGGCCACCAGCCGTACTGCCTGGTCTGGCCGTAGTAGGTCTTACTTGCCTTCCCTGTCACGCGCGGCGGCCGCTTGGGCCTCCTCGGCGGCCTTGGCCCGCTCGGCGGCCAGCTCGCGGGCGGAGGCGAGCCGGTAGGGGACGTCGATGACGACGACGTTCTTCATGAACAGCAGCCGGGCCTTGAGCCGCAGGGCGCTCTGGTTGTGCAGGGGCTGCTCCCACCAGTGCCCGACGACGTACTCGGGGATGACGACCGACACCACCGAGTCCTCCGTCCGCTCGGGCGCGTCCCGGATGTGCCGCAGGACCGGCTGGACGATGGAGCGGTACGGAGAGCTGAGCACCCGCAGCGGTACGTCGATGCCGTGGGCCTCCCAGGTGGCGCGGAGGACCTCGGCCTCGGCGGGGTCCTCCGCGACGGTGACCGCCGTCAGTGAGGCGGGGCGCAGGGTCTTGGCGTAGGAGAGGGCCCGCAGGCTCGGCGCGTTGATGGAGGCCACGAGGACCATCACGTGGTTCCCGGAGAGCGGGCGGGGGCGGGCGCCGGGCGGGACGGCGACCTCGGCGGCGACGGCCTCGTAGTGCCGGCGCACGCCCTTCATGCCGGCGAAGAGGACGGGCATGGCGAGGACGACGATCCAGGCGCCGTGCGTGAACTTGGTGATGAGCACGATGACGAGGACGACGGCGGTGAGGCAGGCGCCGAAGGCGTTGATGGCGAGGCGGCGCAGGATGTGGACGCGGTTCGCCGCGCCCGCCGGGGTGGCGAGTTCTCGCCGCCAGTGCTTGACCATGCCCGCCTGGGACAGGGTGAAGGAGACGAAGACGCCGATGATGTAGAGCTGGATGAGCCGGGTGAGGTTGGCGTCGAAGGCGACGATCAGGGCGATGGCGGCCAGCGAGAGCAGCAGGACGCCGTTGGAGTAGACGAGCCGGTCGCCGCGGTGAAAGAGCTGACGGGGCGCGTAGCGGTCGCGGCCGAGGACGGAGGCGAGCATGGGGAAGCCGTTGAAGGCGGTGTTGGCCGCCATGATCAGGACGGCGGCGGTGACGGCCTGGAGCAGGTAGAAGAGGAAGTGCCAGCTTCCGAAGGTGGCGCGGCCGATCTGGGCGAGCGCGGTCGGCATGGCGGTGCCGGGGGCCAGCCCGAGTTCGGTGGGGTCCTCGGCGACGTGCACCTCGTAGATCATCGCGAGGGTGGTGATGCCGAAGAACATGGTCACGGCGAAGCCGCCCATGATCGCGAGGGTGGTGGCCGCGTTGCGGCTCTTGGGCTTCTCGAAGGCGGGTACGCCGTTGCTGATGGCCTCGACACCGGTCAGGGCCGTACAGCCGGAGGCGAAGGCGCGCATGGCGAGGAGCACGAGCGCGAGTCCGGCGTAGGTGGATTCGGCGTTCACCGGCAGGTCGGCGGATTCGGCGCGGATGGTCGCGCCGGTGGCCATCCGGACGGCGGCGACGGCGAACATCAGGTAGATGGTGGCGATGAAGGCGTACGTGGGGATGGCGAAGTAGCGCCCGGACTCACGAACACCCCGCAGATTGAGCCACGCGAGGACCGCCACGAAGGTGACGGACAGGGCGACGGCATACCCGTCGAGCGCGGGCGCGGCGGAGGTGATGGCCGCGACGCCGGAGACGATCGAGACGGCGACGGTCATGACGTAGTCGATGAGCAGGGCGCTGGCTGCGGTGAGCGCGGCGGTCTGGCCGAGGTTCTCGGCGGAGACGACATAGGCCCCGCCGCCGCCCGGGTAGGCGTAGCAGGTCTGCCGGTAGGACGCGACGACGACCAGCAGCAGGATGACGATCGCGACCGCCGCGTACCAGGCCAGATGGAGCACGGCGAGCCCGCCGAGGGCGAGGATCAGCAGGATCTCCTCGGTGGCGTACGCGACGGAGGAGAGCGGGTCGCTGCAGAAGATCGGCAGGGCGAGCCGCTTGGGCAGCAGGGTCTCGCCGAGCCGGCCGCTGTCCAATGGCCGTCCGACGAGCAGGCGTTTCGCCGCACTTCCAGCTCTCATAAGTGCTGAAGTTAGGACAAATGACTTCTGGGTGCGCGGAAGCCGCGCGGGAAGGACGGGTGCCGTGAGCAGACTGCGCATGGCCGGCGAACCCATGCAGATCGGGGAGGTCGCCGCGCGGACGGAACTGTCCCTGCGGACGATCCGCCAGTACGAGGACAGCGGCCTCGTCGTCCCCTCCGCCTCGTCCCAGGGCGGCTTCCCGCTCTACACGGACGCGGACGTGGACCGCTTGATGGTGATCCGCCGGATGAAGCCCCTGGGCTTCACCATCGAAGAGACCCGCGACCTCCTGGAAGCGGTCGCCCGCCTCACCGACCCCACCCTCACCCCCACCGACCGCACCACCCTCCTCACCCGAATCCACCACTACGAACAAGCGGCAACGCAACGAGTCGCGGAACTCCGCGCCCAACTGGCAAGGGCGGAGGAATTCGCGGGATCGCTGCGGGCGAGGTTGGGGTAGGCCGTTCTCACACCCCGCGGTTGTGGGCAATCGTCCCGCGGGGCGGGACGGGTGGGCACAACCCACGGGGGCGGTGCCCGTCCAGGGGCCGTTCGGCCCGGGCCCCGCACCCGGGGCCGTAAACCGGGCCGGGACGGGGCCGGGGCCAGGGCCAAGGCGAGGCCCTACGCCCGGAGCGCCTCCGCAAGCTCCAGGAAGAACGCCGCGTACGCCACCGCACTCGGCGGCGTCTCCGGATTCCAAGGCGCCACCCGCGCCCGCGCACCCGCATCCCCCACCGACCCCACCGCCCCCGGCGGCCGCACCGCGTTCGCGCGGCTGTCGTACAGCACGAGCCCCGGCTCCAAGGCGGCCACCCGCCCCCAGTCCCCCGTCAGCCAGTTCGCCCCGGGGCCGGGGCCCGGATCCACCAACCGGACCCCCAGCTCAGCAAGCCGCGCCAGCTCGGGCCACGCCTGCGGCCGAGCAAGGTGAACCTGATCGGGACCGGCCCCGGAAAGCGCGAGCACCCGCACGTCCACCCCCGCAGCCGCGGACCGCAAGACCGCCTCCGCGGAGGCCACGGGGTCGCCGGAGCCGTCCACCCCAAGCCCCACAACACCCCCGCCCCCACCCAACGCCACCGCCAACTCCCCGAACCGCCCGATGATCGTCGACAGCGCCCCCTCGTTCCCCACCGAAAGCGCCACCACCGGCACCCCCACCCGCTCCGCGACCCCCTCGTCCAGCGCGTACGCGCTCTTCCCGTCGTACGTGACGTCGACGATCAGATCCGGCCGCACACCCCCCAACCGCGCCTCGTCCAGCGCCCGCCCCGCCCCCAGGTACGGCACGCCGGCCGATTCCAGCCGCCCCGCCTTGACCGCATCCAGGACGTCCCCGTCGTGCCCGGAGCCGTACACCGCGACCGGCGTCACCCCGAGGTCGAGCAGGGCCGCCCCCGCCCGCACATAGGCCGCCACCCTCACCGGCGCGCGTACGGCCTCCACCGCCGTGCCCCTGTCGTCGGTGAACCCCCACGCCCTCGTCTCCGACATGCGGCTGCTCCCTCCCCGGCCTCCCCGGCCGAAACCCGCCATTCCGCCGTTCCCGCCAATGCCGCCAATGCCGCCACCTTGGGGCGCTTCACCGGCCCGCACAAGAGGGCCTCCGGCCCATCCGAAGCGGCACGGACCGGCCGGGACCACCGGCCGGGCCCAAGGTCCCGGACCCCCCTGCCGAAAGTCCCCGGAATGGTGTTGACTGAACAGGTCGGGAGGAAGCAGCAGGAATCGTCAGCGCCGTGCGCGCGCGCCGTCTGCCAGGGCGCGTCACCGCAGGGCCCCTCGCTCCCCGGAGTCAGCCATGTCGTCCTTGCCGGGCCAGTTCTCGGACCCCCGTGTGATCACCCTCGTCGGGCTGCTCGCCGTGTCCACCGCCGTGTGGGTGGCGGTGAGCCTGCGCTCCCATGCCCGCCGCGCGCGGGCGGCCGCACCCCTGGAGCGGGTCTGGCACCCCCAGGAGACCGTGTCCCTGACCCCGGCCGAGGAGGACGCCTTCGGCCAGGTCGTCTCCCGCCTCACGGTGGGCTCGGCGGGCCGCCTGCGGTGAGCCCCGCGCCGCGCACCCCCGCCGCCGAAGGGCCCGGTCCGCGCCGCGACACCCGAGGCATCGTCGACGCCGCCGAACTCCTCGCCCGCGTCCGGTTCCGCCGCCACGACCCGGCACCGGAACTGCGCCCGTACCTGGAGCACTACTGGTTCATCGACTGGGAGCTCTCCGAGCCGTACGCGAGCCACGTCGTCCCGCACCCCTCGGTGAACGTGGTCTTCCAGCGCTACCGGGACGAGGACACGACCTTCGCGGAGGTCGCCGGGATCGGCCTCGAACTGTTCACGAAGAAGCTCACCGGCGTCGGCCGGGTCTGCGGCGTGCAGTTCCGGCCGGGCGGCTTCCGGCCCTTCGCCCCCGACCGGCCGGTGTCGGAGTGGACCGGCCTGCGCGTCCCGCTCGACACGGTGTTCACCGACGCCGACGCCGCCTCCGTCGCGGCCGTCCTCGACCCGGAGACCGACCACGCGCGCGTGGCGGCGCTCGACGCCTTCCTGCTCGCCCACGGCCCCGCACCCGATCCGCAGGCCACGCAGGCCATGGAGCTGGTGCAGCTGGCCCGTACCGACCGGTCGATCCGCCGCGTCTCCGAACTGGCCCGCGCGGCGGGCCTGTCCAGCCGCTCGCTCCAGCGGCTCTTCGCCCACCACGTCGGCGTGGGCCCGAAATGGGTCATCCTCCGCTACCGCATCCACGAGGCTCTGGAGCGCGCCGAGGCCACCGGGACCGAGGGCGCCCCGGACTGGGCCGGCCTCGCCGCCGAGCTGGGCTACAGCGATCAGGCCCATCTCGTACGGGACTTCACGGCCACGGTCGGCGTGCCACCCACCGCGTACGCCCGCCAGGTGTCGGACCCCTGACCTACAGTGCGGCCATGGACACGGACAAGGCCTCCCCCATACGCCTCGAAGCATGGTCCGAGGACGACCTGTGGCTGCTGCGCGCCATGAACGCCCCCGAGCTCATGGAGCACCTGGGCGGCCCCGAGACCGAGGAGGCCCTGCTCAAGCGGCACCGGCGCTACGTGGACCTGAGCGAGCGGCGGACGAACGCGGGGCTGATGTTCCGGATCGTGCCGCTCCCCGAAGAGGTCGCGGTCGGCAGCATCGGCTTCTGGGAGCAGACCTGGGACAGGGAGCCCGTGTACGAGACGGGCTGGACGGTGCTGCCTGGCTTCCAGGGCCGGGGCGTCGCGACGGCGGCCACGCGCGCGGTGGCCGAGCGCGCCCGCGCCACGCGCGCCCGCCGCCACCTGCACGCGTTCCCGTCGACGGACAACGGGCCGTCGAACGCGGTGTGCCGCAAGGCCGGTTTCGTGCTGCGCGGCGAGCGCGAGCTGGAGTACCCGCCGGGCCACCCGCTGCGGTGCAACGACTGGCGCCTGGACCTGGAGGCGGACCGGGGGACGGACCTGGAGGCCAACCGGGAGGCTCGCGCCTGACGGTCCTCTAGCCGTCCTCGTTCGTGAGGTCCTTGGCGAAGTGGAAGGCGACGATGTCGAGACGCTCGCGCAGGTAGAAGCGGTGGGCTCCGGTGCGGTGCGTGCCGGAGTCGAGGTTCAGCTCCCGGCAGCCCTCCTCGCGCGCGTGCCCCTCCAGGTGGGCCAGGAGCGCGTGGCCGACGCCGGTGGAGCGGGCGTCGGCTGCGGTCACCAGGTCGTCGACGTAGAGCTGGCGGATGGAGCTGGTGTTGTCGATGATCCGCCAGCCGGCGGCGCCCACGCAGGCGCCGTCGTCCGCGTAGGCGGCGGTGAAGCGCAGCCCCTGGGCGTGGCCCCGCTCCTGCACCTCGTGGAAGAGCGGGGGCGTGAGGTGGGGGCGCAGCTCGCGCAGGACGGGGAGCAGGTCGGAGTCCAGGCGCGGGTCACCGGGCTCGAGGTCGACGATCTTCATGCCGGGGACGGTATCCCAGGGTTCTCCCGGCAGGGTTGATTCAGGGTTGACGGGACGGGGACCCTCGCGGATATTTATCTGCGGGACACAGATTCTTCCTTACGCAGTCACCCTCACCGAAAGGACCCCTCCCATGACCGTCCTCGTCACCGGAAGCCGCGGCCGCGTGGCCTCGACCCTCCTCGGCCTGCTCCACAGCGCGGGCATCAAGGTCAGGGCCGCGTCCAAGAACCCCGCGGATCTCTCACCACCCGGCGGCACCGACAGCGACACCGACAGCGACATCGCCGGCGGCCCCGGCGGCGGCGCCGGTATCGAGACCGTCCGCTGCGACCTCTCCGACCCGGCGGACTTCGACGCCGCGCTCGACGGCGTGGACTCGGTCTTCCTGTACGCGGAGCCCTCGCACATCGAGACCTTCCTCGCCCGGGCCTCCGCGGCCGGGGTCCGGCACATCGCCCTGCTGTCCTCCAGCTCGGTGCTCGCACCGGACGCGGCCGAGAACCCGATCGCCGCCTCGCACCTGGCCGTCGAGCGCGCCCTGGAGGCCGCCGCCGCCCGGGGCGACGTCGAGGCGACCCACCTCCAGCCGGGCGCGTTCGCGACCAACGCGCTGCAATGGTCCTGGGCGATCAGGGCGGGGCACCCGGTGGAGCTGCCGTACCCCGCTTCGCACGGTGACCCGATCCACGAGCGGGACGTCGCCGAGGCCGCGTTCGCGGTCCTGACCGAACCCCGGCTGCGCGGCTCCTCCTACCTGCTGACCGGCCCGGAGTCACTGACGTTCACCGAGCAGCTGGCGCTACTCGCCGAGGCGACCGGCCGCCCCGCGCCCCACACGCCGATCACCCCGGAGCAGTGGAAGGCGTCCGCCTCCGCGCACATCCCGGAGACCTTCGCCGACGCCCTGCTCTCCTACTGGGCTTCGTACGACGGCCGGCCCGTGCCGCTGTCCCGGACCGTGGAGGCGCTGACCGGGCACCCGGCGCGGACCTTCGCCCAGTGGGCCGCCGAGCACGCGGAGGCCTTCCGCCGGGCAGGCCCTAGGGACGACCGCCTCCGGGGCACCTCCGAGACCTCCGCCAGTGCCGCCGCGGTGCCGCAGCCCAGGCCGCGGCGGCGAGCGCGACCGGCCGAAATACCTGGCCGCGCCGCGGGCCCCGGTGACATCCTGTCCCCGTGAACGGACCGGAGATCCAGATCAGTTTCGCCCCCGGCCTGAGGCTCTTCGTCTCGGCGGAGCGGCGCGCGGGGCGCACCCCTGTGGCCACGGACGGCTCCTCGACGCTCGGCCATGTCGTGGAGTCGCTGGGCGTGCCGCTGACCGAGGCCGGCCGGATCCTGGTCGACGGGCGCCTGGTGGAGGTGTCCCACATCCCGGCCGCCGGCGAGACGATCGAGGTCGAGGACGTCGAGCGCCCCCAGTCGGTGCCCGGCGCCCCGCTCCGGTTCCTCCTCGACGTCCACCTGGGCACGCTCGCACGGCGGTTGCGGCTCCTCGGAGTCGACGCGGCGTACGAGAGCGAGGACATCGGCGACCCCGCGCTCGCGACGCTCTCCGCGCGGGAGCGGCGCGTGATGCTCTCCCGGGACCGGGGGCTGCTGCGCCGCCGGGAGCTGTGGGCGGGCGCCTATGTGTACAGCGACCAGCCCGACGACCAACTCCGAGACGTACTGGAGCGGTTCGCGCCGCCCCTGAGGCCCTGGACCCGCTGCACGGCCTGCAACGGGCCGCTGACCACCGCCGACAAGGACTCGGTGCGCGAGCGCCTGGAGCAGGGCACGGAGAAGACGTACGACGTCTTCGCCCGGTGCACGGAGTGCGAGCGCGTGTACTGGCGGGGCGCCCACCACGCCCGCCTGGAGGCGATCGTCACCGACGCCGTGCGCGAGTTCGGCGGCGCGGCGGCCCACTGACCGGAGCCCTCGGCCCCGCGAAGGCCGGCCGCTCCGTCAGTCGAGGTCGCCCGTGCGCAACCGCTCGACCTGGGCCGCGCCGAGCTCCACCGTCCGCTTCATATGGGCGATGAGCAGGGCGACTTCGGCGTCGCTGTAGGCGTCGAACATGGTGCCCCAGGCGCCGTTGAGCCGCCGCCAGAACGCGCCCAGCTCCGCCATCCGCTCCGGCACGACGGTGACGAGCACCCGCCGCCGGTCCTCGGAGTCCCGCTCGCGCGTGAGGTACCCGGCCCGCTCCAGACGGTCGACGAGCCGGGTCGCGGAGCCGGTGGTCAGCCCGGTCAGTTCGGCGATCCGCCCTGTGGTCACGGGGCCGGACTCCAGGGAGAGCAGGTTCAGGCACTGCACGTCGGTCGGGTGGAGCCGCAGATGATCGGCGACGGCCTGGTTGAAGAGCGCGTAGGCGGCCATGTAGCGGCGGGACTCGTCGTACAGCTCGCTCATGAGGCCGTCGCGCCGGGCGGAATTCTTCTGCGGCATACAGAAAGTGTACGAAGCAGACTCCCGCGGGCGCTCTCCCCTGCGACGCCTCGGCGCCGCAGGCACCTCAGTCCCGCGGACACCCCGCCTCTACGGCTCCGGGGCCGTCAGGTAGCGCTGGACGGTCGGGCCCAGCCAGGCGACGATCTCGTCCGTGGACATCTCGACCGCGGGCGGCAGCCGCAGCACATAGCGGGTGAGGGCCATGCCGAGTATCTGCGAGGCGACCAGCGCGGCCCGCCTCGGCGCCTGCGCGGGGTCCGGGCAGACCCCCCGGGTGATCGGACCGAGCTGCGCCTCGAAGATCGCCTGCATGCGCTCGACGCCCGCCGGGTTGGTGACCCCGACCCGCAGGAGCGCGGTCAGGACGTCGTCACGCTCCCAACGTTCGAGGAAGTGCGTGACCAGGACCGCGCCGATGTGCCGGGACGGCAGGGCGGCGAGTTCGGGCAGGTCCAGCTCGAAGTCGGACGCCGCGGTGAACAGCCCCTCCTTGCTGCCGTAGTAGCGCATCACCATCGACGGGTCGATTCCGGCGTCACGGGCGATGGCCCGGATGGTGGCGCGCTCGTAGCCGTCGGACGCGAAGCGTTCGCGGGCGGCCTCGAGGATCGCGGCGCGGGTGGCGTCGGAGCGGCGGGCGGTCGTCATGCCAACAACTGTAGGCCAACAGGTGTTGACGCACCAGACCGGACGGCTCTACCGTTGCCAACAAGCGTTGACCAACAACCGTTGGCAAACGACCGTTGATGGCGCACGCACCCACCTGGAGGCAGCCATGAACCACCGCGACACCGACTCCCCCCACGCAGACTCCCCGCGCACGGACGCCGTCGACACGGACGTCCTCGTCGTCGGCGCGGGCCCCACCGGGATGCTCCTCGCCGGCGACCTCGCCGCCGCGGGCCTGCGCGTCACCCTCCTCGAACGCCGACCCCAGGGCATCAGCAACATCACCCGGGCCTTCGCCGTGCACGCCCGCACCCTGGAGCAGCTCGACGCCCGCGGCCTCGCCGACGAGCTCGTCGCGACCGGCACCCCCATCACCCGGCTGCGGCTCTTCGGCCGCCCCGCGCTCGACCTGACCCGGCTCCCCTCCCGCTTCCCGTACCTGCTCGTCATCCCCCAGTACGAAGTCGAGCGGGTCCTCGAACGCCGGGCGCGATCCACAGGTGTGGACATCCGGTACGGCACGCGGCTGCGCGGACTCACCCAGGACGCCGACCGGGTCACCGTCGAGGCCACCGACGCCGACGACACCCCGCTCACCCTCCACGCCCGCTATCTCGTCGGCACCGACGGCGCCCGCAGCGCCGTCCGGACCGCGCTCGGCCTGCCCTTCCCCGGGACCGCGGCGATCCGCTCCCTCGTCCTCGCCGACGTCCGCCTCGCCGAGGAACCCGAGGACCTGCTCCGCGTCAACGGAGTGGACGACGCCTTCGCCTTCATCGCCCCCTTCGGCGACGGCTGGTACCGCGTCATGGGCTGGAACCGCACCCGCCAGGTCCCCGACAGCGACCCCGTCGACCTCGACGAGGTCCGCGAGATCACCCGCCTCGCCTTCGGCACCGACTACGGCATGCACGACCCCCGCTGGATCTCCCGCTTCCACAGCGACGAACGCCAGGCACCCCGCTACCGCGTCGGCCGCGCCTTCCTCGCCGGCGACGCCGCCCACGTCCACTCCCCCGCCGGCGGCCAGGGCATGAACACCGGCCTCCAGGACGCCACCAACCTCTCCTGGAAGCTCGCCGCCGTCCTCCACGGCGACGCCCCCGACCCCGAGGCCCTCCTCGACAGCTACCAGGCCGAACGGCACCCCGTCGGCGCGGCGGTGCTTCGCAGCAGCGGCGCCATCCTCCGCCTCGCCATGGCCCGCGGCCCCCTCCTGCGCACCGCCCGCGCCCTCGCCGCGCAGCTGCTCGGCAAGGTGCCCGCGGCCTCAGCCAAGGCGATGGGCATGATCAGCGGCGTCGGCATCGACTACGGCCGGGCCCACCGACGCGTCTCCGACCTGAAGCTGCGCGAGGGCAGGCTCTACGAACTGCTGCGGGCCGGCGAGTTCGTCCTGATCGCCCCCGAAGGCACCACACCCGACCTCCCGGCCGCCGCCCCCACCACACCGCCCCGCCTCGTCCGGGCCACCTGGACCGACCCCACCCGCACCACGGCACTCCTGGTCCGCCCCGACGGCTACACCTACTGACCACGCGACCCAGAGACATCAGAAGGCGTCAGAGGACATCAGAAGACATACGGATCACCCGTGGCGAGCACGAGCACGCGATGCCGATCGTTCCGGGGGTTCCCGTCGACGGCCCCGTCCAGCCACATCGTGGAGATGTCGACGGTGACCTCGTCCGGGGACGCCGCCGTCCGCAGCTCCAGCGCCAGTTCCTCCGCCGCCCCCGCGGCCCGCAGCTCACCCGTCCGGCAGACGACCACCCGGTCGCTCCCCCACAGGCAGGACGGCGGCAGCTCCTGCCCACCTGCCATCGGCTCGGAGAAGGCCAGCCGCACCGTCGCCTGGGACACGTCCGACGGCCCGTGGTTCTCACTGACCAGCCGCACCCCGATCCGCCACTCCCACAGGGAGAGATGCCCATGATGAGCCAGATCGGCCTCATCCCCCACAGCACGGGCACCCGCACCACCACCCGTACCGACCACCATCACGCCCGCGAGAACCACACCGAGCAGAACCTTGCGCATCGCACCCATAGTCAGAAGATACCGACGAATCGGCACATTTTCTGACTATCCATCAGCCAGCGTGTCCGATGACACCCCGCGGCCGCCGACCGCCCCGACCGCCCCGACCGCCCCGACCGCCCCGACCTATCCTGACCACGCGATCGACACAATCGACCACATGCGCGAGGAGCACGTCATGACCGCCGCCGGTACCCCCATCGCCGTCGTCACCGGAGCGAGCGGCGGCATCGGCGCCGCCACGGCCAAGCAGCTCGCCGCCGCCGGATACCGCGTGGTCCTGACCGCCCGCCGCAAGGACCGCGTCGAGGCCCTCGCCGCCGAGATCGTCGAAGCGGGCCACCAGGCCACCGCCTACGCCCTCGACGTCACCGACCGCGCCGCCGTCGAGGAGTTCGCGACCGCGTTCCGCACCCTCGCCGTGCTCGTCAACAACGCCGGCGGCGCCCTCGGCGCCGACCCCGTCGCCACCGGCGACCCCGACGACTGGCGCCAGATGTACGAGGTCAACGTCATCGGCACGCTGAACGTCACCCAGGCCCTGCTCCCGGCCCTCACCGCGAGCGGCGACGGCACGGTCGTCGTCCTCTCCTCCACCGCCGGCCACTCCACCTACGAGGGCGGCGCGGGCTACGTCGCCGCCAAGAACGGCGCCCGCGTGCTCGCCGAGACCCTCCGCCTGGAGATCGTCGGCACCCCCGTCCGCGTCATCGAGATCGCCCCCGGCATGGTCAAGACCGACGAGTTCGCCACCACCCGCTTCCGCGGCGACACCGAGAAGGCCGCCAAGGTCTACGCGGGCGTGGCCGAGCCCCTCACGGCCGACGACGTCGCCGACACCATCACCTGGGCCTGCACCCGCCCCCCGCACGTCAACATCGACCTCCTCGTCGTCCGCCCCCGTGCCCAGGCCTCCAACACCAAGGTCCACCGCGAACTCTGACGACACCGGCCGGTCGCCGCGACGTGCGCGGCGTACGCGAGTGCCCGACGCACACGAAGTGCGCGGCGGCGAGGACGTCCCCCGTCCCTCGCCGCCGCGCACTCAACGCCTCACCGCACACTCAACGCCTCGCCACACGCTCAGCCCTTCACACAGATGACCTGCTTCAGCTTGGCGACGACCTCGACCAGGTCCCGCTGCTGCTCCATGACCTTCTCGATCGGCTTGTACGCACCCGGGATCTCGTCCACGACACCGGAGTCCTTACGGCACTCCACGCCCCGCGTCTGCTCCTCCAGGTCCCGCGTAGAGAAGCGCCGCTTCGCCGCGGACCGGCTCATCTTCCGGCCGGCGCCGTGCGAGGCCGAGTTGAAGGAGGCGTCGTTGCCGAGCCCCTTCACGATGTACGAGCCCGTGCCCATCGACCCCGGGATGATCCCGAAGTCGCCGGAGCCGGCCCGGATCGCTCCCTTACGGGTGACAAGCAGGTCCATGCCCTCGTACCGCTCCTCCGCCACGTAGTTGTGGTGGCAGGAGATCACCGGGTCGAAGGTCACCTTCGCCTTGCGGAACTCCCGGCGCACGACCTCCTGGAAGAGCGCCATCATGACCGCGCGGTTGTACTTCGCGTACTCCTGCGCCCAGAAGAGATCGTTCCGGTACGCCGCCATCTGCGGGGTGTCCGCGACGAAGACGGCCAGGTCCCGGTCGACCAGACCCTGGTTGTGCGGCAGCTTCTGCGCCTCACCGATGTGGTACTCGGCAAGCTCCTTGCCGATGTTCCGCGAACCGGAGTGCAGCATCAGCCAGACGGACCCCTCCTCATCGAGACAGAACTCGACGAAGTGGTTACCGCTCCCGAGCGTTCCCATCTGCTTCTCGGCACGCTCGTGACGGAACTTGACCGATTCCGCGATCCCGTCGAACCGCGACCACAGGTCGTCCCACCCCTTCGTCCCGAACTGGTAGAGCCTCGTCGGATCCACCATGTCGCGGTGCATCCCACGCCCCACCGGAATCGCCTGCTCGATCTTCGACCGCAGCCGCGACAGGTCCCCCGGCAGGTCGTTCGCCGTCAGGGAAGTCTTCACCGCCGACATCCCGCAGCCGATGTCCACGCCCACCGCCGCCGGACACACCGCCCCTTGCATGGCGATCACCGAACCGACCGTGGCGCCCTTGCCGTAGTGCACGTCCGGCATCACAGCGAGGCCCTTGATCCACGGAAGGGTGGCCGTGTTGTGGAGCTGGCGCATCGCGCCCTCGTCGATCATGGAAGGATCGGTCCACATCCGGATGGGCACCTTCGCACCCGGTACCTCTACATACGACATACTTCCTCGATTCCCCCAAAAAGCCTGATAACGCAAAAACCGGTTCCAAGGCCCGTACAGGTGACGACGGACCGGCATCAACGGCAGCGCGTGCGATAGACATTGTGTCCACCGACCGGTCTCCGGCGGCAAAGGGTTTTCGGGGAGTCCTCGGGAGAAGGGAGCCTGCGAGCGTGCAGCGACAGGCGTACGTACCCGGTCTGACGGCGCTCTGCGCCGCGCTCGTCCTCGGGCTCACCGGATGCTCCGCCGGCAGCGGGGCGGGCACCGGCGCGGTCGACTCCAAGGCCGGCCCGGCCGCCCCCGCCGCGCCCCCAGGCCGCTACCGCACACTCTTCGAACCCTGCGGCGCGGTCCCGCAGAACACCCTCCGCGACCTGCTCCCCGGCGCCACCGAGCTCCCCGACGACGAGCGGGACGCCGCGTACCGCGGCACGGCCTCCGTCACGTACGACACCGACCGCAGGGTCGGCTGCAGCTGGAAGGCGGACACGCCCGACTCGATGCACCGGCTGCGGCTCGACATCGAGCGGGTGGTGTCGTACGACCCGGCCGTGAGCGACGACGACCGCGCGCAGGAGGTCTTCGCCGGCAAGCAGCTCGCCGCGGACCTCCCCCAGCCCCCGCCGCCCCCGACGGGCACCACCCCGAGCGGCACGGGCACCCCCGGCTCCACGGCGACCGGCACCCCGAGCGCCACGACGGCCCCCGGCACCCCCCAGGGCACGCCCTCGGGCACCCCCACCGGCACCGCGCCCCCCACGCCCACCACCGCCCCCACCACCGGTCTGGAGCCCCGCGTCCTGCAGGGTCTCGGTCAGGTGGCGTTCCTCGACGACGCGCTCAGCGCGGGCGGCGCGAACGGCCGGCACCGCACGGTCAGCGTGGTGTTCCGCACATCCAACGTGATCGTGACGGTCGAGTACGTCGAGCAGACGACGGGTTCCGCGGAGGCCCCCGACAGCCAGGAACTGCAGGAAAAGGCCCGGAATCTGGCCCGGCTGCTCGCCGAGCGCCTGGAGGAGTAGCCGCGGGACGGGCGTCCGGGAGTCCCTCCGCGCCCGTTCCCGGACCACGTAACGTGTCGGCGTACCCCCTCCTGACCGGACCGTACGACAAGCGACTGAAGGAACCATGCACCGATCAGCCCCGCGACTCACCCGCATACTCGCCTGCGCAGCCGTCCCGGTGATGCTCGTCGTCGCCGGCTGCTCCTCCGACTCCGACGGCGCCTCGGGCACCCCGGACAAGGGCAAGGGTTCCGCGTCGTCGGCGCCGAACGCCTCGCAGTCGACGAAGACGGTCGAGCCCGCGAAGTTCGCGAAGCTGCCCGATGTCTGCAAGTCGATCACCGCCCAGACGACCGCGGCTCTGGTGCCGAAGGCGAAGGCGAAGAACGGTACGGCGGCGCCGTCCAGCGATGTCGAGAGCCGTGGCGGCTGCTCGTGGAACGGTCTGGACGACAAGGGCGTGAAGGGCTCGCAGTACCGCTGGCTCGACGTCTCGTTCTACCGCTACGCCTCGGACGGCTCGCTCGGCAGCGGCCAGGAGCGCGCCCAGACCAACTTCGCCAAGGAGCTGGCGAAGGTCGAGGCCACCGAGGGCGCGAAGAAGATCCGTACGGCGGACGCCTCGGGCATCGGCGAGCAGGCGAAGACGGTGGCGTACGAGCTGAAGAAGACGGACGAGGACTTCAAGTACGTCTCGGTCGTCGCCCGCACGGGCAACGTGCTGGTGCTGCTGACGTACAACGGCGCCGGGTACGCGGGTGCGGACGCCCCCTCCGACAAGACGGTGATGGACGGCGCGGTGAAGGCCTCGAAGGAGGCGGTCGCGGCGGTCGCGGCGGCGAACAAGTAGCGGACAAGCAGCGGCCGAGCAGGCCGTCGGGGAGCGCGTTCACGTCGCGTACACCCGATTTTGCACGTGTTTTCGAGGAGCCTGTCCCTCCCCCGGGGGCCGGGCTCCTCGCGCATGTGCCACGCTGTGCCCGCGAGATGTGGATTGACGGGAGGGGATCGCGGGTGGCCGCGGTGCAGCTGACACGCACGCACAAGGTGCTGATTGGCGTGGTGATCGCCGGTGCGGTGGTCATCGCCGGCATCGGTTTCGCGGGTTCGTACGCAGCTGTGCGCGAGCTCGCCGTGGAGAAGGGCTTCGGCACCTTCTCGTACTTCTTCCCGATCGGTATCGACGCCGGTATCTGTGTGCTGCTCGCACTGGATCTGCTGCTGACGTGGATCCGGATCCCGTTCCCCCTGCTGCGCCAGACGGCGTGGGTGCTGACGGCGGCGACGATCGCGTTCAACGGCGCGGCGGCGTGGCCGGACCCGCTGGGTGTCGGTATGCACGCGGTGATCCCGGTGCTGTTCGTGGTAGCGGTGGAGGCCGCGCGTCACGCGGTGGGCCGAATAGCCGACATCACCGCCGACAAGCACATGGAGGGCGTGCGGCTCACGCGTTGGCTGCTGTCGCCGATCCCGACGTTCCGGCTGTGGCGGCGGATGAAGCTCTGGGAGCTGCGCTCGTACGAGCAGGTCATCAAGCTGGAGCAGGACCGGCTGATCTACCAGGCGCGGCTGCAGGCCCGGTTCGGGCGTGCGTGGCGTCGCAAGGCGCCCGTCGAGGCCCTGATGCCGCTGCGGCTCGCGAAGTACGGCGTTCCGCTCGCGGAGACGGCCGCGGCCGGTCTCGCGGCGGCCGGCGTGGAGCCGATGCTGCTGCCCCCGCAGCCGGTGGTCGCGCAGGCGGAGCCGGTGGCGGTTCCGGCACCGGTGGCACCGATGGCGCCCCAGCTTCCGCAGGGCCAGGCCGAGGAGCAGCCTCAGGAGCAGGGCCCGCAGCAGGACGCGAACCAGGGGAGCCAGGGGAACCCGTGGTTCCATGCCCAGCAGATGCAACAGGAGGCGTACGAGGGGGCGTACGCGCCCCAGATCGTCGAAGGCCTGGAGCCCACGCCTGTGGCGGTGCCCTACGGCCCGGAGGAGCTCCCGATCCCCGACCCGCGCCAGGAGCAGGGCGCGGAGCAGTTCGAGGAGTACCCGGAGTACGTCGACCAGGAACCGCCCCTGGAGGAGTTCGCGGAGGCGGCGTACAAGGCGCTGCTGACGTACTACGGGGAGAACGAACTTCCGCCGAGCGTGGAGCAGCTCGACATACTGCTGAGCGACCGGTACGGCGTCCATCACCCGCGCAGTGCCTCGCTGCTCCGGCAGTGGATGCCGGGTCTGCGGCAGCGCATGGAACGGGAGCTGTCGGAGGACCACATCGCCTGAACGGCGACTGCCGCCTCGCTCAGGCCTTGGCCCGCTTCTTCGCGCCCTCGCCCCAGAGGGCGAGCGCGAGTCCTGCGAGGGCGAGGACGATGTATCCGGCGGTGGAGATCTCCCACCACTTCTGGAGCAGGCCCCAGGCCTTGTCGCCGAAGATCTGCCCGCCGGCGCCGAGTCCGCCCTGGATGAGGGCGACCCAGCCGATGATTGCGATGGCTTCGTTCTTCATGTCTTCACGGTCTCGCGCGGGGCGCCGCGTTTCGTCGTGCGCACGTCGGAACCGGGTCTACTCCGAAGGTCGCAGAAGCACGGCGAAGGGCCGTCACCGGAACCCGGTGGCGGCCCGTCGTCACATCCGTTCGGTTACGCGCCGAGCAGCTTGCGCACCCGACCCGCACCGACCGCGAGGAGGAGGGTGGGCAGGCGGGGCCCGGTCTCGCGGCTGACGAGGAGCTTGTAGAGCAGGGCGAAGAAGGAGCGCTGGGCGACCTTCAGCTCCGGGGTCGGCTTGGCCTCGGGGTCGAGGCCCGCCATGACCTTCGGGACGCCGTAGACGAGCGTGGTGAGGCCGTCCAGGGACCAGTGCGTGTCCAGGCCCTCCAGGAGGAGGCGCAGGGACTCGCGGCCCTCGTCGTCGAGGGAGCCGAGAAGCTCGGTGTCGGGCTCGTCGCGGACGATGGTGCGCTGGTCGGCCGGGACCTGGGTGGTGATCCAGTTCTCGGCGCGGTCCAGGCGGGGCCGGACCTCGTCGAGGCTGGTCACCGGCTGCTCCGGGTCCAGCTCGGTGAGGATCCGGAGGGTCTGCTCGTCGTGGCCGGCGGTGATGTCCATGACCGAGGCGAGCGTGCGGTACGGCAGCGGGCGCGGGGTGCGCGGCAGCTCACCGGCGGCGGTGCGGGCGGCACGCGTGTGCGCGGCGGCGTCCGCCGGGAGCACGGTGCCGTCGGCGACCTTGGCCTCCAGCTTGTCCCACTCGTCGTAGAGCCGCTGGATCTCCTGGTCGAAGGCGATCTTGAAGGACTGGTTGGGCTTGCGGCGGGCGTAGAGCCAGCGCAGCAGCGGCGCCTCCATGATCTTCAGTGCGTCGGCCGGGGTGGGCACGCCGCCCTTCGAGGAGGACATCTTGGCCATGCCGCTGATGCCGACGAAGGCGTACATGGGGCCGATCGGCTGGACGCCGTCGAAGATCTCGCGGACGATCTGGCCGCCGACGACGAACGACGAGCCGGGGGACGAGTGGTCCACCCCGGACGGCTCGAAGATGACGCCCTCGAACGCCCAGCGCATGGGCCAGTCGACCTTCCAGACCAGCTTGCCGCGGTTGAACTCGCTGAGCTTCACGGTCTCGGCGAAGCCGCAGTCCGCGCAGGTGTAGGCGAGCTCGGTCGTCTCGTCGTCGTACGACGTGACGGCCGTCAGGTCCTTCTCGCAGCGGCCGCAGTACGGCTTGTACGGGTAGTAGCCGCCGGTGCCGCCGGAGCCGTCGTCCTCGTCGGCCGCGCCGGAACCCTCCTCGGCCTCCAGCTCGGCGGCGTCGACGGGCTTCTGCGACTGCTTCTTCGGCGCCTTCTTCGTCCGGTACTGGTCGAGGATGGCGTCGATGTCGCCGCGGTGCTTCATGGCGTGCAGGATCTGCTCGCGGTAGGTGCCCGCCGTGTACTGCTCCGTCTGGCTGATCGGGTCGTACTCGACGCCCAGCTCGGCGAGCGCCTCGACCATGGCGGCCTTGAAGTGCTCGGCCCAGTTCGCGTACGCCGAACCGGCGGGGGCCGGGACGGAGGTCAGCGGCTTGCCGATGTGCTCGGCCCAGGACTGGTCGATGCCCTCGACGCCGTTCGGCACCTTGCGGTACCGGTCGTAGTCGTCCCAGGAGATGAGGTGCCGGACCTCGTGGCCGCGCCGGCGGATCTCGTCGGCGACCAGGTGCGGGGTCATGACCTCGCGGAGGTTGCCGAGGTGGATCGGGCCGGAGGGGGAGAGTCCGGAGGCGACGACGACCGGTTTGCCAGGCGCACGTCGCTCCGACTCGGCGATGACCTCGTCCGCGAAACGGGAGACCCAGTCGGTCTCTGTGCTGCTCTGAGCCACGGTCGGTACGTCCTTCTTCCTTGATTCCCTCGACGCCTTGCAGCCTTACGTCGGCCATTCTCCCAGACGAAAGCGGCCACCCCGAGGTTGTCCACAGCCCTGAAGTTGTCCACAGGTGGAGAAAACACGTTGCCCGCCCATGGGACACTTGACAAGCGATAAAGCCCACCACGAACCACCGACAGGAACGGAAGCTCATGGCCTCGGTCCCTTCCCTCGCTTCGACCGTGCAGCAGCGTCTCGCGGAAGGTCTCTCGGCAGCCCTGCCGGAGGCCGGTTCCGCCGACCCGCTGCTGCGACGAAGCGACCGGGCCGACTTCCAGGCCAACGGCATCCTGGCGCTCGCCAAGCAGCTCAAGGGCAACCCGCGTGAGCTGGCGACGAAGGTCGTCGACGGAATCCCGGCGAACGACGTGCTGAAGGAGATCGAGGTCTCGGGCCCCGGCTTCCTGAACATCACGGTCACGGACGAGGCGATCATCAAGACCCTCGCCGCGCGGGCCCTCGACGACCGGCTCGGGGTGCCGTTCGCCGAGGACGCGGGCACGACGGTGATCGACTACGCCCAGCCGAACGTGGCCAAGGAGATGCACGTCGGCCACCTCCGGTCGGCCGTGATCGGCGCCGCGATGGTCGAGATCCTGGAGTTCACGGGCGAGAAGGTGGTCCGTCGCCACCACATCGGCGACTGGGGCACCCAGTTCGGCATGCTCATCCAGTACCTGGAGGAGCACCCGCACGAGCTGGACCACAAGGACGCCCAGGTCTCCGGCGAAGAGGCCATGTCGAACCTCGACCGCCTCTACAAGGCCGCGCGGAAGTTCTTCGACTCCGACGAGGAGTTCAAGACCCGGGCGCGTCGCCGGGTGGTCGACCTCCAGGCCGGGGACCCGCAGACGCTCGCCATGTGGCAGAAGTTCGTCGACGAGTCGAAGATCTACTTCTTCTCCGTCTTCGAGAAGCTGGACATGGACATCCGGGACCCCGACATCGTCGGCGAGTCGGGCTACAACGACATGCTGACGGAGACCTGCCGCATCCTCGAGGAGTCGGGCGTCGCGGTCCGCTCCAACGGCGCGCTCTGCGTGTTCTTCGACGACGTCAAGGGCCCGGACGGCAACCCGACGCCGCTGATCGTCCAGAAGTCCGACGGCGGCTTCGGCTACGCGGCGACGGACCTGTCGGCGATCCGGGACCGGGTGGGGAACCTGAAGGCGACGACCCTGCTGTACGTGGTCGACGCCCGGCAGTCCCTGCACTTCAAGATGGTCTTCGAGACCGCCCGCCGGGCCGGCTGGCTGAACGAGGACGTGAAGGCGGTCCAGCTGGCCTTCGGCACGGTGCTCGGCAAGGACGGCAAGCCGTTCAAGACCCGTGAGGGCGAGACGGTCCGGCTGGTGGACCTGCTGGACGAGGCGATCGACCGGGCCGCGTCCGTGGTCCGCGAGAAGGCGCGCGACCTGACCGAGGACGAGATCGCCGAGCGTGGTGCCCAGGTCGGCATCGGCGCGGTCAAGTACGCGGACCTGTCGACGTCGGCGGCGCGGGACTACAAGTTCGACCTGGACCAGATGGTGTCGCTCAACGGCGACACGTCGGTGTACCTCCAGTACGCGTACGCGCGTATCAAGTCGATCTTCGGCAAGGCCGGCGACCGCACCCCGGTCGCCCACCCCGAGCTGGAGCTGGCCCCGGCGGAGCGCGCGCTCGGTCTGCACCTGGACCAGTTCGGCGAGACGGTGGCCGAGGCCGCCGCCGAGTACGCCCCGCACAAGCTGGCGGCGTACCTGTACCAGCTGGCCTCGCTGTACACGACGTTCTACGACCAGTGCCCGGTCATCAAGCCGGAGCCGCCGAAGGAGATCGCGGAGAACCGGCTGTTCATCTGCGACCTGACGGCGCGCACGCTCCACCAGGGCATGGCCCTGCTGGGCATCCGGACGCCCGAGCGCCTCTGATCCGTACGGTCCGAGGACCTGAGGACCTAGGGACCTGAGAAAGGCCCCGGCACGGGAAACCGTGCCGGGGCCTTTCCGTCACCGAATCGGGTGGGACGTGCGTCCCGACACCTCGTCGATCTCCATGTGGGCCTTCTGAAGAAGCTGCGAGGCGAGATCCATGAGCGCGCGGGCGCCCGCGATCTCCTCGCCGACCCGCAACTGCTCCGGGTCGGACGGGTGCCGCTGGGCGTTGCCGTGGGCGCGGAACTCCGTGCCGTCACCCAACCGCACCATGGCGGCCGCCCTCGTCCGGTCGCCTTCCTCCTGGAACTCCATCTCGACGTGCCATCCCACGAGCGTGTGCATCATGAGGACCACCTCCTGAGGTACTTCCAGGGTGCGCCGCCGGGCCCTCCCTTACCAACCGCTCCCCGGTCGACCTGCGGGTCAGCCCGTGAAGGGACGCCCGAGCTTCTGGGCGGCCTCGGTGGCCCAGTAGGTCAGGATCATCTGCGCACCGGCGCGCCTGATCCCGGTGAGCGTCTCCAGGATGGCCTTGTCGCGGTCGATCCAGCCCTTCTCGGCGGCGGCCTCGACCATCGCGTACTCGCCACTGATCTGGTACGCGGCGACCGGCACGTCCACGGACTCGGCGACCTTCGCGAGCACGTCCAGGTAGGGGCCTGCGGGCTTCACCATCACCATGTCGGCGCCCTCCTCCAGGTCGAGCGCGAGCTCGCGCAGCGACTCGCGGAGGTTGGCCGGGTCCTGCTGGTAGGTCTTGCGGTCGCCCTGCAGGGAGGAGCCGACGGCCTCCCGGAAGGGGCCGTAGAAGGCGGAGGAGTACTTGGCGGTGTACGCGAGGATCGACACGTCCTCCTTGCCGATGGTGTCCAGGGCGTCCCGGATCACCCCGACCTGGCCGTCCATCATCCCGGAGGGACCGACGACGTGGACGCCGGCGTCGGCCTGGACCTGGGCCATCTCGGCGTAACGTTCCAGCGTCGCGTCGTTGTCGACGCGCCCGTTCTCGTCCAGGACGCCGCAGTGCCCGTGGTCGGTGTACTCGTCGAGGCAGAGGTCGGACATGATGACGAGCTCGTCGCCGACCTCCGCGCGGACGTCCCGAATGGCGACCTGCAGAATCCCGTCCGGATCGGTCCCGGCGGTCCCGACGGCGTCCTTCTTCGCGTCCTCGGGGACGCCGAAGAGCATGATCCCGGAGACCCCGGCCTCCAGCGCCTCCACGGCGGCCTTGCGCAGGGTGTCCCGCGAGTGCTGCACCACGCCGGGCATCGCGGTGATCGGCCGGGGCTCGGTGATCCCCTCGCGCACGAAGGCGGGAAGGATCAGGTCGGCCGGGCTCAGCCGCGTCTCGGCCACCATCCGCCGCATGGCAGGAGTCGTCCGCAGCCGCCGCGGCCGCGCCCCGGGAAAGGTTCCGTACGAGTTCATAGCCCGAGGCTACGCCCGCCCGAACCATGCACTTACCGACACGATGTTGCGGATGACGCCCCCCGTGTGGGCAATCGTCCCGCAGGGCGGTGGGGGTCCCCCCAGAGCGAAGCTCTAGGGGGAGGGTGGGCACACGGGACGGCGCCCTCAAGGGCGCGACCGCTCCATGCACCCCTCCGCACCAGGGCCGGCGCCTTCACAGGCCCCCGAAACGCACCGGGGTGCGGGACCCGACAAGGCCCCGCACCCCAGGAAAACCCGCTACGTCGTCCGACGCCTCCGCGCCCCCGGCCGCCGCTCCGACGGCCGCGTCACCGGATCGCCCGCCTCCAGCGCCGCGGCCCGCCGCCGCAGACCGAAGTCCGCGAGCGCCTCCGCGAGCTTGTGCACCGACGGCTCCGGCGAGAGCACGTCCACCCGCAGCCCGTGCTCCTCCGCCGTCTTGGCGGTGGCAGGGCCGATGCAGGCGATGACGGTCACGTTGTGCGGCTTCCCGGCGATGCCGACCAGGTTCCGCACCGTCGACGAGGACGTGAAGAGCACGGCGTCGAAGCCACCGCCCTTGATCGCCTCACGCGTGTCCGCCGGCGGCGGCGACGCCCGCACCGTCCGGTAGGCGGTGACGTCGTCGACCTCCCACCCGAGCTCGATGAGGCCCGCGACCAGCGTCTCCGTGGCGATGTCGGCCCGCGGCAGGAACACCCGGTCGATCGGATCGAAGACGGGGTCGTAGGGCGGCCAGTCCTCGAGAAGACCCGCGGCCGACTGCTCCCCACTGGGCACCAGATCCGGCTTCACCCCGAAGTCGACCAGCGCCGCCGCCGTCTGCTCGCCCACCGCCGCGACCTTGATCCCGGCGAAGGCGCGCGCGTCGAGCCCGTACTCCTCGAACTTCTCCCGCACCGCCTTCACGGCGTTGACCGACGTGAACGCGATCCACTCGTAGCGTCCGGTCACGAGCCCCTTGACGGCCCGCTCCATCTGCTGCGGCGTCCGCGGCGGCTCGACGGCGATCGTCGGCACCTCGTGCGGCACCGCGCCGTACGAACGCAGCTGGTCGGAGAGCGACGCGGCCTGCTCCTTCGTGCGCGGCACGAGCACCCGCCAGCCGAAGAGCGGCTTGGACTCGAACCACGCCAGCTGGTCCCGCTGCGCCGGGGCGCTGCGCTCGCCGACCACGGCTATAACGGGCCGGTGTCCCTCGGGCGAGGGGAGCACCTTGCCCTGCTTGAAGACCTGGGCGATGGTGCCGAGCGTCGCGGTCCAGGTCCGCTGCCGGGTCGTGGTGCCGCCGATGGTGACGGTGAGCGGGGTGTCCGGCTTACGGCCAGCCGCCACCAGTTCACCGGCCGCCGCCGCCACCGCGTCGAGCGAGGTGGAGACGACCACGGTGCCGTCCGAGGCGCCGACCTCGGTCCAGCAGCGGTCGTCGGCGGTACGGGCGTCCACGAACCGCACGTCGGTGCCCTGCGCGTCACGCAGCGGGACACCGGCGTACGCCGGTACGCCGACGGCCGTCGCGACACCGGGGACGACCTCGAAGGGGATGCCCTCGGCGGCGCAGGCGAGCATCTCCTGACCTGCGTTTCCGTCGAGGCCGGGGTCGCCGGTCACCGCACGGACGACCCGCTTGCCGCCCCTCGCGGCCTCCATGACAAGATTGGTCGCATCCCTCAACACGGGGACCCCGGCGGTTGTTGACGCCTCGTCAACAACGGTCAGCTCAGGCGTGCTCACCCCCGCGCGCGCATGGCACCGGACTACTTCGAGCACCTCGGGCTCGGCGATCAGTACGTCCGCGCCGGCGAGGGCTTCGACGGCCCGGAGTGTCAGCAGTCCGGGGTCGCCGGGTCCGGCGCCGAGGAAGGTGACGCTCCCGTGTCCGAAGACGGCCGCGGGCGCGGGGCTGGTGGTCGGGCTGGTGGGGCTCAAAGTGCTCGCTCCCCCATAAGACCGGCCGCACCCTTGGCGAGCATCTCGTCCGCGAGTTCGCGTCCGAGCGCCATCGCCTCGTCGTGCGACGCGGGTACGGGACCGGTGGTGGACAGCTGCACCAGCGTCGAGCCGTCGGTGGTGCCGACGACGCCACGCAGGCGCATTTCAGTGACAATCTGCCCGCGGCCGGAATCCTCGGCCAGCAGGTCGGCCAGCGCACCCACAGGTGCGGAGCAGCCGGCCTCCAGGGCGGCGAGCAGGGACCGCTCGGCGGTGACGGCGGCCCGGGTGAGCGGGTCGTCGAGTGCGCCGAGCGCGGCGACGAGACCGGCGTCGGACGCCGGACACTCGATCGCCAGTGCCCCCTGGCCGGGGGCGGGCAGGACGGAGTCGACCGACAGGTGGTCGAGCGACAGGGAGCCGGTGAGCTCCGCCGTCCCGCCGATGCGGTTGAGACCGGCCGCGGCGAGAACCACCGCGTCCAGCTCTCCGCTTCGTACGTAACCGACGCGGGTGTCGATGTTCCCGCGGATCGGCACGGTCTCGATGGTCAGCCCGTGGCTCCGCGCGTACGCGTTGAGCTGAGCGGTCCTGCGCGGCGAACCGGTGCCGATCCGGGCGCCCGAGGGCAGCCGGTCCAGCGACAGCCCCTCGCGGGTGACGAGGACGTCGCGCGGGTCCTCGCGCTCGGGGATGGCGGCCAGCACAAGCTCGGGGTGCTGGGCCGTCGGCAGGTCCTTCAGGGAGTGGACGGCGAAGTCCACCTCGCCGGCCAGGAGCGCGTCGCGCAGGGCGGCGACGAACACGCCGGTGCCGCCGATCTGCGCGAGGTGCTCACGGGAGACGTCCCCGTACGTCGTGATCTCCACGAGCTCGACGGACCGGCCGGTCGCGCGCCGCACGGCGTCGGCCACCTGGCCGGACTGGGCCATGGCGAGCTTGCTGCGCCTGGTCCCGAGCCTCAGTGCCCTCTCGGTCATACTCGCCCTCGGTTCTTGACGTCGGCGTCATTCAGGTCGGCCCGGGAGACGGAGGCGACCGTCTCCGGGTCGAGGTCGAAGAGTGTCCGCAGCGCGTCCGCGTACCCGGCGCCGCCGGGCTCGCTGGCCAGCTGCTTGACCCGCACGGTCGGCGCGTGCAGGAGCTTGTCGACCACCCGGCGGACGGTCTGGGTGATCTCGGCGCGCTGCTTGTCGTCGAGGTCGGGCAGGCGCCCTTCAAGACGGGCGACCTCACCGGCGACGACGTCGGCGGCCATGGTCCTGAGCGCGACGACGGTCGGCGTGATGTGCGCGGCGCGCTGGGCGGCGCCGAAGGCGGCCACCTCGTCGGAGACGATCGAGCGGACCTGGTCGACGTCGGCGGCCATGGGGGCGTCGGCGGAGGCCTCGGCGAGCGACTCGATGTCGACGAGCCGGACGCCCGGCATGCGGTGCGCGGCGGCGTCGATGTCGCGGGGCATGGCGAGGTCGAGCAGGGCGAGCGGGGCCGTACGGCCCGCCATCGCGGTCTCGACGGCGTCGCCGGTCAGGACGAGTCCGGTGGCTCCGGTGCAGGAGACGACGATGTCGGCACGTGTCAGTTCGTCGCCGACGGCAACCATCTCGACCGCTCGGGCGGCCACGCCCGTGCCACCGGGCTCGGTGAGGATCTGGACCAGCCGGTCGGCGCGCGCGGCCGTACGGTTGGCGATCACGATCTCGGAGACGCCGACGCGCGCGAGGGTGGCGGCGGCCAGCGAGGACATCGAACCGGCGCCGATGACCAGCGCCCGCTTGCCCTTCGCCCAGCTCTCGACGTCCGCCCCGTCGGCGAGCTGCTGGAGCCCGAAGGTGACGAGCGACTGCCCGGCCCGGTCGATCCCGGTCTCGCTGTGGGCGCGCTTGCCGACCCGCAGCGCCTGCTGGAACAGGTCGTTGAGGAGCCGTCCCGCGGTGTGCAGGTCCTGGCCGAGCGCGAGGGCGTCCTTGATCTGGCCGAGGATCTGGCCCTCGCCGACGACCATGGAGTCGAGCCCGCAGGCCACCGAGAAGAGGTGGTGGACGGCCCGGTCCTCGTAGTGCACGTAGAGATAAGGGGTGAGCTCTTCGAGCCCGACACCGCTGTGCTGGGCGAGGAGCGTGGACAGCTCGGCGACACCGGCGTGGAACTTGTCCACGTCGGCGTAGAGCTCGATGCGGTTGCAGGTGGCGAGGACGGCGCCCTCGGCGGCCGGTTCGGCGGCGAGGGTGTCCTGCAGCAGCTTGGCCTGGGTGTCCGCGGCGAGCGAGGCCCGCTCCAGGACGGAGACGGGTGCGCTGCGGTGGCTGAGGCCGACGACGAGGAGACTCATGCCGGCATCACGGCGGGGACGTCCCCGTCGGGTCCCTTGCGACCGGTGCTCTTGGGCTGGGGCTCGCCCGCCGCGGAGAGCGGCACGGGCGGCGCCGGTACGGCGGCGGCCTCGGCCTCCGCCTCCTCGCCGGCCTTGCGCTGCTCGTGGAAGGCGAGGATCTGCAGCTCGATGGAGAGGTCGACCTTGCGCACGTCCACGCCGTCGGGCACCGAGAGCACGGTCGGGGCGAAGTTCAGGATGGAGGTGACCCCGGCGGCCACGAGCCGGTCGCAGACCTGCTGGGCGACGCCGGCGGGGGTCGCGATGACACCGATGGAGACGCCGTCCTCGCTGATGATCTTCTCGAGGTCGTCGCTGTGCTGGACGGGGATTCCGGCGACCGGCTTGCCGGTCATGGCGGGGTCGGCGTCGATCAGGGCCGCGACGCGGAAGCCTCGGGAGGCGAACCCGCCGTAGCCGGCGAGGGCGGCGCCGAGGTTGCCGATACCGACGATGACGACGGGCCAGTCCTGCGTCAGGCCGAGCTCACGGGAGATCTGGTACACGAGGTACTCGACGTCGTAGCCGACGCCCCGCGTCCCGTACGAGCCGAGGTAGCTGAAGTCCTTGCGCAGCTTCGCGGAGTTGACGCCCGCGGCTGCGGCGAGCTCCTCGGAGGAGACCGTGGGTACGGAGCGCTCCGACAGTGCGGTGAGCGCACGCAGATACAGCGGAAGCCGGGCGACGGTGGCCTCGGGAATTCCTCGGCTACGGGTCGCCGGTCGGTGAGTTCGGCCAGTTGCCACGGTGCTCCTGCGGGATGAGCGGGGCTGCAGGCGGCCGTGTGTCCCAAGACCGCCCCGTCGAATGCAGGCTATGTCTTTGTGAACGCGTGCACAAAGATGGTGTCCGTTTTGTCCGGCCAAAGTGACCGGGGTCACGCGACAGGATCGCGCCAGGACGGAACCGGGGAGCGCGTCAGCCCGTTGAGTACCCGAAGGGGGCAAAGCCGCACACTCTCCTCACGGTCACGCCCCCGAAACCCAACAAAACGTCCACGATGGTAACCGTCTTCGCGTCAGCCACCCAGTTCACGCCGAAGTCGCCCGGCGTCCACACGCCAGAAGGTGTGCTGCTCGCCGTCGACCAGAACCACCGGAATCTGCTCCCAGTACGCCCGGTGGAGCTCCTCGTCCTGGGTGATGTCCTTCTCCTCCCAGCGCGCCCCCGTCTCGGCGCAGACGGCCTCGATCACGGCCCGGGCATCGTCGCAGAGATGACAGCCCGGCTTCCCGATCAGCGTCACCGTCCGCGCGGCGGCGTCGGAAGCGGCGGAGGTGTTCTTCTTCGCTCGTCCAAACATGCCGTCCATTCTGCGCCGCGCCCGGCGCTGCCCGCGGCCTTTCCGGTCGTGGCCCCTGTCTCCAGCTTGCCCCCATTGTCCGTTTAACAGGAGAGTCGCGGAGTGTTCACGCCTCGGCACCCAGGGAGGTCGGGAAGTACCGAACAGACTGGCTATGCTCACGACATGGCCGCATTGGGATGGCTCACCCCCCGTAGGCGCTCCGCCACCGCGCGCAGCGTTCTGGCAGGCGAGGCCGCCGCGGAGGCGGCGCGCAAGACCTCGCAACAGCTCGAAGCGGAACGGGAGACGGCGCGCGCCGCGACCGCACTCCCCGAGAAGCCCGCCGAGCCCGAGTTCCCCGTCGTCGGGGACTCCGAGGCCGCCGCCTTCTTCGACCTCGACAACACCGTGATGCAGGGCGCCGCGATCTTCCACTTCGGCCGCGGCCTGTACAAGCGGAAGTTCTTCCAGCGCCGCGAACTGGCCCGGTTCGCCTGGCAGCAGGCGTGGTTCCGGCTGGCCGGCGTCGAGGACCCCGAGCACATGCAGGACGCCCGCGACAGCGCCCTGTCCATCGTCAAGGGCCACCGCGTCTCCGAGCTGATGTCCATCGGCGAGGAGATCTACGACGAGTACATGGCCGACCGCATCTGGCCCGGCACCCGCGCGCTCGCCCAGGCCCACCTCGACGCCGGCCAGAAGGTCTGGCTCGTCACCGCCGCACCCGTCGAAACGGCCACGATCATCGCCCGGCGCCTCGGCCTGACCGGCGCGCTCGGCACGGTCGCCGAGTCCGTCGACGGCGTCTACACCGGCAAGCTCGTCGGCGAACCGCTGCACGGACCCGCCAAGGCCGAGGCCGTGCGCGCGCTCGCCGCCGCCGAGGGCCTGGACCTCAACCGCTGCGCGGCGTACAGCGACTCGCACAACGACATCCCGATGCTCTCGCTGGTCGGCCACCCCTACGCCATCAACCCGGACACCAAGCTGCGCAAGCACGCCAAGGCCCGCGAATGGCGACTGCGCGACTACCGGACGGGCCGCAAGGCCGCCAAGGTCGGCATCCCGGCCGCGGCGGGCGTCGGCGCGCTCGCGGGCGGCACGGCCGCCGCGGTCGCCCTGCACCGCCGGCGCCGCTGACGCCGCTACGCCGGTCCGGAAGCCCCAGGCCCAACGGCGTGGCAGGCCGCTGCCGATACGTTTCGGCTGCGATCATCTCCGACAACCCGGGACCAACCCTCCTCACCCGTGCGTGGTCGAACACCACCGCACAGGTCGACTCGGGCGCATTCGCGGCTTCTTACCCCGCAGCGGCGCGGATCACTCCACGCCCTAGCACTTGAGCACAACAGAGCGTGCACGCAGTCACACTCGGAAGCAAAGCGATCAACAACCGGTCACGAAGCGCGATCGATCCCGCCCACAAGCAGTAACCAATGCGACGGAATCGATGATTTGAGCAACTGGGTGTAGCGCTGCCTGTACGAAGCGTTATTCTCCTCAGACGCACAACGGAACCCACGCGTCGCCACGACGAGTGAACGGTCCCGCACTGCACGTGATGGAAGCTCTGCCTCTGGGAGTCCCGTGTACCCACACGTCGGGGTTGACGCCTCGGGCCTGGCTACGCTGCGCGCAACGGTCCTCGACCAGTTGCGCGGCTTCGTCCCCACCGCGTACGCCGGCCCTGTCCCCGCCTTTGCCTTCGCCGCACCGGCACCCGCCGGTCCCTGCTATGCCCTCGCCGAGAGCGGAGCCGCTGTCGGCAGAAGGGGCAGCCGCGGCGGCACCGGAACCTCGACCGCCGCCCGCCGCCCCACCGCCGACAGCGACAGCGCCCGCATGATGGACCTTGTCGAGCGCGCCCAGGCCGGTGAGGCCGAGGCCTTCGGCCGGCTGTACGACCAGTACAGCGACACCGTCTACCGCTACATCTACTACCGCGTCGGCGGGAAGGCGACGGCGGAGGACCTGACCAGCGAGACCTTCCTGCGCGCCCTGCGCCGGATCTCCACCTTCACCTGGCAGGGCCGCGACTTCGGCGCCTGGCTGGTGACCATCGCCCGCAACCTGGTCGCCGACCACTTCAAGTCGAGCCGCTTCCGCCTCGAAGTGACCACCGGCGAGATGCTCGACGCCAACGAGGTCGAACGCAGCCCCGAGGACTCGGTCCTGGAGTCCCTCTCCAACGCCGCGCTCCTCGACGCCGTCCGCCGGCTCAACCCCCAGCAGCAGGAGTGCGTGACCCTGCGCTTCCTGCAGGGCCTCTCCGTCGCCGAGACGGCCCGGGTCATGGGCAAGAACGAGGGTGCGATCAAGACCCTCCAGTACCGGGCCGTGCGCACCCTGGCACGCCTGCTCCCGGACGACGCCCGCTGACCCTTCGCGCCCCCCACTCGCGCCCCCCACCGACCGCGTCGCGCCCCCACCCCCACCTTCCCGCGCTTTTCCCCACCCTCCCCGGGCCGGTGATCAGCGCCCTCCCCCCACGTCCCCCGACCCCCGCCCAACTCACAGTCGGTGACGCCTCGATGACGCACTGGTCCGATCATCTTTCGCGCGTAACCCAAGTGCCGCGCCGCTCGTTGTGCGGGATGCAGGCTCCCTGTGGTCACGCCATGCCCACAGCCACTCACTCGTTCGTGTGGATGTGCTCAAGGTGTGCAACCTTCCGGACACCCCGGGGAGTCGACCGTCATGACGAGAGGAGGTGCCGCCAGTGATCGCGAACGTATCGGCGCACCGGCGGGCGAACGCCTTCGCCCAGGCCCTGGACGATCGGACGCCCGAGGACGCGACGGCCGAGCAGCCCGAGCTCTCGGCCGAACCGTCCGAGCAGGGGCGGCTGTTGGCCCTGGCGAACGGTCTCGGCGAGCTGCCGAAGCCGGAGATGGACCCTGAGGTCAAGGTGGTGCAACGAGCCCAGCTCGTCGCCGCCATGGAAGCGATGCTCGCGGAGGGGAGCGCAGCCGCGGGCCCTACGGTGCCGGAGCAGCGGACATCGAGCGGGCGGGGTGCCCACCGGGCCTCCCCGCTCCGGAAATTGCGCCCCCGCTCCCGCTGGTCGAAGGGCATCGCCGCGGGCGGGCTCACGGTCGGTGTGGCCGCGGGCGCTTTCAGCGGTGTGGCCGCTGCGAGTTCCGACGCCCTCCCCGGTGATTCGCTCTACGGGCTGAAGCGGGGCATGGAAGACATCAAGCTCGGGATGGCGGACGACGACGCCGACCGGGGCGGGATCTACCTGGACCAGGCCTCGACCCGGCTCAGCGAGGCCCGCAGGCTCATGGAGCGCGGTCGCGCGGGCGACCTCGACCACGAGTCGCTCAGCGAGATCCGGCGCGTCCTCGGCGGCATGAAGCACGACGCCTCCGAAGGCCACCGGCTGCTGCGCCAGGCGTACGAACGGGACGGTGAGATCGGGCCGATGGCCCGGCTCAACTCCTTCGCGCAGGCCCACCGGTCCACCTGGATCGGCCTGCGCGACCGCCTGCCGGTCCAGCTCACCGACGTCGGCAACGAGGTCAACGACGTCTTCGTCGCCATAGACGAAGAGGTCGAGCCGCTCCAGGGCATGCTCCCCCGCACCCCGGAGAAGGGCGCCGTCGACAGTGGAGGCGCCGCCACCCCGCAGGACACACCACGGACGCACACCCAGCGTCCGCCGTCCTCCCCCGCCGCCCCCACCGCCGGCGGCGAAGGCTCCACCCGGCCCCAGCCCTCGGGCAGCGGCCCGGGCACGGGCTCCCCGGAGAGCGACGGCCTGCTCGGTGGAAACACCGGCGGACTCCTCGACCAGGCGCCGACGGGCGGCACCCTGCCGACCCCGTCGGGCAGCCAGCCGACGCCCCCGATGCCGGACGTCACCCTGCCGCCGCTGCTGCCGGGCCTGCTCCCCGGCCTCGGCATCGACAGCGAGGACGCCCGCTAGGAGGCGTACGGATACGGCAGTGGGGCGCCCCCTCTCCGGAGGGAGCGCCCCACTGCCGTATCGCGTAAGGATCAGAAGAAGACGGACCTCCGCTGCACCAGCAGCTTGTAGAGGGTGTGCTGGATCTGCTCGCGGACCTGGTCGGTCAGGTTGAACATCAGCATCGGGTCCTCCGCCGCCTCCGGCGAATAGCCGTCCGTCATGATCGGCTCGCCGAACTGGATCGTCCACTTCGTCGGCAGCGGCACCGCGCCCAGCGGCCCCAGCCACGGGAACGTCGGCGTGATCGGGAAGTACGGGAAGCCGAGCACCCGCGCCAGCGTCTTGGCGTTGCCGAGCATCGGGTAGATCTCCTCCGCGCCCACGATCGAGCACGGCACGATCGGCACGCCGGCCCGCAGCGCCGTCGACACGAACCCGCCCCGGCCGAAGCGCTGGAGCTTGTACCGCTCGCTGAACGGCTTCCCGATGCCCTTGAAGCCCTCCGGCATGACGCCGACGATCTCCCCGGCCCGCAGCAGCCGCTCCGCGTCCTCCGCGCACGCCAGCGTGTGCCCGGCCTTGCGGGCCAGCTCGTTGACGACCGGCAGCATGAACACCAGGTCCGCCGCGAGCAGCCGCAGATGACGGCCCGCCGGATGGTTGTCGTGCACGGCGACCTGCATCATCAGGCCGTCCAGCGGCAGCGTCCCGGAGTGGTTCGCCACCACCAGGGCGCCGCCCTCGGCGGGAATGTTCTCCACGCCCTTCACGTCCACCCGGAAGTACTTCTCCGCGAGCGGCCGCACGAGCGACATCAGGACCTGGTCGGTGAGCTCCTTGTCGTAGCCGAACTCGTCGACCTCGTACTCACCCGTCACCCGCCGCCGCAGAAACGCGAGTCCACCCGCGAGCCGCCGCTCCCACGCGTCCCGGCGCGCCGCCGAGTCCGAGGCGTCCCCGGAGTCCGCGGAGTCACCCGCGGCACCGTCCGCCACGGCCTCCAGGGGCTCCACCGGCGCCGCGGCCCGGGCGAGGGCCTCCTCCGGCCCGTGCTGCCCCGGCAGAGCCCGTACGGCGGCGTCCCCGGCCGCCCTGCCGAAGCGCCGGCGCGACCGGGAACGGTCGTCGTCGAACGGAATGACCTTGGCGTCCGCCATCGTTACCTGGGCTCCTTCTGATCCAGCCGGGCAGCGACCCGGTCCACGGCCCCCGCGAGCGTCTCCGGCGGCAGCAGCCCCGGCCCCCTGCTGCGGACGAAGTCCGCGAACGTCTCGGCCGTCGTGTACCGGGGGCTGAAGCCGAGCGTCTCGCGCATCTGGACCGTGGAGACCACCCGGCCATGGGTGAGGAGCCGGATCTGCTCGGGCGAGAAGTCGGTCACCCCGACCGTCCGCAGCGCCGAACCCACCCAGGTGACCGCCGGCAGCAGCACCGGCACCGTCGGCCGCCCCAGCCGCCGCGCGCACTGCGAGAGCAGCAGCACACCGTCCCCCGCCACATTGAACGTGCCGCTGTTCAGCGTCGCCCGGCGCGGCTCGCCCGCCGCCAGGTGCAGCACGTCGACCACATCGTCCTCGTGGACGAACTGCAGCCTCGGGTCGTAGCCGAACACCGTCGGCATGACGGGCAGCGACAGGTACTCGCCGAGCGGGGAGTCCACGCGGGGCCCCAGGATGTTCGCGAACCGCAGCACGCACACGGCCACGTCCGGCCGGCGCCGCGCGAAGCCCCGTACGTACCCCTCGACCTCGACGGCGTCCTTCGCGAAGCCACCGCTCGGCAGCGACTTCGCCGGGGTCGTCTCGGTGAACACGGCCGGGTCCCGGGGCGCGGAGCCGTAGACACTCGTACTGGACTTGATCACGAGCCGCCCGATCCGCGGCGACTTCTGGCAGGCGCCGAGCAGCTGCATGGTGCCGATGACGTTGGTCTCCTTGATGGAGGTCCGGCCACCGGCGCCCAGCGCCGTCCCCGTGACGTCCATGTGGACCACCGTGTCCACCTCGTGCTCCGCGAGCACCTTGGCGATGGCGGGCTGGCGGATGTCCGCCCGGACGAAGGCGGCCCCACCGAGGTCGTGCGGCGGCGCGACCGCGTCCACGGCGACCACCCGCTCCACGTCGGGATCCCGCTGGAGACGCCGTACGAAACGGCCTCCGAGATGCCGGGCCGCACCGGTGACGAGCACGACCTTGCCCAAGATCAGCGCCTTCCGTCGGTTCTCCGTCGGTACGGGCCTCCGGATGCTCCCGCGAGGCCCTGTGCGCCACCGTAGCGCCTCGGTGTTGCGCCGCGATGACCGCCGTGGGCAACGGTAGGGAACCCGACCCGAAAACCCCACGAAAAAAGCGTGACCCCGCACCGATTCCGGTACGGGGCCACGCTCGACGCACAAACAGCCGTCGTTACAGCCGTCGCTTACTTCTTGTTGCGACGCTGAACGCGGGTGCGCTTGAGCAGCTTGCGGTGCTTCTTCTTGGCCATCCGCTTGCGCCGCTTCTTGATAACAGAGCCCACGACTACCCTCGCTCACTTCTTCTCACTCGGTGCGGGGCGTCTGGGCCCACACGACCTACGTCGGCCTAGCCTACCGGCCCGAGCGCCGAGCTTGTAATCCGAGGGGTTCACGAGCTCCCGGCTAGGCCGTCTCCACCCCCACGAAAGACTCCCTGAGGTACTCGTGAACCGCCTGTTCCGGGACTCGGAAGGACCTCCCCACCCGAATCGCCGGCAGATGACCGCTGTGCACCAAGCGGTACACGGTCATCTTCGACACACGCATCACCGAGGCGACTTCCGCCACGGTAAGAAACTTGACCTCGTTCAGAGGCCTATCGCCAGCAGCCATGACCCACCTGTACCTTCCGCACACGACGCCCACCGGCTTCCCCTCCGGTGACCCTGCGTCGCTGTGCGCTCACGCTCCAGACTAGGGGCGTGTGGTACGAGTGGGGAAGAGGAGCAGCCATCGGCCGTTTACCGTGACAGACACGCTCGATTGAGTACATAGCGAGTGAGCGGCCGGTAGTGGTCCGCACGTACCCCGTCGTCAAGCGGAACGGCCACGGAGACCTGCCCCTCGGCCTCCCCGACGAACAGCGCGGGATCGTCCGTATCGGCGAGCCCGATGGCCTCGATACCCAGCTGACCTGCCCCGCAGACCCATCCGTGGTCCCCCACGACCAATTCCGGAAGCGGCCAGCCGCCCTCCACGACCCCCTCCAGAGCGGCCCTAACCGGCAGCGGCGAGTGGGTGTGCGCCCCCGTCTCACGCCCGGTTCCCGACAGACCGGGTTCTCGCACCAACGCCACCCCGCGCGCGTAGTCGAGGATGTACGTGCGTAGACCGAACCGGGTCGTTATGTCGACACATCTCCCCTGCGCGGGGGTGAGGACAAGACATCCCACCGCCGACAGAGCGTCTGCGAGCGCGGCGTAGAAGCCCAGCAATCGGTGCGGATGCCCGGTCCCGAACAGCACCGGAGCCCGCCGCGCGGCCGCCTCGCCGAGCCGCTCCGCGAACGCGTCCAACGCGCTCAACGTCCGCTCCGGATCGATGACATCGAGCCCCGAGCGGTGCGTCGGATCCCCCGACACCCCGCACTTGTCGGCCATCAGCCGCAGCAAGTCTCCCTCGCCCCAGCCCCATTCGGGGTCGAGACCCAGCATCACCCGTGGATCCCGCGCGGCGAAGAGCCGATAGCTGCGCAGACTCTCCTCCCGCGAGGTCGCCACCGTCCCGGCCAACCCCGCCGCCAACAGATGCGCCCGCAGCGCCCCGGTACTCAGCACCTCTCGATGCTGACGCAGCACACCTGACGAGGGGCCAAAACCCGTCCGATACCCCACAGTCGGCGTAACCGCCGACCAGCTGCGAGCCGGCTTACGCGAGCAGCCCCCGCAGCGGGAACGACGCCCGCCGCGTCGCGAGCACCGCCTGGTCTAGCCGGTCGGCGGGGTCGTACCCCTCCTCCCACTCGCGCCAGCCCACCGGCCACCGCCCGTCCGTCATCCGCGCGGGCCCCGGCTGCCGCGTCCGCGCGTAGACCAGGTCCCGCCACGACGACGGGATCTCCGACGCCGGATCGATCTCCGCGTGCCCGGCGATCCCCACCAGATGCGTCCACGACCGCGGTACGACATCCACCACCGCGTACCCGCCGCCACCCAGCGCGACCCACTTCCCGCCGTCCACGTGCGCGTGGGCCAGCTCATGACAGGCGACCTGCACCGCCCGCTGCGCGTCGAGCGACACCGCCAGATGCGCCAGCGGGTCCTCGAAGTGCGTGTCCGCGCCGTGCTGCGTCACCAGGACCTGCGGCCGGAAGTCCGCGATCAGCTCCGGTACGACGGCGTGGAAGGCCCGCAGCCACCCCGCGTCCCCGGTCCCCGCCGGCAGCGCCACGTTCACCGCGGACCCCTCGCCGGGACCTGCCGCACCCGTCTCCTCCGGCCACCCGGTCTGCGGGAACAGCGTCCGCGGGTGCTCGTGCAGCGAGATGGTCAGGACCCTCGGGTCCTCCCAGAACGCCGCCTGCACCCCGTCCCCGTGGTGCACGTCCACATCCACGTACGCGACCCGCTCCGCGCCCAGCTCCAGCAGCCGGGCGATCGCCAGGGAGGCGTCGTTGTAAATGCAGAACCCGGACGCCGAGCCCGGCATCGCGTGGTGCAGCCCGCCCGCGAAGTTCACCGCGTGCGCGGCCTCCCCGCGCCACACCGCCTCCGCCGCCCCGACCGACTGCCCCGCGATCAGCGCGGACGCCTCGTGCATCCCGGAGAACGCCGGGTCGTCGACCGTACCGAGCCCGTACGCCTGGTCCGCGGCCCTCGGGTTCGCCGAGGCGGCCCGCACGGCCGCCACATAGTCCTCGCGGTGAACGAGCCGCAGCGTCGAGTCACCGGCCGGCTTCGCCGCCACCACGTCCACGGCACGGTCGAGCTCGTAGGCCCGCACCAGACCCATGGTCAGCGCGAGCCGAACCGGATCCATCGGGTGCTGGGACCCGAAGTCGTACTGCGTGACAGCTTCATCCCACATCAACAGTGCGCGGCCGCTCATGCCCGCCACCGTATCGGGCCGCCCGAGAACCGAACGACGTGGCGTACACCACCGTCACCAGGACCAGCACCATCGGCACGAGCATCGCCCCCCGATAGCTCCACGCGTCCCCGAGCGCCCCCACCAACGGGGACCCGATCAGGAACCCCACGTAGTTGAAGACGTTCAGCCGCGCGACCGCCGCGTCGCTCGCCCCGGGGAAGAGCCGCCCCGCCGCCGCGAACGTCTGCGGCACGATCACACTCAGCCCGAGCCCCAGGACCGTGAACCCGGCCATCCCCACCCAGGCCCCCGGCGCCACCGCGACCACCGCGAACCCCAGCGCCGCCAGGACCGCCCCACCCCGCACGACGGCCGTGGCCCCCAGTCGGCGCACCCCGAAGTCCCCCACGGCCCGCCCGAGAAGCGTGGTGACCATGTACGCGTTGTACGGCACGGTCGCCAGCTCCTCCGAGCTGCCGAGCACGTCCTGGAGGTACTTGGCGCTCCAGTTGGAGACGGTCGAGTCGCCGATGTACGCGAAGGTCATGACGAGACAGAGCGGCAACAGCAACGTGAAGGCGACGCCCCCACTCTCGCCCTTGCCGATATCAACGGACGGGGTGACGGTCTCCCCACCGAAGTACCACCGGCTCCCCACGAACGCCGCCGGCAGGAGCACCGCCACCACGGGCAGGTAGGACACGAACAGCGGCAGATCCCAGTGCGCCCCGGCCCAGGCCAGCGAGGCCCCGGCGATCCCGCCCAGGCTGTACGCGGCGTGGAACCCGAGCATGATGCTCCGCCCGTACGCCCGCTGGAGGCTCACCCCGAGCATGTTCATGGAGGCGTCCAGGGCACCGACCGCGAGCCCGAAGACGCCGAGGGCGAGGGCGGCCTGCCACAGCTCCGTCCCCGCTCCGACGGCCAGCAGGCCGAGGAGTACGAGCGGCTGAGCCCACCGCAGCACCACGCCCGGCCCCACCCGCGCCACGACCTTCTCCGTGGCCACACTGGACACACCGGCGAGGATCGGCACGGCGGCGAGGAACACGGGCAGCAGCCCGTCGGAGATCCCGTACCGGTCCTGGATCGCCGGTATTCGGGTCACCAGGAGCGCGAACGTCACTCCCTGCACAAAGAAGCTGACCGCCAGGGATCCCCGCCCACGCCGCACCCGCGCATCCGTCATGGCGGCACAGAGTAGGCCCCGGATCTACCCATGGGTAGATGGATCACAGACCCAATATCGCCGGAAGCTCGGCCATCCCACCGAAGTACCCGTTGGCCCCGACGAGTCGGTCCTCAGGCGTCATCGCGGTGAACCCGTACACGTCCATCCCGGCGGCCAGCGCGGCCTGGACCCCGAGCCGGCTGTCCTCGACGACCACACACCGCTCGGGCGCGACGCCCATCCGCTCGGCGGCACGGAGGAAGAGGTCGGGCGCCGGCTTGCCCCGACCGACGTCCTCGGCGCTGAAGATGTTCTCGTCCCGGAACCACGCGTCGAGCCCGGTCTTCCGGTGCCCGACGCGGATCCGCTCATGGGACCCGGAGGACGCGAGACAGTACGGAACCCTGTCCGCGACGAGCTGCTTCAACACCTCGGTCACCCCGGCGACGGGCTCCAACTCCCGCTCGAAGGCGGCGAACGTGCGGGCGTGCAGCGTCTCGTCGAAGTCCGCGGGCAGCCGCTGCCCGGTCCGCTCGTGGATCAGATCGTGTACGCGATGGACGGCGGCGCCCATGTAGTCGCGCAGGGAGTCCTCGTAGGAGGTGGGGTGCCCGAGCTCGGTCAGATAGCCGGCCAGGATGGTGTTGGCGAGGGGCTCACTGTCGACGAGCACACCGTCGTTGTCGAAGACGACCAGGTCATAGCGCATGGCTCAACGATAGGCGGGCCGTAAACGCAGAAAAGCCCCGCACCATAAGGTGCGGGGCTTTCCCACAATGATTGTTCGGCGGCGTCCTACTCTCCCACAGGGTCCCCCCT
>NZ_JBEZYN010000036.1:0-44153 GCF_040638605.1 Streptomyces sp. NPDC026092
ATAGCTCCGCTATCGAGACGCTCCGGCGCCTTGCGATGCACCGCACCAGACGCCGCGGCCTATCCGACCCTGATCCGCCGGACAGGCCCTAGCCCGTCGTCCACGACGGAGAGCATCTGTACGCGGTGCCCGTGTTCGACGAAGCGCAGCATCTCCACGCCCTCGGTTCGCTCCAACGGTCCGTGCGGGAGTTGTCGGAACAGTCTGAGGGCCGTTCCGGTAAAGCCGTAGAGCCCGAATTGCCGCAGGTATCTCGGTCGGTCGCCCCGCGGGTAGGGGATGGGCTGGCGGGAGAACATCAGGGCGTTGCGATCTGCATCGACGACGACCTTCACGACGTTGTGGTCCAGGACCGCGCCGACGTCTGTCAACTCCGTGTACGCGTTCACCGCGAGTGTGTCCGGTGCCAGGTGCTCCAGGGCTTCGGAGACCGAATCGATCGCGGCGGGGGAGATGAACGGTTCGTCGCCCTGCACGTTGATGTATGCGTCGGCGTGCAGGCGCTGCGCGCACTCAGCGACGCGGTCCGTGCGAAGGTCGGCCAGGGTGCCCGGTCCCGCGGTGGTTCAGGCCGGCGGAGCCCATGTCACCGTGACGGGCAGCCCGATCAGCAGCGAGGATGGTCTCGCTGCGGATCGGGCGCAGTCCTGCGCGGTCGGAGTCGCTGCCTGCGACACGGCTTTGGCGCGCAGGCCCATTCACGACAACGGCAAGGTGGACAGGGTGTCCCAGCAAGTTCAAGCAGTGATCGCACCGGGCAGGAACGAGCCTGTCAGGGTGGAGACGATCATCGTTCCGGACCCCGGCCCCGGCGAGGCGGTGGTGAAGATCCAGGCGTGCGGGGTGTGCCACACCGATCTCCACTACAAGCAGGGCGGCATCAACGATGACTTCCCGTTCCTGCTCGGCCACGAGGCCGCGGGCGTCGTGGAGTCCATCGGTGAGGGCGTCACCGACATCGCGCCTGGGGACTTCGTGATTCTCAACTGGCGTGCGGTGTGCGGCCAGTGCCGCGCCTGTCTGCGCGGGCGCCCCTGGTACTGCTTCGACACGCACAACGCCAAGCGGAAGATGACTCTGCTGGACGGCACCGAGCTCGCTCCGGCCCTGGGTATCGGTGCCTTCGCCGAGAAGACCCTCGTGGCCGCGGGCCAATGCACGAAGGTCGACGCCGGGGTCTCCCCGGCCGTCGCCGGTCTTCTCGGCTGCGGTGTGATGGCGGGTATCGGCGCCGCCATCAACACCGGCCAGGTCGGCCGAGGCGACTCCGTCGCGGTCATCGGCTGCGGCGGCGTCGGGGACGCTGCGATCGCAGGGGCCCGGTTGGCGGGCGCGGCGAAGATCATCGCGGTGGACATCGAGGACCGCAAGCTGGAGATGGCCAAGACGATCGGCGCCACTCACACCGTCAACTCCCGCTCCACGGATCCCGTCGAGGCGATTCGCGCCCTCACCGGCGGCCATGGTGCCGATGTCGTCATCGAGGCGGTCGGCCGCCCCGAGACGTACCAGCAGGCGTTCTACGCCCGCGATCTGGCCGGCACGGTCGTCCTGGTCGGTGTTCCCACCCCGGACATGAAGCTGGACCTTCCGCTCCTGGACGTCTTCGGCCGCGGCGGCGCGCTGAAGTCCTCCTGGTACGGCGACTGCCTCCCTTCCCGTGACTTCCCGATGCTCATCGACCTGCACCAGCAGGGCCGCCTCGACCTCGCGGCCTTCGTCAGCGAGACCATCGGCCTCGGCGACATCGAGCAGGCGTTCAACCGGATGCACGAGGGCGACGTCCTGCGCTCGGTGGTGGTCTTCTGATGGCGACCCGCATCGACCGACTCGTCACCTCCGGCACCTTCGCCCTCGACGGCGGCGAGTGGAAGGTCGACAACAACGTCTGGATCGTCGGCGACGACACCGAGGCCATCGTCATCGACGCCGCCCACGACGCCGACGCCATCGAGGCCGCACTCGGCGGGCGTACGCTGCGTGCGATCATCTCCACCCACGCGCACAACGACCACGTCGACAACGCCCCCACCCTGGCCGACGCCACCTCCGCACCGATCCTGTTGCACCGCGACGACCTCCCGCTGTGGCAGCAGACCCACCCGGCCCGGCTGCCCGACGGCTACCTCGACGACGGTCAGATGCTGGAGATCGCCGGAGTCGCCCTCCAGGTCCTGCACACGCCCGGTCACACCCCCGGCTCGGTCTGCCTGTACGCCCCGGCGCTGAACACCGTCTTCACCGGCGACACGCTCTTCCAAGGCGGGCCCGGCGCTACCGGACGGTCCTTCTCCCACTTCCCGACCATCATCGACTCCATCCGGCACAAGCTGCTCACCCTCCCGCCGGCCGTCGTCGTACGCACCGGTCACGGTGACTCCACCACCATCGGCGCGGAGAGCCCGCACCTGGACGACTGGATCGCCCGCGGTCACTGATGACCGCGCAGCCGCCTGCTGTGCCAAGGACCTGCGGATCCCATCCTTGCGGTTCACCTGCGCATGACCGCCCTCTCCCCGCCGCGCACACATCCAGCGGGGAGGGGGCGGCCGGCTCTCCCGCCGCAAGGCCGGCGGCTTCGCCAGCTGCCCGTGGCGGATGAGGATGTTGCTGCCGAGGCCGCTGCCGACCAGGAAAGCGTCCTTGTACGGAGCGTACGCGTTGTGCAGGACCACGATCGCGAGGACTCGCTCCGGGGCCAGGGCTCCTATTCGGTGCGCAGGGCCGTGGCCGTTCGGGCCCTGGCGGCCCAGCCGGCGGGCAGGAGCGCACCGAGGACGGCGATGAGCAGGCCGCCGAGGGCGAGCGGGAGCAGTTCGACTCCTTGGTGGACGGCGATGACGGAATCGGGGAGACGGAGCCCGACGCTGTCGCCCATAGCGGGGACGACCCAGCCGTGCAGGGCTACGCCGAGCGGCACGCCCAGAGCTCCCGCGACCAGTCCGGTCAGGGCGACCGAGGTGAGGACCATGGAGATGGTCTGCCGGGGAGTCATGCCGAGCGCCTTGTGCACACCGATCTCCCGGACTCGCTCGCGGGTGTCGAGCAACACTCCGTTGAGGACGCCGAGCGCGGCGACGGCGACGAGCATCAGCGTGAGGATCGCGGAGAGTGCGTTGAGCGTGACGACCATGTCGCCGCCTGCGTCGAGCCCGCCGGCCCGGGCACTGACCCCCAGGGGTGCCAGCTTTTTGTTCAGCTCGTCTACGTAGGCGGTGACGTCGGTGCCTGACGTGACCGCGATGTGATGGCTCGTTTCCGTCGGTTCGGGATGGGCGGCCGTGAGGGTCGAGGCGTCGGTGAAGACCTGCATGCCGTCGTTGCGGGGGTCGAGGACCTCGCCGACGATCCGGACCGCGACCGGCTCGGCCAGGCCGTCCAGGGTGACGGTGTCGCCGATGCGGGTGCCGGTGGAGGCCAGGAAGGGGGTCGGGACCACGGCTTCGCCGGGGTTGTCGATCCAGCGGCCCGAGACCATCGTGTAGCCGCCCCAGGAAGCGTCGCCGGTGAAGGCGATCACGTCGACGGTGCCGGTCAGGCCGGACACGGCCACCCGTACCGTCGCGGCGCTGTAGTGCTTTCCGGTTCCGGCGGTGGCCTCGATCGACGCGGCGACCGCAGCCGGATCGGCCTTGGGTTGATTGTCGGGACCGGGACCCGGGCCAGGGCCTTGGGGTCCGAAGTCCGGCAAGGGCGCGGGCACGACGACATCGGCGGCGTCGTGGGCCTTGGCCTTCATCACCCCGCCGAGCGAGGCGCTCATTCCCCCGGTGAACGTGACGGCGATGGCGCCGAACACGATCGCCGTGCCCATGGCCAGCGCGCGGGCCGGCCGTGCGAACGGTCGGGTCAGACCCAGGGCGACCGGCTGCGGCAACGGCAGCCGTCCGGCCAGGCGGGCAGCCCACCGGCCGCGCCCCGCCGAAGCGGTGCGCCCGACGGCCAGCGCGTCGACCGTACGCAATCGGCCGGCCCGCCACGCACTCGCCCACGCGCTCGCCGCCACCAGGCCGAGCACCCCGGCGATCACCGCCAGGTCGACCCAGCCGGCGATGGCCAGGGACGAGGTGCCGTAGACCTCCTGGGTCTCGGCCAGTACGGGGACGGCGAGCAGGTGGCCGGCGAAGACGCCGAGGGCCGTGCCGACCCCGGCCGGGATCAGCGCCTGGCCGACGTAGGCGCGTACGACCTGGGCCGGGGTGAAACCGATGGCCTTGAGAATGCCGATGCGGCGCGTCCCCAGGCCGACCGCCGATGCGACGACGTTGCCGACGATGAGTACCGACATGGCCATGCCGAGGGCCCCGAACGCGGTGAGGAACGGGACGTAGACGGCGGTGTCGCGCTCGGCGGCCTTCTTGACGGTGAGCCACGACTGTTCGCCGACGGCCGCTCCCGGCGGCAGGGATTGGATCACGGCCTTGCCGCCCGCGGCGATCTGCGCGGCGGTGCCCGCGTCGGTGAAGCGGTAGAGCATCTGGTAGCCGCCGCTGCCGGGCGCGGTGAGCGCGGGCATCTGGGACGGAACCACCCAGGCGTCGGCGGTCCGCGTGACCGACCGGGCCACGCCGACCACCGTCAGTGTCGGACCGCCGGACAGACTGGGGAAGTCGATCTTCATGCCCATGGTCGGGATGAGGGAGGAGTCCGCGGACAGCACGATCTCACCGGAGCGCGTGGGCCACCGCCCGTCGAGCAGCACCACCTCGTCCACGTCCCGGCCGGGATCGCCCCGGCCGACGACGGTCATCGGCCACCCCGGGGTGGCCGAGCCCGGCCGCGGGGAGACCGTCGCCGTACGGAACGGCCCCGCCGCGCTGCTCACCCCTTCGGCGTCCTTGGACTTCGACAACTGCCCGGCACTCACCTCGCCCGCGTCGAACTGCACGGACAGGTGCGCGCCGTGCTGCCGGGCGAAGGCGTCGTCGAAGGGCGCGCCGGAGACGACAAGCAGCGATCCGCCGAGGACGGAGGCGGCCACCGCCATCATCGTGGCGAGCCCGATCACCAGCGTCTGCACCCGGCGTCGTCCCACGCCAGAGCGCACCACCTTGCCGAGCGCGCTCATCGGACGGCCTCCGAAGAGACGGTGTGCGACCGGTTGTCCTCGGTGATCCGGCCGTCGGCGATCCGGACCGTACGGTTCGTGCAGGACCGGGCCAAAGCCAGGTCATGGGTGACGACGACGATGGTCTGGCCCTCGGCATGGAGATCGGCGAGCAGCCTGCTGACGTCCTCTCCAGCAGCCGTGTCCAGGGCCCCGGTCGGTTCGTCGGCGAGGAGCAGAGCCGGCCGGTTCATCAACGCGCGGGCCACCGCGACGCGTTGCCGCTCGCCGCCGGACAGCCGTCCCGGGTAGGCGCGGGCGTGCCGGTCGATGCAGAGGACCTCCAGGAGCTCCGCCGCCCGACGGTCGGCCTCGCCACGTGCCACACCCGCGAGCCGCGCGGGCAGGACGACGTTGTCCGCCACAGTCAGATCGTCGAGCAGGTTGAAGAACTGGAAGACCATGCCGATCTTCGATCGCCGGTAGCGCGCCGATCCGGCTTCGCCCAGCTGGTCCACCCGCACCCCGTCCACGGTGACGGTCCCCGTATCCGGCCGGTCCAGGCCTGCGATCAGATTCAGCAGCGTGGACTTGCCGCTGCCGGAAGGGCCGAGGATCGCGACGGCCTCGCCGGGCCGCACGGTCAGCGACGCCTCGTGCAGAGCGGGCGGGCCGTCGTCGTATCGGCGGCTCACTCCGCGCAGTTCGATCACCGGCATGGTCATGGGAGGCTCCTTGGGCAGGGGCAGTTGGCTGCGTGAACGCTAGGAGCGGACCCGGCCCGCACGCGTCGCCCGCCCGAACCCCTTGCGGTACCGCGCTGGGACGAGCCCCGGAATCGTCATCCTTCCGATGTAGGCGAGTGATGTATCCGGTGCCGTGCGAAATGACCACCGGGACGGATTCCGCGGATCCGCGCGGCGGCGACAATGAACCGGTGATGGACGTACGTACGACGCTGGAGCGGCTGCGTGAAGTCGCCCGCCGGACGGTCCGCGACGCCAGGCTTCCGAGCGGTCCACCGCTGCGGCCCACCCGGCGCGCCTGGCAGTTCGACGCGCTGGTGGCACTGGCACTCGGAATCGCCACGGTCTACTACGGCATCGACAACGTCGACAACGTCGTTGTGCGTGAGATCGCACCCGGCGTGCAGCACGTCGTGCCGCGCCCGTCCGGTGCCGGTGGCCTGGCCCTCATGGTGACCCTCGCGGCCACCGCCTCGGGCGCCCTCGCGCTGCGTCGCCGCTACCCGCTCGCCGTGCTGTGCGTCGTGACGGCCGCGACACTGGCGACACCGCACAGCGTCATGCGGCTCACCTTCTACGCGTTCGTCATCGCCGTCTACAGCGCCGCCGTCTACAGCCCGTACCGGGTGGCGACCCTGGCGGCGCTGCCGGTGTCGGTCGTCCTGGTCGGCACCTCGGGGAACTCGGTGACACCGATCGTCCCCAACGAGTACATCGCCCTGCTGATCCTGGCCCCGATGGCCGTGGCCGCCGTCGGCCTGCGTACCTGGAAGCTCCGCACCGACGACGGCCGCACCCGACTGTCCGCCCTGGAACGCGAACAGGCCGAGGCCCTGCGCCGGGCCGTGGAGCACGAGCGGGCCAGGATCGCCCGCGAACTGCACGACGTCGTCACCCACAACGTCAGCGTGATGATCATCCAGGCGGGCGCCGCCCGCAAGATCATGAAGACCTCACCCGAGCAGGCCGGCGAGGCACTGCTCGCCGTCGAGGCGGGCGGACGGGCAGCCATGACCGAGCTGCGCCACGTCATGGGCCTGCTCACGATGGCTGACGAGGGCGAGGGGACGGACGGAGATGCGGACCTGGCCGACACGGCGGGGGAGTTGGCCCCGCAACCCGGCCTGGGCCAGCTGCAGGCGCTGGTCGGACGGGTCCGGGACGCCGGGCTGCCCGTCGACCTGACCGTGACCGGTCCGCCCCGTCCCCTCCCGCCAGGCCTCGAACTCGCCGCCTACCGCGTGGTCCAGGAAGCCCTGACCAACACCGTGAAGCACGCGTCCGGTGCCACCGCAGCGGTGACCGTCGCATACGGCCCGGAGCGGCTCCTGGTGGAAGTCACCGACACCGGTGGACGCCCGGGCGCGGGCACGCCCGCCGGAAACGGCCGGGGCCTGATCGGACTGCGGGAGCGCCTCGCCGTCTACGACGGAACCCTGCGCACCGGCCGACGCCTGTCCGGCGGCTACCGTGTGGAAGCGCTGATCCCCCTGGAGGCATCGTGACCGAGCCGCTGCGTGTGCTCCTCGCCGACGACCAGACCCTGGTCCGCACCGGATTCCGGATGATCCTCAGCGCCGACGGCATCGATGTCGTCGCCGAGGCGACCAACGGAGCTGAAGCCGTCGAAGCGGTCCGCCGCACCCGGCCCGATGTGGTTCTGATGGACATCCGGATGCCCGAGATGGACGGCCTGGAGGCCACCCGCCGCATCCTCACCGGCGCGCCTGGCGATCCTCGCGTCATCATCCTGACCACCTTCGACCTCGACCGCTACGTCTACGCGGCGCTGTCCGCGGGCGCCAGCGGCTTCCTCCTCAAGGACGTCACCCCCGAGTACCTGGCCGCGGCCGTCCGCACCGTCCGTACCGGCGACGCTCTCCTGGCGCCGGCCATCACCCGCCGCCTCGTGCAGCGGTTCGCCCAGCGCGGCAGCGACACCGCCGCCCTCCACCGCGACCTCGCCTCGCTCACCCCTCGCGAACTGGAGGTCCTCGGCCTGCTGGCCCGAGGACTGAGCAACGCCGAACTCGCCACCCGCCTCCACCTGGCCGAGGCGACGGTCAAGACCCACGTCGCCCGCATCCTCGCCAAGCTCGGACTCCGTGACCGTGTCCAGGCCGTCATCGTCGCCTACGAGACGGGGCTGGTCAGCGCCGGCGACCGCGAGGCCGCCCAGGAGTCCGCAGAGCGGACGTAGTTCAGTACGGTCCTGACGAAGGTCGCCCCGGACGAACCCACACCGGGTGAGTGGCGAGCGGATCGCCGCCCCTGGGCAACACTCCTAGGGAACGGTGCTGGCATCGTACGAGTCATGAGAACAGCAGGCGCGACACCGGAACCGGAATCCTCAACCCGGAGTGGTCTCACGTCTCTGGGTGAGGTGGCGTGCCGGTATCGGGTGGATGAGATCCGCCCGGAGGACCTGCCGATGATTGCTGCCGAGGCACTCGCGGCCGGCCTTGACACCCCGACGTTGTGCGAGCTCGCCGGTTTGCCTCGCAACGCGGATGCCCGCGATATCCGCGACGCGTTCGAACAAGCACTCTCCGATGCCGGAATCGAGTTGCCTGATCCGGGCCTGGCACGGCGTCACGGGCTGCGTCGGCTGGCGGCGAGGCTGATCCGTGGGGACATCGCTCCCGCTGATCTGGCGACAGATGACTGGTGGGAGACGGAGCCCGAAACCGTTGAGGAGCGATCGTTCGTATCGCTGATCCCGCCATGCGGGTGCTGCATCGAGTACTCGTTGGGGCTTGACCAGCGGACGTGGGCGGCCGAGCTACGGATCGCCGCGCTCGCCCTGACATCGTCTCCGGCGATCGGCCCTGGCTGCTGACTCTGCCCCTTCTCGTCCATGCCGAAGACGAGGGCGGGCGGCGGGGCCGCGTGTTCTCACCTGGAACGGCCCCCCGTGACGTTCAAGAAGCATTACGGCAACGACTGCGAGCTGCACGCACGCACCGGCGCCACCTTCCAGTTCTAGAGGCAACGCACCGGGCGGGGCGCTTCGCATATGCCGAAGGTTCTTTCATGCACGACCCTGTTGCCCACCCGGGGCGCGGTGGCAGGGTGTGCGCACGCGGTTCTCGCAGACCACCCCCGGAGAAGGATCGCGTACCTGGTCGGCCCCGCCTGCCGTCGAGCGGGCGGGGCCGCGCCGCCCCTTCCCGGCTCCCCACGGGAAGGGTCCAGGCGCACGCCCTGGTCACCGCTCGGAACGGCCGGACTGTCAGACCCCCCTCGTAGCGTCGTGAGCACAGGCCGGACGTGCCGGCCGCCGGAGCACGGGAGCGGTCATGGGCGAGATCAGGGTCGACAGGCAGCACCTGGACCACCTGCTGGCCGACAGCGCCAGCGCGTACGGCGCGCCCTATCAGGAAGCGTTCACCGAACTCGCCGCCACGCACCGCGGCCGGCCCACCGGTGAGATCCTCCCCCTGCTCCGTGCGGCCGCCGACCGTGCACTGCTCGGCTTCACCACGGCGGACCTCCGTGAACAGGCAGAGGCGATCAGCAACGGGCGGCCCTACGTTCTCCGTGTCCGCGTCGCCGGCCGCTGACCGATAGTCGGGTGTGGCCACGAGCTGCACCTTTGTACGCTGCGCGGGCAGCCGTCGTCGTCTAGCGGCCCAGGACGCCGGACGCCGGTTCGCCCGGCTTCGCAACCCAGGTTCGAATCCTGGCGACGGCTGCACCCAGCCACCCCCTGGTCACAAGCGCCAGGCTCCCAGCCGCAGGCCACCTCCTGGGCCGACCCCGTCGCGGCCCAGGAGGTGGCCGAGCTCGGCGTGGCTCTCAGTCTCGGGCCTGCGCGCCCGCCTCGGATACGGACGGGGAACGGTGTGCGAAGGCGAGGATGGCGCCGAGTGCGGTGAGGAGGGCCAGGGCCGCGTAGCCGTAGGTGAGCGTGGCGGCGGTCGCGACGGCGGCAACCAGGAGGCCCGCCGGCGTCGCCGAGTTCCCGGCCGAGTTCGGCGGCGCCCATGGTCTGCCCCATGCGCTCCTCAGGAGTGCGGGTCGCGAGGGCGGCGAAGCCGAGGGGGGTGATGAGTCCGGTGCCGGCGCCGATCAGGGTGGCCGCGGTCAGGACGCCCGCCAGTCCGGGCAGCATGGCGCAGGCGAGGCCGCCGGCGGTGAGGGCCAGGCCGGCCGCGAGGCCGGTGCCGGTGGTCAGGCGCCCGTTGTCGAGGGCGCGGCCCGCGGCGGGCTGGACGAAGGCGGCGGTGGCGGCGAGGACGGAGACCGCGGCGCCGGTGGCGATGGTGCCGAGTCCGGCCTCGGCGCCGGTGGCGGGCAGGAAGCCGACGCCGACGGAGAGGGCTGCGGTGGCCGCGGCGAGGGCGGCGGTGGGGCCGAGGAAGAGCGGGTCCGCCAGGCGTCGCCCGAGGTCGAGGACGGTCTGCCGCTGCTTGGGCAGGGGAGGCGCGGCCGGGACGGAGAGGGCGGCCCACAGGGCGACTGCGGCGCCGAGTGCGGCGAGCACGACGAAGAGGAGGCGCAGTCCGCCGGCCCAGACCAGGAGTCCGCCGAGGAGGGGTCCGAGGGTGTAGCCGATGGACTTGTAGAAACCGTAACTGCCGAAGGCCCGGCCTCGCTTGGCCGCCGGGTTGAGGCGGGCGACGAGCGCGGAGGCGGAGGGAGAGAAGGCGGAGGCGGCGGCGCCCTGGCCGAGGCGGGCGGCCCAGAGCCAGCCGGGACTGTCGGCTATGACGTAGAGGGCGGAGGCGCCGGCGAAGGCGACGACGCCGCCGACGAGGACGGGCTTGGCGCCGATCCGGTCGGCAAGGGTGCCGAAGACGGGCTTGAGGATGACCTCGGCGCCGTCGTACAGGGCGAGCAGTCCGCCCAGGACAAGCAGGGAAGTGACGGCATCGTCGGAGAAGCCGCCGAGGTTGGCGGCGATTCCGTGTGCCCCGAACGCGGTGGTGAACCCGGCTGCGTACAGAGGCCACATGCGGCGCGCGGGCGGCACTTCGGTGGGCGTGGTGGCGGTCATCGGGGGTCCTCCGCGGTCTCGTGCAGGGCGGCGAAGACGCGCTCGGCGTAGTCCTCACAGACTGCGGCGCAGGTCTTGAGCCGGGCCGCGGCCTCGGCGGCCTCCGGGGCGCCGAAGACGTCGCGCGCGGTCAGGTCGCGGTGCCAGCGGCGCAGCCGCTCCAGGGACTGCTCCTCTTCCTCCAGCTCGGCCAGGGTGAACGTGGCGTTGCGGATCTCCTTGGCGATCTCCTCCTCGAACTTCCCACAGTCGGCGCGGAACTCGGCCCAGTCCGCCGACCGGGCGGCGTTGAAGAGCTCCCGGAATCGGGCGGCGTCGCCCGGACCGCGCCCTGCGGCGTTGAGGGTGAGGGACTGCCCGCCTGCCTTCTCGGTCAGCTCCAGGGCTCGGGCGACCCCGTCGGCGAAGACGGGCACGTCGGGCACGGCCCACACGCCCTGCCCGATCGAGAGGGCTCCGATGCGGCGCAGTTCGCGCCAGACGGCGACCCGGTGGCGGGACGGTTCTGCGGGGATCTTGACGACAAGCACGAGCCACCGCTCGCCCGGCGCCGGTTCACTGTTCGACACGCACAGAAATGTAGCGGCCGTTACATCGGATGATGTGTTCCGGGGATGGGCCGGTATCCGAGGCCGTGGGGACAGGACGTGGGGAGCGCCCCTCAACAGCTGGGCCCCGTCGGAGGTATGGCGCCGCATAGACGCCCGGTGCACACTGCGCAACGCGCGTAGAAGTGACATGCGGAGGAAACCTTCCGGTCCCCCGCGTGCAACCCGGCCCGCCTAGAACTGCCCTGCCGCCACGGCGTGTCCCCCACACACACACACCCGGTGCGGTGCACCGCGACCGTCCGCAACCGCTCGCGAAAGGCACCCTCATGTCACCTCGTCACCTACCTGTCAGACGCCCCCGCCGCACCACCACGCTTGGCGCCGCCTGCCTGGCCGCCGCCGTGACGCTGGCCATGCTCACCACCGCCCCCGCGTCGAATGCCGCCGCCTCGGTTCCGTCGCAGGGATCGCCGACACAGCTCGACGTCGGCAACTGGAACGTCGAGTGGTTCGGTGCGCCGGACTTCGGCCCGACCGACGAGGCGCTTCAACAGCGGAACGTCCGCGACGTCATGGCGGGCGCCGACATGGACGTGTGGGGCCTCTCCGAGGTCGTCAGCACTTCGGCGTTCGACACGCTCGTGGCCGGCATGCCCGGGTACACCGGGGTCGTGGCCAACGACCCGATCGTGACGAACGGCGCGCAGTACTACTCGGACTTCGGCAACACCGAGCAGAAGGTCGCCCTCGTCTGGCGCTCCAGCATGGCCACCCTGGTGAGCGCGAAGGTCATCCTGACCAACCAGAACAGCAACTTCGCCGGCCGCCCGCCGGTGGAGTTCACGTTGCGCGGCACATTCGACGGTGTCACCCGTGACCTCGTCTTCGTCGTCCTGCACGCGAAGGCCGGGTCCACCCAGGATGCGTGGAACCTGCGCAACCCCGCGTCGCAGGCCCTCAAGTCCTACCTCGACACGACCTACCCCACACAGAACGTCTTCGTCATCGGTGACTGGAACGACGACGTCGACACCTCCATCACTCCCGAGAAGGCTTCGCCCTACGCCAACTTCGTGAACGACGCGGCCCGTTACACCTTCCCGACGCGGGCCCTGTCGCTGGCGGGCGTGCCGTCGACGGCGGGCTACCCGGACTTCATCGACCACCAGCTCACCACCAACGAGGTGCAGGCGAAGTACGTCGCCGGCTCGGCGACCGCCTTCCAGCCCCAGCCTTATGTCCCGAACTACCCGACGACGACCAGCGACCACTACCCGGTGCTGGCTCGCTACGACTTCGTCATCGGCGGTGGCGGCGGACCCGCCAACGTCATCATCAACGAGGTGCTGGCCAACGAACCGGGCAGCAGCACCGCCGGCGAGGCCATCGAGATCGCGAACACCGGTGGCACGGCAATCAGCATCGCCGGCTGGACCGTCCAGGACGGGTCGGCGGTGCGGCACACGTTCGCGGCCGGTACGACGCTGCAGCCCGGCAAGGCGATCACCGTGTTCGGTGCGGGCTCCTCGATCCCCGGTGGCATCGCGGCGGCGGCAGCCAGTACTGGCGGCCTCAACCTGTCCAACAGCGGTGACCAGGTGATCCTGCGGGATTCGGCCGGAGCGACGGTCCAGTCGATGAGCTACTCCTCGAGCCAGGCGAACTCCGACGGGGTGTCCATCAACCGAAGCCCAGACGGCTCGGCGACCGGCGGCTGGGTCAAGCACGACACCATCAGCTCCCTGTCCAGCTCGCCCGGCAAGCGCGCCAACGGAACGGTGTACTGAGCCCCGGTCCACCGGCGTGATTTCGAAGTGATGGATTGGCGGGGGCCCGGGCTGGTCGGCTGGTGGACGTCGCGCGGTCGTGGTTGGTCTGCCCGGCTCTTCCACATGTGCACAGACCTCGGGCCCTCGCGGGCGGGTCCACGAATCCGCCCGGGGAGGGCTCGGTGATCCACGTAGAGCGGGGGCGGTGCACCGTGTGCGGATCAGCGGGTGATCGAGATCGCGAAGGGCGTGAATCCGCTGGACCGGATCACGTGCGGTACGAACAGAATCGCGGCCTCCGTGGCGCGGGCGGTCTGGATCCCGCCGAGATCAGTGATCCACTCCTTGCGCCAGCCGAGGTTGACGAGCAGTTCGCGGACGATCTGCTTGGCCTGCGGGTCCTCGCCGGAGAGGAAGGCGTCGGGCGTCTGGGTGAGCGTGGCCGGCGCGGTCATCACCGGGAAGAGCATGGTGTTGAGTGTCTTGACGACGCGCGTTTCGGGGAGCGCTTCCTGGAGTTGCTCGGCGAGGCTCGAGCCGGGGTAGATCAGTTCGGCGGGCAGTCCGTCCGGTCCGTCGACGGTGGCGTTGGAGACGTCGACGAGGATCTTGTCGCGCAGTTCCTCGCGCAGGGCGACGAGCCGGTCCAGCGAGCCGGCGCCTGGGGTGGCGTTGATGACGATCTGGGCTGTCCGGGCAGCGTCGGCGGCGGCGCCCGGCGCGCGGTCCGCGACGGTCACCTCATGCCCTGCGCGGGTGAGGGCTCTGGCCAGGTTGCCGCCGACGCGGCCGTTTCCGAGAACTGCGATCGTGGTCATGATGATCTGGTCCTTCCGTGCGTGCGGGTTGTCGTGCGCGGTCAGCGTGAGAGCGTGGCGACGGCTTCGGCGTGGACACCGGGCGCGGCGGCCAGGAAGCTCTCGCTCTGCGGGGTCCACGGGCGGCCCTCGGCGTCGGAGATCTGTCCGCCGGCCTCGGTGACGAGCAGCGCCCCGGGCAGCAGGTCCGCGCGGGCGCCGGCGAACTGCCAGAAGGCGTCCATCCGGCCGGCTGCCACGTTCAGCAGGTGCAGGGTCGCGGGCACGGCGGTGCGGACGACGAGCGCGTCGAAGAGCATCGCGGTGATCGAGGAGCCGACGCGCCGCACGACCTTCTCGTCCTCGTCCGGCCGGGCCTGGCTGGTGGCCACGATGCTCAGGCCGAGGTCCTCGGCCCCGGAGACCTGCAGCGGCCGACCGTCGAGGAAGGCGCCCGCGCCGGTGAGCGCGGTGTAGGTCTCGCCGGTCATCGGCAGGTGGACCGCGGTGAGCACCGGCTGGTTCTCACGCACGAGGGTGGCGGTCACCGCCCACTCCGGCAGGGCGTGCAGGTGGTTGACGTTGCCTTCGGCCGGATCCACGACCCACCATTCGCCGGGCGGCAGCGCCCCGCCGTCCAGCTCGTCCTCCACCCAGCCGGCGTCCGGGCGCAGGCGCGTGAGGCGGGGGCGCAGGATGTCGAGGGCCGTGTCGTCGTTGGCGGCGAGCGCGCGCATCAGCTCTTCGCGGGTCTGGTAGCGGACCACGTTGCCGAAGCGCTCGCGCAGCGCCGAACCTGCCGCGCGCACGGCGATCGCGGTCTGGTCGAGCAGGTCGGCGTCGGAGGTGGCGACGTCAGTGGTCTGAAGTATTTCGGACATGGCGAACTCCCTTTTAAAGAGGCGGTGATGGGGCCGTTCGGGCCGAACTGTGCGCTCTGTTCAGCGCTCTGCTCTCGAAGGTACGCAGCCCCCGGATTAACTTCAAATGCATGTGAAGCACGGCTAGGATTACTCACATGCAATTGGACTTGAACCTGCTGGCCGCGCTCGACGCGCTGCTGGAGGAGGGCAGCGTGGCCGGGGCGGCCGCACGCCTGCACGTCACCGCTCCCGCGATGAGCCGGAGTTTGGGCCGGATCCGGCGCACGACCGGGGATCAGATCCTGGTGCGCACCGGGCGCACGATGACCCCGACGCCGTACGCGATCGCCGTCCGGGAGCAGGTGCACGAGCTGCTGCACCAGGTCCAAGGCGTGCTGGCACCGAGCCGTGAACTCGATCTGGCAACGTTGGAGCGCACCTTCACACTCCGCTGGCACGATTCCCTGGTCGCCTTGAGCGGTCCCGCACTGCTCTCGGCCGTGCGTGAAGAGGCGCCTGGCGTGCGATTGCGCTTCGTCGCGGAATCGAGCATCGACACCCCCGAGTTGCGGCGCGGCGACGTCGACCTGGAGGCGAACGCCAACGGCCCGAGCGCACCGGACATCCGTGCCGAGAAGGTGGGTGAGACCCGCCTCGTCATCGTCGCGAGGCAGGGGCACCCCCTCACCCGCGTCAGGACCGTCACCACAGAGCAGTACGCCGCCGCTGAGCACGTCACCGTCTCGCGACGTGGAAACCTCGGCAATGGCCTCGACGACGCCCTCGCGCGGCTCGGCCTCACCCGCCGCGTCGTGGCGACCGCGCCCACGGAAGCGGCCGCGCTGGAGTTCGCGCGCGGCTCCGATCTCCTGATCAGCGTCCCCGAAGCCACCACGAGGTCCGCGGTCGCCGACCTCGGCCTGGTCGTGCTCCCCCTCCCGCTCGAACTGCCGTCAGCACCGATCTACCTGTCGTGGCATCAGCGCTACGACACCGACCACGCCCACGCCTGGCTGCGCGAGCTCGCGCGAACCGCGCTGGCCACGTGCGGAGCGTCGTAGTCGGCGCCGTCCGGGCGCCTCACTCATACGTCCACGCGACCACCTTGATGCTGCACGGTCGGTCGCTGTGAGGACCCGCATCAGAACACCGGCCCCCGGCGGTAGGCGTACGACCAATCTGAATCTGGTCGCGAAGCCCGAGTGCGATCCGTACGGCCGTCGCCCACCTCATGCCCGACGGCCCGCCATCCAGCAGGAGGACGCCCCGGCCCCGGAACTGCCCGGTCGCCCTCGACATGCCGGGCAAGGTCACCGACTTCCCACGCCCCACGGGCTGCGCGAGTCGATTGCCCGGAGGGCGACTCGCCGCTGTGGAGCCCGCCCCCTCGTCCTCTCGTCGAACCGTCTCGGAATCGCCTTCCGGAAGCCGGACGCGGTGAGTCCGAGACGCCCGCTCGTTGGGCCTCCCCATCCCGCTCCTACGAGCGACCGCGTACCTTCCGGAGGATCTCCTCACGAAGCCTCGCGCGGTCTGAGTCTCTTCGGAAGCGGACACCCCTCTGGCTCTCCACTGTTTCAGCCAGCCTCCTGGCCTGGCCTCCGTCGAGTCCGTCGACCATCTGCACCGCGAGCCGCATCGCGTGGTACTGCTCGAAGGGGGTGCGCGGGTGCCTGATGGCGGCGAGGGTGGCTTCGAAGTTCTGGAGTTCAGGCTTGGCCTGCATCATCGCCAAGGCCGTGATGCGCTCTTCCTCCGTACCTTCCCGCAACCAGCGCGAGACTTCGGCCGACTCGAAGGACTGCTCCTGCGCCAAGCGGCGCGCGCGGGCAATCACGTCTTCCAGAGCCTGGGTGCGCGCGGCACCGGGGCGCATCGATCCACGCACTGAGCCGTAGTCGGCGGCGATGGGCCCCGCAGCGTCCAGCAGCGTCCTCGCCTCCGCACGCAACTGATGAGCCGTGGCAACGTCGCCCAGACGTTCGGACTCCTCCGCCAGTGCGAACCTCTCCGCTGCGGCGGCCCGAAGCCTCAGGGTGGCCCCTCCGAACTCGAGGCTCTCGACGCGACTGCCCAGTAGAGCGAGGAGAAGGAGGACGCCCCCGAAGACGATCAACGCTGCGGCGCCGGTCCCGTTCTGGGTCGCGAAGACCGCATGTGCCCCTAGTCCGAATGACCCCGCGCCGAGGAGAACTGTGAGCGTGCGCAACGCCGGCGTGAACCACACGGTCGCGGTTCTCGTCTTCACGGCCTCTCCGCCTCTGTTGGGATGGGATGGAAACTATCGGCGAACCAGGGCATACCAACCTGTAGAGGACTCGTGTTGGGGCTGCGCTACGCGCAACCTGGACCGGCCACCAGTGCCTGCTGCTGACTGTCCATCGGGCGGCCCTCTCCTGGGCCGACTCCGCAGGCCGCTATCCAGCAGCCACGACCGTGCCGGCCGTGACCTGAGGACGGTTGGGGAGCAGCGACGCGAGGTTGTCCCTCACGAAGTCCGCCGCCCGCTCGATCGACTCTTCGGCCCCGGATCGGTCTTCAAAGACGCTGGTGGAGACCATCACTCCGTCTCCGGCATCCACCCAGTAGTAGGCCACGAAGCCGGGGACTCGGCGGAGGAGAGGTACGAATCCCTCGTCCACTCGCCGTCCCGCCTCGGCAGAGTCGGTCACTCCTTCGTAACGTCGAATCACTGCATACATAGCTGATCTCCTCCTGGATCCCAAGGTCACCTTGTGCGAATCGACTTCCCCCACTTCGCGTCTCTCGCTCGGGGGACGTCCGGACGTGACCCGGATAGGCGCACCGGTGAACCAGACCGGGCTTCCGCTGTGGCCAGGGGCTGGGCGAACCTGGGCTTCACGGAAATCCGGTCAGAGCCGCGGAGCCCGGCGGCCCGGTCGGGCCCCCGGACACGGCCGCTTCGTCGTCGCGGAGAACCTCCGGCGGTTCGGGTGCCGTGCGCGGCACCGAACGTGCGTCGTGCCGCCGCCAGGAGAGGCTCCCGGGCGTCGGTGGCCAGGATGCCCCGGCTGACCGCCGAACAGGTCACGCCCACTCGCAGCGGATACCAGGCGTCTGCCGGCTCAGACCAGCCGTGCGATGAGGTACGCGAGGGCGGCCGCGGCGCCGAGACAGCCGAGGACGAACACAGTGCGCCACGAGATGCCGCCCTGACCGTGGGTGTCTCCACCGCCGGCCGGCGCGGGGGCCGGGGCCGGCGGCGGCTGAGCAGGCGGGTTGAGCGGCCCTGAAGGCGGGGCCTCAGGCCGCAGGACGGCGCCGCCGCCGGTGTGGCTGTGTCCGGCTTCCGGAAGGGGGTTCCGATAGGGTTCGACGAGCGGGACGATGGGCGGGCCCCACAGCGGCGGGTCGCTCTCGGGGGAAACCCGCTCGCGGAGCCTTCCATCGGCGGTGCGCCGCCAGGCACGGCCCGCCACATCGGTGAACTCCACGGCCATCCCTGCGGGATCGAACTCGCGGCCCGTGCCCTCCGGGAGAAGGGCGAACGTCGAGCATCCGCCCGGCATCAGCAGCCGGACGCGGTCCGGTCGAAGTGCAACCTCCCCGGCGAAGACACGAACATCTCCGACAGGCTGGCTACTGCCGTTGCACACCGTGACACGATCGCCGTCGGCCTCGATGTAACTCGAGATCCAGCTCGCCTGCCGGATCCGTTCCGTCCGCGCCGCCTCCTCCTCGCGCCGTCTCCGAGTCCGCTCCTCACGCTCATCGCGCATCCGCTGAGCTCTCTCGGTGCGGTGGCCGTGGCGGTAGCCGACAACAGCGGTTGCCACCGACACGACCAGGCCGAGGATCGCGATGACGGTCCCGATCATGCCCCCCACCATGCAGTCTGCGGCGCCGTCCAGTCGGTTGCAGCGCCCGACCTCCACAGCCCAATCGCCCTATTGGGGGACTGCGTGAGCGTGTCAGGTGACTTGGTCCAGGAGGTGCGGGCCGTTGTTGCGGACGTTGTTCACGGCCATGGAGACGGGCCGGGCGTCGAGTTGGCCGTTCGCGGGCTGGGAGAGGAGGGCGCGGAGGTCTTCGGTGTTCTGGTGGTGGGGGTCGAGCCAGGCGTCGTAGTGGTCGGGGGTGAGGGCCAGTGGCATGCGCGGGTGGACGCGGCCTGCTGCGTCGGTTGCCTCGGTGGTGATGATCGTGCAGGTCATGAGCCAGGCGGTGGGGTCGTCGTTGCTGGTGACGTCGGGGTTGCGCCAGTACTCGTAGAGACCGGCCATGGCCATCAGCCGGCCGTCGCTGGGGTGGATGAAGTACGGCTGCTTGCGGGTCTTGCCCGTCTGCTCGTCCTTCACCGGCTCCCATTCGTAGAAGCCGTCGGCCGGCAGTACGCAGCGGCGCCTGGCGAAGGCACGCCGGTAGGCGGGCTTCTCATGGATCGTCTCGACCCGTGCGTTGATCATCCGGGAGCCGACTTTCGGGTCCTTCGCCCACGACGGCACCAGACCCCACTTGAGCGCCCGCAGTTCACGGTGCACTTCGTCACCGTCATCCCGCGCGGCGCGTTCGAGGACCGCGTAGACCTCGTCGGTCGGCGCGACGTTCCAGCTGGGCTGCAGTGCTTCGTCGGGGCGCCAGTCGGTGACCTGGAAGAGCCGGGTCAGGTCCTCAGGACTGCGGGTGGAGGTGTAGCGGCCGCACATGGTGCCACTGTGCCACGGCACCGGTGCTGGGGAACGGTGGACGAGGTCAGGCGGCAGCCGCGGCGTGCCGCTCCTGGACGCGCCGTACTCGGCCCGTGTGGCCAGGTACGGCGCTCAGAGTCCTGGCTGTGCCCGGTTCGGGGAGTGTGGCTGACCGGGGCGGTGCGGGTGGTGCGGGAGACGTTGGAGTCGAAGGCCTCGTCGGACTCCAGGAGCCGGCCGTACTGGTTGTTGCCCCAGCCCCAGACGTGGCTGTCGCTGGTGGTGACGTAGTTGTGGAAGGCGCCGGCCTCGATGTCCGAGACGCCTTCCACCCAGTCGACGTCGACGGGTTCGGTGGCGGACTCGGTGGAGGAGTTGCCGAGCTGGCCGGAGGAGTTGTGGCCCCAGGACTTGACCGTCGTACCGGTACGGGCGAGGGCGAAGGAGTCGGCCGAGGAGGTGCCGCCGGCCCACATCTGGTCGACGTCACTGCGCACGAGGTCGGTGACCGAGGACGGGGAGAGGCTGTCGGCCAGAGTGCCGTTGCCGAGTTGCCCGGTACGGCCTGCCCCCCCCCAGCTCGGCACGGCCGGATCGCCCGCATGGGCCGACGCGGCCACCGGGGCCGCGGCAAGGGCAGCGGCCGCCACCACAAGGACGGACGAGCGACGCAGCGAGCGCCAACCGGATCGGGGCATGCTGAAGACCTTCCTGAACAGAGGGATGGGCCGACTGACACCACAGAGGGGACATACAGCCCAAAGGCGCCGAAAGGCGGCCGCGCATGTGCCCCGACCTAGATCATTTACGGGCGAGCGGGACGGCCACTTCACTCATCAGGGGGACCCTCAAACGGGTGCCGGACGAAACACCGTGTTCTGCATTGGCCGGGCTACGCCCACCTGCAGCCGGGCCTGCCGGGGCCAACAGCAGCACACACCCCCCGGCCCAATCAGACCGCCAACCGGCCGGCTGACGCCCTTCCGGTGGGTGAGTGCGGAGTCGTCGGCTACTTCTGTTCGATCTCGACGAAGGTCAGCGGGCCGGTGCCGCTGTTGACGACTTCGTGTTCGCCGCCGGCCGGGCGGGCGTAGGACTCGCCCGACCGCAGTTGTGAGGAGGTGGCGGTGCCGTCGGGAGTGATCACGTCGATCGTCCCGTCGGTGACGGGTACGACGACATAGGCGTACTCGTGCACATGGCGGCCGGTGCTCTCCTGCGGCGCGAAGTCCCAGCGGGTGACGCGTACCCGCTCGTCCTCGTGCTGCAAGGTGGCGCGGGCGGTGGTCGTCATCGGTGTCTCCTCGTCGTCGGTTGCCCAGGTGGCAGGCTAGCTCCCGCGTGCGCGGTGGCGCGGTAGCGCTGCCCAGGGATGTGAGCGTGGATCGCGGGGGATCGGATCGGCGATCAGGGCGGGCGAGAGCCAGGCGATCCGGCTGGGGCGTGCGACTGCGTCGGCCGGCGCCGCCGGAGGAATGTGCGTGCCCGGCTTCTCGGCCGCTAGCGACCGCCGGCGGAGGTCACCAGAGCGACCAGCACGAGAAGGCTCACGGTGAGCGTGATGACATGCTGCGCATCCCACCCTTGCTGGACGGCCACGACCACGACGGCCGTCACCACGTACGGCCACGAGCGAGACTGCGGCTGAGGCGAGTTGGAACCAGGCACGGTGAACCCCTTGGATCGACTGATCGGCTGGAGGTCCACGTTCACCCGTGGTGTCATTGTTCGCTGTGAGTGGTCGGCGTTCCCACAGGCCGTCGCCATAGATCTGGGACAACTCGTCATTGTCTGCGGACAAGTTGCGCGTCAGGGGGCAGCAAATGGGGCGACCGCTGGGGCCCTTGAAGGGACGCACGGAGCAGGCTGACGCATTCGCCAGGTGGCTGCGGAAGGTCACGGCCGGCGTTGCTGTACGCACCTTGGAGACCGACTTCCGCTACGGCAAGTCCTCTTGGAGCGAGTTCCGCGACGGCAGCAGGCTTCCGCCCGTCGGCCTCGTCGAACGGGTGGCGGAACGCTATGTGCGCGAGCCGACCCAGCGTGCGAGGTGTCTGGTCGACGGGTTACGCCTGCTGGAGGCCGCGCAGGAGGCGGCCAGAGCTCTGGACAACGAGCGGCAGCACGAGCTCTCGGTCCGGTCATCTGCGCCGGGGCGGGCCGACGACCCTGCCTTGGCCGCCTATCTGCGGCTCGACGATGCGCGTGTCCAGCAGATCGAGGCCATGGAGAGGCTCGCCGCATCTGAACGTCAGCGCCGGGAGTTGGAGGACACCGTGTCGTTCCTGCAGGAGCGATGCACCCTGTTGGAGAGTGAGCGAGACCGGGCCCGGGAAGACGTCCACGCGGAACTCCAGCAGGAGTTGCAGATGTCGCTGGAGTACAAGCGGCAGGCGGATGAGAAGCTCGAACAGGCTCGTCGGGCTGAGGAGAAGGCGTACGTACTCCGCCTGGCTGCCGAGAAGCAGGTGACCGTCGAGCGCGTGGCTCTCAGGGAGATCTCCGAGCAGGACCGCCTGCAGGGCGGTGCCCCGCAGGATTCTGCCGGGGCCTCGATCATCGATGAACTGAAGCTGCCGCCGTTGAACCAGATCCACGCGTTCCTCGAGGCCAAGCAGGAACAGCTCGACGCTCAGGACCACGACCTGGCGCACCTCGACGAAAGAATCGGCCGTAGCGGCGGCCCTGCCGACCCCTCTTCCCCGTCCACCCGCCTCGTGCGGGGTCACGTGGTGCGCGACGCTCTGCATGAGGGCGGGTTCGATGTCCAGGACCCCGAACAGGACATCACCGGAGAACCGCTGACCAGCCACAATGCTGACAGGATCGCAGGCGGCGTCCAGCCCGACGGCACCCGGCACACGCCGGCGAAGCGGGGCGGGGAGGAATTGGTCCCCGGCCTCGAAGCCGTCAGAACCCCAGCGGCACTGTCCACCGCGCTCTCGCAGCTTCTGCAGAGGGCAGGGAGGCAGTCGATCATGAACCTGACCAAGGAGGCGTTCCCCGGAAGCCTCCGGGACGACCTGCTCCTCATGACCGTCATGCGCTGGATCGACGGGAACGTCCTGCCCGACACGTGGCCTCATCTGGAGTCCCTCGTCCGTGTCATGGGGGCGACAGACCGCGAGGTAGCGGCCTTCCATCAGGCCTACACCCGCATCGTCGGGAACTTTCCCACCAGTCCTGAGGCCTCGCCCGACCTCTCCGAGCTCCCACCGCCCACCGGCAGGCTGGCTCGCACCATCGACCGGTTGCGTCGCATGGCGGGTAGAACGCCCGACTGACTCGCTAAGCGGAGGCGTCCGCCGGGGGAGTCTGTGCTGGGGTGTCCGCCGGGGCAGTCTGCGCGGCGGTGCGGGCGAGGCTGTCCTCGATGCGGCGCAGGATGTGCAGAGCCTCGGCTTGCTGATCGGGGGCGAGGTCGCCCGTGGTGGCGGCTTCGAGTTCGGACCAGATGCGTTCGACCTCACGCCGCAGCGCTTGGCTGGCCGTGGTGGGTTCGATGATGACGGCGCGTTTGTCGTCGGGGCAGGGGCGGCGGCGGACGAAGCCGGCGTTCTCCAGGCGCTTGATGCTGCGGGTCATCGTGGCGGCGTCGGAGTCGAGCAGGCGTACCAGGTCGGTCTGCCGCTGGGGGCCGAGCTCCCACAGGTGCATCATCACGAGCTCCTGGCCGAGGTGGAGGCCGACGCGGCGCAGGAGCTGTCCGGCGATCATGCGGTGCAGGCGGGCCACTCGGAAGATCGCGTGACTGACGGGCCCCGCCTGTGCGGAGGCCGGCACTGTCACGGTGGAGGGCCGCGCCGTTTCGAGTGACTCGTTTTGCGTGTCCCGGTGTGTCGCCCGGCTCATCGTTTCCGTCCCTTTCTCGGCCGATCACTGGCCGGACAGTAACCAGGATAGCCGCCCCTGTCGTCCTGTGGTACCGGGCATGGAGGACCGCTTTCCCAGCGTGAGAGCCCCTGGTGTGACGTGGATCACATGGCGACGAGGGAAGGGTTCGCGGTGATTTACTTGTTCGGACAGGTAAGTCTGGTGCAGTCGGTATCGCACACCGATGGAATGCCTCTCCCTGAACAAGGAAATGATCATGACGACCGCTTTTGACCCGATCGAGCTGGGCGGCAAGCGCCTGGCCAACCGCATCGCCATGGCACCGATGACCCGCAGCCGCGCCTACGGGCCGGGTGCGAGCGTGACGGAGCTGACGGCGACCTACTACGCGCAGCGAGCGAGCGCCGGGCTGATCGTCACCGAGGGCATCCAGCCGTCGGTGATCGGCCAGGGCTACCCCGACACCCCGGGCCTGCACTCCGCCGAGCAGGTCGCCGCCTGGCGGCGGGTGACCGACGCGGTCCACCGCGAGGGCGGGGTGATCTTCGCGCAACTGATGCACACCGGCCGCATCGGTCACCCCAGCCTGCTGCCCGACGGTCTGATCCCGGTGGGTCCCTCCGCCGTCGCGGCGAAGGGCCAGGTGTTCACCCACCAGGGCCCCAAGGACTTCGTCACGCCCAAGGAGCTGGAGCACGACGAGATCGTCCGGACGATCGTCGACTTCGCCGACGCGGCGCGCAACGCGATCGCCGCCGGCTTCGACGGGGTCGAGGTCCACGGGGCGAACGGTTACCTGATCCACCAGTTCCTCGCCCCCAACGCCAACCAGCGCAACGACGCCTGGGGAGGCGATGTCGCGGGCCGGGTGCGCTTCGCTGTCGAGATAGCCGAGGCTGTCGCGGAGGCGATCGGCGCCCACCGCACCGGTATCCGCATTTCGCCCGGCACCCCCTTCAACGACGTCTCCGAGACCGACCAGGCAGACCTGGAGGAGACCTACACGGCCCTGGTGGCCGCTCTCGCCCCGCTGGAGCTGTCCTATCTGCACGTGCTCGAAGGCCCCAACCGCAGTCTGACCGAGCGCCTTCGCAAGGACTGGCCCGGCGCGTTCGTCCTCAACCCGTTCACGCACCCCGAACCCACGGGTCAAGCCTCCCTCGGTCTGATCGAGGACGGCGCGGCGGACATGATCGCCTTCGGCGCGCTGTTCCTGGCCAACCCCGACCTTCCCCGCCGCCTCGCGGCCGGCGGCCCGTACAACACGCCGGACGCGGCCACCTACTACGGCGGCGACGAGGGCGGCTACACCGACTACCCGGCCCTGACCGCCTGAGCAGCCGCACTCCTCACCCCTCTCCAACCTCTCCCACACGCGCCAGAAGGAGATCCCCTCATGACTGCCACGATCGCCCGCAGGCTCCAGCACGCCGCCTACGGCGGCCCCGAGGTGCTCGAACTCGCCGAGGTGCCGCTCCCGGAGCCCGGCCACGGCCAGGTCCGCGTCCGCATCCACGCCGCCGGTGCCAACGCCCTGGACTCCAAGCTGCGCCGCGGCCTGTTCACGCCGGGCCAAGAGGCGCCCGCCGAACCCCAGCCCCTGGGCCTTGAGATGGCCGGTGTCATCGACGCCGTCGGCCCCGGTGTCACCGAGTGGGACCTCGGCCGGCCGGTGCTGGGACGCACCGTTCGGCCCGACGCCCTCGCCACCCACGCCCTGGCCTCGGTCGACGGCATCGTCGCCAAGCCCGGCTCCCTCACCTTCGAGCACGCCGCCGCGCTGCCGGTCGCCGCGGAGACCGCCTACCGCACCCTGCGCGAACTCGGGCTGCGGTCCGGCCAGACCCTGCTGGTCCACGCCGCCGCCGGCGGCGTCGGCCTGATGGCCGTCCAGCTCGCCCGCGCGTGGGGAGCCACCGTCATCGGTACCGCGGGCGAAGCCAACCACGCCTACCTCCGCGAGCTCGGCGCCACCCCGGTCACCTACGGCGAGGGCCTGGCCGACCGGGTACGCGCCGCGGCCCCGCAGGGTATCGACGCCGTCCTCGACGCCTCCGGACGCGGCGTCCTGCCCCTGTCCGTCGAACTCGCCGGGAGCCCGGAGAACGTCGTCACCATCGCCGACCTGGACGCCGCTCGGCACGGTGTTCGCTTCTCCAAGGGAGGCCTGCCCCTCCCGCAGGTCTGGGCCGACGTCCTGCCGCTGATCGAGGACGGCCGGCTGCGCATGCCCATCGAAGCGGTCTTCCCTCTGGAGAAGGCGTCCGACGCCTACCGCCGCCTCGAGGGCGGCCACCTGCGAGGCAAGATCGTCATCACCGCCACGACGCCTGTCGATCCGGCGGCCCGGTCGGTAGACGCGGCCGACCAGCCCGGAGTTCCCCCGCTCAACTAGCTCCCCGTACTTGCGGCACGCAAGGCGACCGACCAGATGCCGGCCGACCTCGCGGGAGAGCCCGCCGAGGTAGCCCGCGTCGAGGAGGCCATGGCCGGCGAGTTGCCGTCCGGCTGTACTGGCCGGAGGGGAGGGCCCGCACCCCGTACTGATCTGGATCCACGGCGGCGGCCGGACGGTGGGCAGCGCCGCCGGATCCGACGGGACGGCCCGGGAGATCGGTGCACTCGGCGGCTACACCGACCGGATGGCCGTCGGCGGGGACTCGGCGGGAGGCAACCCTGAGCGCCGCCCTCGCCAGCGAAGTCCCAGCGTGCCGGCAGTCGTACCCGACGCCACCCCCAAACCGTCGCCCCATCCGAACGCACTCTACGGATGGAATGGGGTCGCCGGTGCGGATGAACGAGCCATGCCGCTCACCGCGAGCACCTGCTCCCTGGTCGTCGCCGCGTACGTCTCGCCCAGCGCGAAGCTGAAGGCGGCCTCTTCCCTGGTCCAGCCGATGAGGACGTCGATGTCGGCGCCCGGGCCGTCGAGCAGGTTGTCGACCGGTTGCCGCGACGCCGTCGAGCCGTCGAGCACCGGCATGAACGGCGCGGTCCAGTGTCCCCATTCGGCGGTCGCCGCGAGGAGTCCGGCGGTGGCCTCGACCAGGCGCGGCCACGGCACCGTGCGCAGCTCGTCCACGTCCTTCGCGCCGACGATCTCCAGATACGCGGCGGTACGGGCAAGGGGCTCGGCAGGCGTGGCGAGGGGCATCGCGAGCGGGACGCTCTGGAGGATGGCTCGCCGGAAGAGGCGGCCATCGCGCGAGCGCGGCGGTGGAAACGGCGCCGGCGGACTGGCCGGCGACGGTGACGTTGTCGGGATCGCCTCCGAACGCGGCGATGTCGCCGCGTACGGCACGCCCCTGAACACCGCCAGGCCGTCCTCGACGGCCCCGCGGACCGGGCCCGAGCGCGTGTGCACGACGGGCGCGGTGCGGCCCTGAGTGAAACCCATGCGGTGCGTCCTTCCAGTCCGGGGATCGAGAGCGTTGGACACCGCAAGTTATTGCGAAATTGTGGCGGACGTCAATATTATTCGATCCATCATCAAGGGAGGCTCGCATGGCGACGTGGCGCATCGGTACGACGACGATCCACAAGGTGCTGGAGGCTGAGGTGCCGGTTCCTGTCGTGGGGGCCCTGCGTACGGATGACACCGCGCTCCTGAAGCGGTACGCGTGGCCCACTCCTGACTTCAGCGGGGCGGACGGCACGTTCCTGCTGTCGGTGCACGGGCTGGTCGTGGACACCGGTACGCGCAGGATCCTCGTGGACACCTGCGTGGGCGACGCGCGGGCGTCCGTACCGTTCCTGAGCATGCTGGACACGGCGTGGCTCGAAGACCTCACCGCCCTCGGCTACGCGCCCGAGTCGATCGACACCGTGGTCTGCACCCGCCTGCACTTCGACCACATCGGGTGGAACACGCGCCTGGTGGAAGGCAAATGGGTGCCGACCTTTCCCCGTGCACGTCACGTGGTCACGCGCGTGGAATGTGACCACTGGGCGGACGAAGCGGACACCAACCTGCCCGACACGATGCAGCCGTTGATCGACGACGGTCTCGTCGACTTCGTCGGAACCGATCACCGGGTGTGCGACGGTGTACGTCTGGAAGCGGCCCCCGGGCACACCCCGGGCCAGGTCGCCGTCGTGGTCGAATCCGGCGGAGAACGTGCCGTGATCACCGGTGACCTCGTGCACCACCCCGTGCAGTTCATCGAACCGGATGTGGCCGGCGCCGCCGACGCCGACGCGGCCCAGGCCGCCGCCACCCGGAGGGCGTTCGTCGAGCGGTACGCCGACACGGGAACGCTTGTGATCGGCACGCACTTCCCCGCCCCCACGGCCGGCCTGCTCCGGCGCGGCGGTGACGGGAGCGTACGGTTCGTCGCCGACGGCTCGCGCTGAACCGTGGACTTTCGGCAGCTGACGTACTTCCTCGCCATCGTGGACCACGGCGGCTTCACCCGCGCGGCCGCGTCGCTCTACGTGTCGCAGCCGTCCCTGTCCCAGGCCATTCAGGCCCTGGAACGTGACGTGGACGGCCACTTGTTCCATCGGATCGGCAGGAGAGTGGTCCTGACCGAGGCCGGTACGGCACTGGTTCCACGGGCGCGGGAGGCGCTGCACGCCCTGGAGCTGGCCAGGGCCGGCGTCGGCGCCGTCCGTGAACTGCGCGGTGGGCGGCTGGAGATCGCCGCGATGGCCTCTCCGACCATCCAGCCCCTCAGCGCCATGGTCCAGCGGTTCACCGAGCGCTTTCCAGCGGTGTCGCTCAGTCTGCGCGTAGCCCTCACCCACGAGGACGTGGTCGAGAGGGTACGCGGCGGAGGCTGCGAACTCGGACTGCTGACGACCTCGTCGCCGCTGCCGAGTCGGGACGTCGTCGCGCACCCTGTCGGAGACGACCGGCTCGTCCTGGTCACCCCGAAGGGCGGCCCCTTCCCGGCCGGTCAGGCAGTTCGACGCGAACAGCTCGCAGGGCACCGGCTGATCGTCGGGCAGCGGGGGACCGGGATCCGTGCCTATGTCGACGACCTGCAGGCACAGGGCATCGACGTGCGCATCGCGGTGGAGACCGAACACCGCATGGCCTTCCTGCCTTTGGTGCTCGGAGGGGTCGGACTCGCGGTGGTCACGGAATCCTGGGCCGACCTGTCCGAGCGGGCCGGAGCCCTCGTCCTCGACCTGGAACCGGCCTGTGTCCAGTACAACGTCCTCGTGAGTCGCAGGGACCAACTGACGCCCGCTGCCCGTGCCTTCCTGGAGATCGCCGTCCCACCGGCCTGCTCATAGGAGATGCCTATGAGACAGATCGGGGATACGTGTTGGACCCGGGTTGTGGACGGTTGTTGGAATGCTTGCCATGACGAACCACAGCATCGCCCTCATTCCCGGTGACGGCATCGGCACCGAAGTGCTTCCGGCGGCACGCGAGGTCCTCGACACCGTCGGAAAGCGCCACGGCATCACGTTCACGTACGAGCCCTTCGACTGGTCCTGCGAGCGCTACCTCCGCCACGGATCGATGATGCCCGAGGACGGCCTGGAGCAGCTCCGCCGGCATGACGCGATCCTTCTCGGCGCCGTCGGCTACCCGGGTGTGCCGGACCACGTCTCCTTGTGGGGGCTGCTCATCCCGATCCGCCGGGCCTTCAGCCAGTACGTCAACCTCCGCCCGATCCGCGTCTTCGACGGCCTGCCCAGCCCCGTACGCGCGGCCCTGCCCGGCGAGGTGGACTTCGTGGTCGTCCGGGAGAACACCGAAGGCGAGTACAGCGAGATCGGCGGCCGGATGAACCGAGGGTTCCCCGATGAACTGGCCGTGCAGCAAGCCGTGTTCACCCGAGCCGGAGTGACCAGGGTCGTCGACTTCGCGTTCCGTCTCGCCGAACGACGCGGCGGCCCCCTCACGTCGGCGACGAAGTCCAACGGCATCGTGCACACCATGCCGTTCTGGGACGAGTTGGTGGCCGAGCGTGCCGCCGAACACTCCGCGGTCGAATGGCACCAGGAGCATATCGACGCGCTGGCCGCCAAGTTCGTCCTCGACCCCGCACGCTTCGACGTCGTCGTCGCGTCCAACCTCTTCGGCGACATCCTCAGCGACCTGGCGGCGGCGGTGGCCGGCGGCATCGGCATCGCACCGTCCGCCAACATCAACCCGGAGGGCACGTACCCCTCCATGTTCGAACCGGTCCACGGATCGGCCCCCGACATCGCCGGTCAGGGGATCGCCAATCCGATCGGCGCGATCTGGTCAGCCGCCATGATGCTCGACCACCTCGGCCACCCCGAGGCCGCGGCCGACGTCACCGGCGCCATCGCCCGCGTCCTGGCCACCACCCCGGTACGCACCCGTGATCTCGGCGGCTCCGCCTCCACCGCCGAGTTCACGTCCGCCATCCTTCAGCACCTCTGACGGGAGGCAGGGGCCGGTGACCTCCGGAACTGCCTCTCCCCTCGCATCACCAGCCGTTCATCGAGTTCCACCAGCCCCACCGCTGCACTGTCGGGCCGCTGTCGGCGGCCGCCCGCTCCTCCTGCCGCCTCTCCGGTACGCCCATCACCGTGTGGGGCGCAGGCGCTGCGGTGACGGCCATCGGGTCGGGCAGGGGCGGGGGGAACGCCACCGGCAGCGCGACCGGGGTGCCGCGCCAGAGGGTCGGCTGCCAGCGCAGATCTGAGTCGGGTACGCCGGCGCGGACCGGGCTCAGCCGACTCAGCAGCACGTCCACGGCCGTCTCGACGATCGACCGGGCCACGTCCTTGGCGGGGCATCCGTGAGAACCGGTGCCCCAGGCCAGGTGGGCGCGCGTTCCGGCGTCGTGCGAGCTGTGGACGAGGAGGTCGGCGTGGGCGGCCGCCAGGCAGGGAATGAGCAGGTCCGCGGCGCGCACCCGACAGCCCGCGAAGTCGATGTCGCCGCGCGCCCAGCGGCCGGCGATGTTGGGGACCGGCGAGCCGTCCCACAGTGCGCGATCGGCGACGTCCGTGACGGTCAGCCGACCCGTGGCCATCGCCGAACCGAGGCGGGCGTCACCCAGCAGCAGGCGCATCGTCCCACTGATCCAGCCGACGGTGCTCTCTCCTCCCGAGCGGAGGATCGACGCCAGGTTGTGGGCCACCTCGTCCTCCGTGAGGTGCGTGGCATGAGCCAGCAGCCATGACGTGAGATCCGGGCCGGGCGCCTCACGCTTCTCGGCGACCAGACGGTGCAGCGTCCGCATCAGCTCGGCCTCGGCGCGGTCCGCGTCGTGGGCGCCGCCGGTGATCGAACCGAGCAGGGCGGCGAGCGTCCGCTCCCCGGGCGCCGGAAGTCCGATCAGCACCCTGAAGGCGTACCACACCAGGGGGCGGGCGTACTGGGTGATGAGATCCGCGTGGCCGTTCATGCCCCAGCCGTCCAGCAGCGCCTCGGCCTGCTGCCGGACGGCGCCGCGCAGCCGGCGCAGGTCGATGCCGTTCAAGGTCTCCGTCACGACCTGGCGCTGCCGGCCGTGCGCCTCGTCGTCGAGGCGGTTCAGGGCCGGACGCCAGCCCAGAACCGTCAGCAGCGGGGAATCCTCGGGCAGGGAACCCTCGGCGATCGCGCTCCAGCGCCGTGCGTCGCTGGAGAAGGCCTGCTCGTTCCAGACGAGCTCAAGCACCTCCTGGTAGCCCATCACCAGCCAGGCCCCGACCCCCGGGCCGATCTCCACGGGGGCGATCGCACCCCAGCGCCGGCGCAGGGCCTCGTAGACGCGGCGCGGATCCTGGGCAAGCAGGTCGCCGTGCAGAGGAACCAGACCGTGGTGTTCCGGGACCGGGGATTCGTACGGCGATGCGTGCGGCGATTCGGACGGGGATTCGTGCGGCGATGCGTGCGGCGATTCGTACGGTGACTGATCGCGCTGATCCATCGGGGTCCTTTCAGGCGTCGTTACGGGCTATAACACGTGTAACCTTGCCGGGGGAGCGGTCGGTCGACCGGAAAGGCGAGCGAAGAAGGACGACATGGCGAGAGAAACGCCCGGTGCCGCCTCGGTCACGAGCACGGACGTAGCGCGCCTGGCGGGGGTGTCCCGCGCCACCGTGTCCTTCGTGCTGAACAACACCCAGGGCCACCGGGTCGGCGACGGCACCCGAGCCCGGGTCCTCGCCGCGGCCAACACGCTCGGTTACGTGCCGCACGCCGCTGCCCGCTCCCTGCGGGCCGGGCGGAGCAACCTCGTCCTGCTGCCCGCATCCGTCTCCGCGATCGGCAGCCTGGTCAGCAGCTGGGTGGACGAGCTGCAGAGCGAGCTCGAACGCCACGGCTACACGACCGTGCTGCACACGGGCCGATTCCCCGACGCGGCGAGCGCCGCCCGCTCGTGGGCGGAGCTGAGGCCCGCCGCGGTGTTGGCCATGAACGGTGACCGGATCACCGGAGAGGCCGGGGACATCCTGCGTCGCGCCGGTGTGCGCGGGCTGCTCGCCGTCGCCGCCCGTCCGGTGGAAGGAGTCCACACCGTGGTGTTCGACCACGGGCGCATCGGTGAGGCCGCCGTGGAGCACCTCATCGCCCGCGGACGCGGCAGGATCGGTGTGGTCATGCCGCAGGAGCGAGGACTCGACGCCTTCGGTCGACCGCGGCTGGCCGGCGCCGAGAGGGCCGCCGCCCGACACATGGCCACCGTCACGCCGGTGGAACTCGCCTACACGCGCGAGTCCGCCACGACCCTGGCCGCGCGCTGGCCGGACCTGTGTCTGGACGCGGTCTTCGCCTTCAACGACGAGTACGCCGCTCTCCTCATGCACGCACTGCGGAGTGCCGGCATCGCCGTCCCGGACGAGGTCGCCGTCGTGGGCTGTGACGACCTCGTACCCTCCGCCCTCCAGCGGCCGCCGCTCACCACGGTCCGCCTGCACCTGCCCGCCGCGGCAGCCATCGCCGGCACCCTTCACGCGCTGATCGAGCAGGGTGCCGCGCCCGCGGTGTCCGAGGTCCAGGCCGAGTTGGTGCACCGGCTGAGCTCCTGAAGGGGCCTCAGTCCCGGGAGACGGCGCCCTCACGGGCCAGCCCCCGCCTGAAGAGCCACCAGAGCAGCAGGCCGGCGCCGGCGCCGACCGAGGCGCCCGCCACGGTGTCGCTGAGCCAGTGGGCGTGCAGCCAGGTACGGCTCCACATCATCGCCACGGTGAACAGCGCGCCCGCGATCCACCATGCGCGCCGCCGCGCCACCGGTACGAGCAGGGCGCCCACGACCACCACGAGGAGCGCCGCTCCGGCTGCGTGACCGGACGGGAACGAGCCGTGGTCCACGCGGACCAGGGGGTTCGCCGGACGGGGCCGGTCCACCAGGTGCTTGAGGAGCTGAACGACGGCCATGCTCCCCACCAGGTAGCTGGTGAGCAGGTAGGCCGTGGACCACCAGCGCTTCCGCACGATCAGGAAGATCAGCAGGCCGACGGGAACGACCACCCCCAAAGGCCCTCCGAACCAGTTCAGCGCGGCCGCCAGGACGGCCTGGAGACCGCCGTGGGGGCCTGACATCCAGGTCAGCCACTGCTGGTCCAGCCCCTGGAAGGGCGGACGCTCGGGATGCCGCAGGACGGCGATCCCCAGCAGCGCGGTGACGAGAAGGAAGAAGATCCCCAGGTGAAGCGCGCCGGCCGGTGGGGGAGCCGGGACGGTTCTGCGGTGCCGGGTGGCGGCCGGGGGAGCAACGGAAACAGCGGACATGGAAGCCTCTCGCGACCGGGGCGGTACCCGCGACCCGTATCGGGTGTCACACGAGGGAAGAGCGCCGGGAAGGATGCCTGGCATGTTACACGTGTAACAGTTCCCTGTCGGTGCGGGCGCCCGACATCCTCGCACCGGCGGGTGTCGACGTAACGCGCTGTTGCCGAAAATCGAGTATTGCGAATCATTGACGGTCGGAAGATTAGCGAGATACTTTCCCCACTCTCCCTGCTGCCCCGAGATTGAGGTGCCGCCCCATGGAGCTCTCCCCGTCCTCCCACGTCGACACGTTCTGTCGCGATCGACTCCCGCCCGCTTCCCTCTGGCCCGAACTGCACTTCGACCTACCGGAGTTGCGCTACCCGGACCGGCTCAACTGCGCCGAGCGACTCCTCGACGAAGCCGTCCGGCGCTGGGGCGCCGACCGGCCCTGTCTGTTGAGTCCCACGGAGCGGTGGACGTACGGCGACCTGCTGGAACGGGCCAACCAGGTCGCCCAGGTGCTCACCGAGGACTTCGGTCTCGTTCCCGGCAACCGGGTTCTGCTGCGCGGCCCCAACAACCCATGGCTGGTGGCCACTTGGCTCGGAGTCCTCAAGGCCGGCGGGGTCGCCGTCACCACCATGCCGCTGCTGCGCGCCGGCGAGCTCGCGGAGCTCTGTGAGATCAGCCGGCCGACCGTGGCCGTCAGCGACCATCGCTACCTCGAGGAGCTCGCGGCCATCGGCCCGTCCGGGCCGGCCGTGCTGGCGTACGGCGGCCCCGGCGAGGAAGACCTGGTCGCGCGCTGTACGACGAAGGACGGGCGGTTCTCCCACGTCGCCACCGCGGCGGACGACGTGGCCCTGATCGCCTTCACCTCGGGAACGACCGGGCGGCCGAAGGCGACCCTGCACTTCCACCGGGACGTCCTGGCCAACGCGGACACCTTCTCCCGCCATGTCCTACGGCCCCACCAGGACGACGTCTTCACCGGAACCCCGCCCCTGGCCTTCACGTTCGGCCTCGGGGGGCTGGTGGTCTTCCCGCTCTCCGTGGGTGCGTCCACGCTGCTGATCGAGCAGGCCACGCCGCGACAGTTGGCCGACCTCGTGGCGGAACACGGAGTCACCGTGCTCTTCACCGCGCCCACCGCGTACCGGGCCATCATGGCGGCGGACGCGGTGCGCCGGTTGGCAGGGCTGCGCCGCTGTGTGTCGGCGGGGGAGGCGCTGCCCGCGGCCGTGTGGGAGGAGTTCCACGCCGCCACCGGGCTGCGCATCATCGACGGCATCGGCGCCACCGAGATGCTCCACGTGTTCATCTCGGCCTCCGATGACGAGATACGCCCCGGCTCGACGGGCAGACCCGTCCCCGGATACCGGGCCCGCGTCGTCGACGAGGCGGGTGAGCCCGTCCCGGACGGGCAGCCCGGCCTGCTCGCCGTCACCGGACCCACGGGCTGCCGGTACATGGAGGACCCGCGTCAGAGCGTGTACGTCAGGAACGGCTGGAACATCACCGGCGACACCTACATGCGTGACGCCGACGGCTACTTCTGGTACGTGGCCCGCAGCGACGACATGATCGTCTCCTCCGGCTACAACATCGCGGGCCCCGAGGTCGAGAAGGCGCTCGCCACCCATCCGTACGTCGAGGAATGCGGTGTCGTCGGAGCCCCGGACGACAAGCGCGGAATGCTCGTCAAGGCGTACGTGATCCTCCGGCCCGGTGTCGCACCCGACGGGGCGACGGTCAAGGAACTCCAGGACCACGTGAAGCGAACCGTCGCGCCCTACAAGTACCCGCGCGCCGTCGAGTTCGTCACCGAACTCCCGCGGACGAGCAACGGAAAGCTCCAGCGCGCCGAGCTGCGCAAGCGCGCCCACGACGCCGCCCATCAATCCACCCTGCACACAGCCGAGCAGACCGCCCTGCGCTCAGCCCGGCCGACCGCCCACCACACCGCCTAGCGGCCGAAGGAAAGGCACGATCATGGACAACTCCAGCCCGCTGCAGGCGGATTCCCCGGTGACCGGCAGCTGCGCCGCGGGATGCCCCGAGGCCCTCGCGCAGAACCTGCCCAGCGTCGTCATCGAGCGGCGCGTCGAATGGCCCGACACGGACGCGGCCGGCCACTACCACCACTCCACGGTGGTGCGCTGGGTCGAGGCGGCGGAGGCCGTCCTGCTACGGCGACTTGGCCTGGCCCATCTCTTCGGCAGTACGCCCCGCGTCCACTTCGAGGCCGACTACCGGGCCCGGCTCTGGTTCGGCGAGACCGTCCGTACCGAACTGAGGGTCACCAAGGTCGGAACCAGCTCCGTGCACTACGCCTTCACCGTCCGCGGTGAGGGGGAGGAGCCGGCTGCCACCGGGCACATGGTCATCGCCCACTCCGCTTCACGGGCCACCGGCTCCACGGCCTGGCCCGACGACGTGCGGGAGGTCCTCACGAAGGCCGGTCCGCAAGCCCCCGAGCTCTTCGCGTGACGCGGGGCGACGAGTCGAACGTACCCCGCAGGATGTGTCGACTTCTTGACGCTCGCCAAATCAGCGACATATTCTGCTGTTCGGAACCACTAGGAGGAACACCGTGCGTGTAGCAGTCATCGGAGGAGGGCCCGGCGGGTTGTACTTCGCGGCGCTGGCCCAGCAGCTCTCACCGGAGTGGGAGATCACGGTCTGGGAGCGCAACGCCCGCGACGACGCGTTCGGCTTCGGCGTCGTGTTCTCCGACGAGACCCTCGACGGCATCGCGCAGGCCGATCCCGCCGTGTTCGCGGCGATGTCCGCGGAGTTCGCCCGGTGGAGCGACATCGATGTCCGCTACGGCGGCGAGGTCCACGTCTCCGGTGGCCACGGCTTCGCCGCGCTCGACCGCAACCGGCTGCGGGAGATCCTGCAGAAGCGCTGCGCCGAGCTCGGGGTGGAGGTGCGCTACGGCACCGAGGCGCCGCCCGTCGAGGAACTCTCCGCCGGCTACGACCTGGTGGTCGCCGCGGACGGAATCCGCTCCACGGCCCGCGCGACGTACGCCGACAGCTTCCGCCCGGAACTGGACGAGCGCCACTGCCGCTACATGTGGCTGTCCACCGACCGCGTCTTCGAGGCGTTCACCTTCATCGTCGAGAAGGGGGAGTTCGGCAGCATCCAGGTCCACGCCTATCCCTACGACGACAAGCGCAGCACGTTCATCGTGGAGATCGCGGAGGACGACTGGCGGCGTGCGGGTTTCGAAGCGCTCGCCGACCGGGAGTTCGCGCGCGGCGAGAGCGACGAGGCGAGCGTACGACGGTGCGAGGAGATCCTGGCCGACCACCTCGACGGCCACCGCCTGATACCCAACGCCTCGAAGTGGATACGTTTCACCACCGTACGCAACGCCTCCTGGCGCCACGGCAACGTGGTCCTGCTCGGCGACGCGGCCCACACCGCGCACTTCTCCATCGGCTCCGGCACCAAGCTCGCCATGGAGGACGCCCTCGCCCTGGCTGCCTGCCTGCACGAACACCCGGACGTGGCCTCCGCGCTCGCCGCCTACGAGACCGAGCGCCGACCGGTGGTCGAATCCACCCAGCGAGCCGCCCAGGCCAGCCTCGAATGGTTCGAGAACGTCGGCCGCTACACGGCCCAGGAGCCCCCGCAGTTCGCGTTCAACCTCCTCACCCGCAGCCGCCGCGTCACCTACGACAACCTGCGTGTACGCGACGAGGAGTTCACCACCGCGGTCGACTCCTGGCACGCCGACGGGAGCGCCCTGACGGCCACCCGGCCCGGCACCGCCACGGGCTCCGCCGCCACCGTGCCGCCCATGTTCCGTCCCTTCCGGCTCGGCGGGCTGCTCCTGCGCAACCGGGTCGTCGTACCGCCCACCGCCCTCTACACCGCACGCGACGGAGTTCCCGGCGACTTCGACCTCGTCCACCTGAGCACCCAAGCGCTGGGCGGCTCCGGACTGGTCCTCGCCGGCATGACCGCGGTCAGCGCGGACGGCCGGGCCTCCACGGGCTGCCCCGGCCTGTACACGGACGAGCAGGAGGCCGCCTGGCGGCGCGTCACCGCCTTCGTGCACGGCCAGTCGGACACCTGCCTCGGCATCCAGCTCACGCACGCCGGCCGCCGCGCCGCCACGAGCGTGCCCCGCGCGGACGGCAGGTCCGTCCCGCTCGGAGCAGCCGGGTGGCCGCTCGTCGCCGCCTCCCCGCTGGCCTGGACCGACGGCGCCGTCGTCCCCCGGGAAGCGACCCGGCAGGACATGGACGCCATCGCAGGCGACTTCGTCGCCGCAGCCGAACGCGCCCACCGCGCAGGCTTCGACGTGCTGGAACTCCAGTACGGGCACGGCCACTTGATGTCCGGGTTCCTCTCGCCGCTCACCAACGTGCGGACGGACGCGTACGGCGGCAGCCTCGCCGGCCGCCTGCGCTTCCCCCTGGAAGTGCTGCGCGCGGTGCGCGCGGTCTGGCCCGAGGGCAAGGCCCTCGTGGTCCGCATGTCCGCCGCGGACTGGGCCGACGGGGGCACCAGCGAGGCCGATGCCGTGGAGATCGCCCGCGCGCTCGGCGCGGCGGGCGCGGACGCGATCGACGTGTCCACCGGCGAGGTCGTCGCCCACGAGCGGCCCCGGTTCGGGCGCAGTTACCAGACCCCGTACGCCGACCTGATCCGCAACGCCACGGACATCCCCACCATCGCCGTCGGCGCGATCTCCACCTACGACGACGTCAACTCGATCATCCTGGCCGGCCGGGCCGACCTGTGCGCCGTCGGCCGCGCCCAGATCCACGACCCCCTGTGGACCCTGCACGCCGCCGCCGCCCAGGGCTACCACGGCCCGGCGGCACCCTGGCCCGCCTCCTGGCGGGCGGGCAGCGGACGCCCACCGGGCGCGCGCACCGACCGCGTTCCGCCCCGCCTCGAGCTGCTCCGCGTGGCTTCTGCCCCTGTGCACCAGCGCTGGGTCCCACGCCTCCCCGCCGCCGCGACCGCCACCCCCGACATCGCCGCCGCGACCGCCACCCCCGACATCGCCGCCGCGACCGCTGCCGTATCCGCCTGCTGACCTGGAGAACCGATGGACAATCTGCCACGCTTCACCGCCGCGGCCGTACAAGCGGCTCCCGTGTACCTGGACCCCGCGGCGACCGTCGACAAGGCGATCGCCCTCATCGCGGAGGCGGCCGCCGCGGGCGCCGAACTGGTCGTCTTCCCCGAGGTGTTCGTCCCCGGCTATCCGTACTGGAACTGGACGATGAACCCGGTCCAGGGATCGCCCTGGTTCGAGCGCCTCTACCGCTCGGCCATCGACGTCCCCGGGCCGTACGTCGATCAACTGCGCGCCGCCGCACGCCAGTACGGGATCGTCCTCGTCATCGGCGTCAACGAACGCGGGCCGCACAGCCTCGGCGTCCTCTACAACACCCTGCTCACCATCGGCCCGGACGGCGAACTCCTCGGGGTCCACCGCAAGCTGGTGCCGACCTGGGCCGAGAAGCTCACCTGGACCGGCGGGGACGGCAGTTCGCTCAAGGTGCACCAGACGCCCGTCGGCCCGCTCGGCGCCCTCGCCTGCGGCGAGAACACCAACACCCTCGCCCGCTTCACGCTCCTCGCCCAGGGTGAACTGGTCCACGCCTCCTGCTACATCGCCCTGCCGGTGGCTCCCGCCGACTACGACATGGCCGAAGCCATCGCCGTCCGCACCGCCGCCCACAGCTTCGAGGGCAAGGTCTTCTCCGTCGTGGCCTGTTCGACGATCTCCCCGGAGATCGTCGACGCCCTCGCCGGCGACGACGAGGAGCTGCGCAAGCAGTTCACCCGCCCGCGCAGCGCCCTGTCCGGGATCTTCGGCCCCGACGGCCGCCCGGTCACCGAACCGCTCGTCGACGACGAGGGAATCGTCTACGCCGAGATCGACCTGGCCCGGTGCATCCAGCCCAAGCAGATGCACGACATCGTCGGCCACTACAACCGGTTCGACGTCTTCCAGCTCCACGTCGACAACCGCCCCCGCACCCCCGTGACCTTCGCGACGGATCCGGCGCACACCGGGGTACCCCAATCCACTTCCACGGACGTCACCGGCATCACCGGCATGACGAAGGAGGACGCATGACCACCGAGTACGACGACAGCCAGTTGGGCCGAGCACGGGTGTCCGACTCCCCTGAACTCACCGCGTTCTACGGCGAACTCGCCCAGCTCGAGGCCGGTGCGCTCTGGACCGTGGCCAACGACATCGAGCCCTGGTACCCCCAGCCGAAGTCCGTGCCCGTCCTGTGGCGCTACAGCGAACTGCGGCCCCTGGTCCGCAAGGCCCTCGACCTGGTCAAGGCCGACGACGCCGGCCGCCGCGTCGTGATGCTCGTCAACCCGGGCCGCAAGGACGTCAGCGCGGCCGTGGGCCTGCTCTACACCGGGCTCCAGATCATGGGCCCCGGCGAGGCCATGACCGCCCACCGCCACCAGGCCGCCGCCCTGCGCTTCGTCCACGAGGGCACCGGCGCCTGGACCATCGTCGACGGCCAGAAGCTGAAGGTCGGTCCCGGCGACTTCGCCATCACCCCGAACGGCACCTGGCACGAGCACGGGAACGAGTCGGACGACGCCCCGGTCATCTGGCAGGACGGACTCGACATCCCGCTGGTCAACGCCCTCGACGCCGGCTTCTACGAGGTGCACCCCGAGCTGTACCAGACCCCCGGAAAGGTCATCAACTCCTCCGTACTGACCTACAGCGCGAACCTCCTGCCCTACGGCGCGGAGAAGTGGACCCGCCCCTACTCACCGCTGCTCGCCTTCCCCTGGGAACCCACCTACGAGGCCCTCCTCGGCCTCGCCAAGGCCGGCGAGGGATCCCCGTACGACGGTGTGATCGCGGAGTACACCAACCCGGTCACCGGCGGTTCCGTCATGCCCACCATGGGCGCCCACATGCAGCTCCTGCGCCCCGGCCAGGCCACGCGGGCGCACCGCCACACCGGGTCGGTGATCTACACCGCCGCCAAGGGGCGCGGTGTCTCGGTGATCGCCGGTCAGCGCTTCGAGTGGCAGCAGGGTGACATGTTCTGCGTCCCGTCCTGGGCTTGGCACGAGCACGCGAACCTCGACCAGTCCGAGGACGCCTGCCTGTTCTCCTTCAACGACTTCCCCGTCATGCGCTCGCTCGGCTTCCACCGCGAAGAGGCGTACACCGACAACGGCGGGCACCAGCCCACCGCCTGAACCGCTCCGCCGTACCGGAGGCCGCCGGCCCTGACACCGGCACCGGTACGGCGGAGCACCGAGCCGGGCGCGGTTTCCTCCCCCGCTCCGCCCCGGACCGGGGCGGCGGCGGAGCGACCTGAGTTCCACCGCCGCCCCCACCCCTCAGCAACCCATCACACGCAAGGAGCACCCGATGCGACTGGTCACCTACAGCCTCCCCGAGACCCCCGAGCGCCTGGGCGCGCAGGTCGACGACCTCGTCGTCGACCTCGCCACCCTGGCCACCCAGGCGGATGTCCAACTGCCCCTGAATCTGCTGTCGTTCATCCGGGCGGGCGCGACCGCCCAGGACACCGCGCGTGGCCTGCTGGCCGACGGTCCCGCGGCCTGGCCGGCCGAGGCCGTGCACCGGCTCGACGAGGTGTCGCTGCGGGCCCCGCTGCGCCCCGGCAAGATCATCGGTGTCGGACTGAACTACGTGGAGCACGTCGAGGAGTCCAGCCGCAGCCTGGACACCGACAGGGAGCGCCCCTCGCGCCCCGTGCTCTTCAGCAAGCCCGCCACGGCCGTCACCGGCCCCGGCCAGCCGATCCTGCACAACGCGGACCTCACCACTCAGCTGGACTGGGAGTGCGAACTGGCCGTCGTCATCGGCCGCACCGCCTTCCGGGTGAGCGAGGAGGAGGCGTACGACCACATCTTCGGTTACAGCATCGTCAACGACATCAGCGCCCGCGACCAGCGCCGCTCCGGCCAGTGGTTCTTCTCCAAGGGCCAGGACTCCTACGCCCCCTTCGGCCCCGCCGTCGTCACCGCCGACGAGATCGCGGACCCCATGGCCCTGGACCTCTCCCTGCGCGTCAACGGTGTCATCAAGCAGAAGTCCAACACCCGCCACATGCTCTTCCCCATCGCCCGCCTCATCGCCGACATCTCCTCCGGCGTGACCCTCGAACCCGGTGACGTCATCGCCACCGGATCGCCCGCCGGTGTCGGAGCGGGCATGGTCCCGCCGGAGTTCCTGCACCCCGGCGACACCGTCGAGGCCACCGTCGAAGGCATCGGCACCCTGACCAACCCCGTCGTCGACGCCCGCTGAGGAGCGACCGTGACCGACCGCAACCCCCGCACCTACCGCATCGGCCAGATCGTGCCGAGCTCCAACGTCACCATGGAGACCGAGGTCCCCGCGATCCTGCGCGCCCGGGAGACCGTCGCGCCGGAACGCTTCACCTTCCACTCCAGCCGGATGCGGATGACCCACGTCACCCGGGAACAGCTCAAGGCCATGGACGCCGACTCGGACCGCTGCGCCGTCGAACTCTCCGACGCGCACGTGGACGTCCTCGGCTACGCCTGCCTGGTCGCCATCATGAGCATGGGGCTCGGCTACCACCGCACCTCCGAGGAGCGGCTGCACCTGCGTACCGTGGAGAACGCCGCGCCGGCCCCCGTCGTCACCAGCGCCGGCGCCCTCGTCCACGGTCTGAACACCCTCGGGGCGAAGAAGATCGCCCTGATCGCGCCGTACATGCGCCCGCTGACGAAGACCGTCGTCGACTACCTCACCCACGAGGGCATCGAGGTGCTCGACTACCAGGCCCTGGAGATCCCCAACAACCTCGACGTCGCCGCGCACGACCCCGCACGCCTTCCCGGGCTCGCCAAGGCCCTGGACCACAGCGACGCCGACGCCGTCGTGCTCTCCGCCTGCGTCCAGATGCCGTCTCTGGGCGCGATCGACGAAGCCGAACAGCTCCTCGGCAAGCCGGTCGTCTCGGCGGCCGTGTGCACGGCCCACCAGATGCTGCGCGCCCTGGACCTTCCGGCGACGGCCCCCGGAGCGGGCCACCTCCTGTCCGGCGCCTACGCGGAGTGAAGAGGGCGCGCCGCCCCCGTCGTCGCACACCCGGCCGTGACCCGAACCTGGACGGTGCCCCGTCCTTCCGGCTCGGTAGGATCGCGACCGCGTACGACGGAAGGCGATCATGGCGGACACTCCCCTCAGGCCCAGCTCGTTGATCAACACGGTCTACGGGGCGTTCCTGCGACGCCTCGGAGGCTGGATCTCCGTCGCCGACCTGATCACCCTGATGTCGGAGCTGGACGTCGACGGCCCGGCGGCGCGCTCGGCGATCTCCCGCCTCAAGAAGAAGGGCGTACTCGAACCGGAGCGCCGCGGCGCGACCGGTTACCGGCTGAGCCCCGCCGCGCGCCCCGTCTTCGACGAGGGCGACCGGCGCATCTTCGGCAGCCTGGAACCGGCGAAGCTCAGCGACGGCTGGGCGATGGCCGTCTTCTCCGTACCGGAGTCCGAGCGCTCGTACCGCTACCAGCTGCGCACCCGGCTGACCTGGCTCGGCTTCGGCAACATCGCCCCCGGCGTGTGGCTGGCCCCCGGCCGGCTCCTCGGCGACGCCCGCGAGATGCTCGTCCGGCGCGGGCTCAGCGAGTACGTCCACCTGTTCGCCGCGGACTACGCCGCCTTCAGCGACCTGCCGGGGACGGTCAGCTCGTGGTGGGACTTCCCGGCGATCCAGGAGCAGTACGCCACGTTCACCGACGCGTACGGCCCCGTCGCCGCCGGCCTCGCGCGGCAGCGCGACATCGACGGCGCCGAGGCCTTCCGCCACTACGTCCCGATGCTCACCCAGTGGCGCCGCCTGCCCTACCTCGACCCCGGCCTGCCCAGCGAGCTGCTCCCCGCCGACTGGAACGCGGTCGTCGCGCGCCAGATCTTCCAGGAACTGCACGACGTCCTCGCCCCGCCGAGCCTGCTGCACGTACAGCAGGTCACCGGCCTGGCGGATCCGTCGTAGAACGACACCCTGCCCGGCAGAGGATGGCTCCCTTCAGGTCGCGAATCTGAGGACCGCGTCGAGCAGGCAACTCCCGCCGAGCATCAGGTCGGAGATCCGGGCATGCTCGTCGGGGGCGTGGATGAGTCGCATGATGTCCGCGTCGCCCGCGGAGGAAAAGAAGCCGACGACCTTCGTCTCGGGGAAGGCGCGGGCGTCCGTGGCCGCCGGATTGATGTACGGCAGGACACGCGCGCCCGGTTCGTGGGCGGCGACCGCGTCGCCCAGCAGCCCGGTGACGACGAACTCCCGTAGGACGGGGTCGATGGGCAGGGCGTGCGCACCCGCCCAGGTCGGCTCCTTCAGCAGCCGCCCGATCGCCTCCGCGCCCGCGCCTGGGTGCAGGTCCGCCAAGGTACGCAGCATGCGCCGCGAGGCCGGATGCAGCACCGACTCCGGGGCGAACGCGCGCAGCCTCAGCAGGGCCTCGGCCAGGGTGAAGACCGCGGACTCCGCGCGCGGGACGGACGCGTGACCACCGGGCCCACGCGCGGTGACCCGCATCCGGGCGCTGCCCTTCTCGGCCACCTGCACGGTGTACACCGGGCCGCCGGGCGTCATGAAACGCTGTCCGCCGCCTTCGTTGAACGCCAACTCCGCCTCGACGAGGCCGCGGTGGTGCTCCCAGAGCCAGTACGCCCCCAGTCGGCTGCCGGCCTCCTCGTCGGCGGTGACCACCATCAGCACATCGCGGGTCAGCCGGAACCGGTGCGCGGCGACCTGGCCCTTCATGTCGAGCGCCCCGCGGCCCCACACGCGGCCGTCGGCCACCTCGCCCGAGAAGGGCGGACGACTCCACCCCTCGGGCGGCCCCGTGCCGACCACGTCGGCGTGGCTCAGCAGCATGAGCGGCGGCTTCTGCCCCGAACCGGGCAGCCGCGCGACGAGGTTGGCCCGTCCGGGCTCGGACTCCAGGACGGTGTGGGTGATGTCGGCGCGAGACAGCTGATGGGAGAGGTAGCGGGCGACGGCGATCTCGTTGCCCGGCGGGTTCGAGGTGTCCAGGCGGATCAGCGCCGAGAGGTGGCTGACGAGGTGTCGTTCCTGGTCGGCCCAGGAGAAGGGCACCGGCACCGGAATCGGCATCGGCTCGGGTGAGGTGGACATCTGCGCTCCTGAGTTCCCTGGAACCACTTGCGGGCACGGTCGAGGGGCCCCGCCGGGGGGGGGCGCCGGGCCCCCGCCGGGCGCGGGCGCGGG
>NZ_JBEZYN010000037.1:0-41749 GCF_040638605.1 Streptomyces sp. NPDC026092
ACCTGCTGGCCGCCGAGCAGCTTGGCGCCAAGCCGGAGGATTGCCTGGTCATTGAGGACGCGCCGTCCGGAGTCGAGTCCGGGCTGCGGGCCGGCATGACGGTGTGGGGAGTCAACACGCCGGCCCCGGTGGACGGCGTGCACCGCCATTTCGCGAGCCTCCGCGAGGCAGTACCCGACATCCTCGCCTTCGCGACGGGCTCGCACCGGGACTCCACGGTCTGAGCGCGCACCGGTGTCGGCGGCCCGCAGGACTGGAGCCTGTCTCTTGGAAGTGCTGTGCGTGGGGTGCTGCATGCTGGGTCGATATCCTGTGTCGGCGTCCGCGGCATGGTGTGAAACTTCGGGCCATGACCTCACCCGAGCTCAGTGACCTGGACTGTCTCCGGGAGATCGAGCGCCTTGCCAACCGCGTCAGTGTGGAGGCATCCAACGATGGATGGCTCTCGTTCCAGGCAGACCCGGGAGCGGCAACACCACTCCAGCGCAGCGGAACGCCGTTGCTCGGGCTCTGCGCCAGTACCACTTCGACGGGGATGGTTGTCTGGACGAGGACCGCCCTCTGGTCCGCCTCGTGCCCGCGGCCGGTGTTCCTGGCCGCTGAACAGGGGCGTGTGCGCTTCCTCAGGCAGCGGGGAACCGCGAGTCGCCCCCTGCTGTATGACCGAACTGTCACAAGATCTGCGCAGTGGAACATCACCGCCTCGGTACACGTCTCGGGAGGTGGCGGGGCTGCCGGCCCCCGAGAAACGTAGTGCGAGCAGGCAGGGCTGACCAGGATGACGACGGATGCAGTGACGGGCGGAGGCGCGGGGTCTCCGGAGCGCGAGAACGAGATGGAGACAGCGGGTGCGGCTGACGACCGTCGGACGCGCGCGAGTGACAGCGTCACGGGTGCGGAGCACCCCGCCGAGGAGCCGTCTGAGTCCGCAACGGCCCGCAAGCAGGTGGCGGAGGAAGCTCCGGACTCTCCCGACGACGCTGCCCTCGTGCAGGGCGTCACCGACAAGGACGACGCGCACCCCCGTACGGATGCGGGTGTGCTGAAGGCCGATCGTGGGGCCGCGAGACCCGCCGACGCCGGGGAGGACAGAGCCCGGCCCGGGGCTGACTCCCGCACGGAGGGTGTCCCCGTGTCCGCGGACGGACCCCACGTCCCGGGCCGGTCCGGCGTCGAGGACCCGCCCCGGGGCGAGGATCGGACCGGTTCCGAGGAAGCGTCCGGTGCCGTCCAGACGACCTCGGCGGAGAGCGGGACCGGATCGCCTGGTCCTGCACCCGCCCGGCCACTGGCAGCCCCGGCCGACGACGAGCCCGAATCGTCCCCCGGCACCGCCTCCCTCACGGAGCCCGGCACCGGCCCCTCCGTGGCTGACCCTCGACCGGCCGTGGACCAGGCCACCGCCGTCCTGCGCACGGTAGCCCCTGCTTCCGGACGGAGTGCCGCGCCGATCGGCGACGCGCGAGCGGCGGACGCACCCGGCCGGCCCGTTCCCTCGTGGGCGCGGTCCGCAGAGGGCGACCATCGAAGCGACGCCGTCGCCGTGCCCGCGACCGCGGACACCCCGACCGCGAACTTCGCCGTCCCTGCGGCCCCCGCACCGAGCCCTTCCGAGCCCACGGCCGTTGACGCACCGGCGACCGCGCACTCTGCCGACGCCCCGCTCGACCTCCTCGCCCAGCTCACCAACACCCCACCCCCGGCAGAGACTCCGCGCCGCACCGCGGCAAGGCGAGTGAAAGTGTGGGGCCCGCTCCTGGTGCTCCTCGCCGGCGCGGTGGCCGGTGCCCAGTTGCTGCGTCCGCTGCCCGAACCCCGGTTCGTCGCGACCGAGCAGAGGCACACCGTGGAAGGGCAGCTCTCCCTGCCCTGGCCCGGGGCAGGCCAGGGGGCCGTACGCCTCCCCGGTACGGGGACGATCAGCACGTTCGGCGAGCAGAAGCCCGTGCCGACAGCAAGCGTCGCCAAGATCATGACCGCGTACGTCGTGCTCAAGGACCATCCGCTACGCAAGGGCGAGACCGGTCCCACGATCACCGTCGATGCCAAGACCGTCGCGGAGGGCCAGTCGACGGACGAGTCCCGGATCACCGGGCTCACCGAGGGCAGCACCTACAGCCAGCTCGACATGCTGAAGATGCTGATGATCCCCTCCGGGAACAACGCGGCCCGACTGCTGGCACGCTGGTCCACCGGCAGCGGTTCCGAGGCTGCCTTCGTGGACAAGATGAACGCCGCCGCCCGCGAACTCGGCATGAACGACACCACCTACACCGACCCGAGCGGCCTGGACGCGGGGACCGTCAGCACGGCCATCGACCAGCTCAAGCTCGCCGAGGCGGTGATGAAGCACGACGTGTTCCGCTCCGTGATCGCCCTGCCGGAGGCCGAGATCAAGAACCTCTCCCAGCGGCTGATCAACAACAACACCCTCCTCGGCGCACCCGAGTTGAGCGTCCGCGGCATCAAGACCGGTTCGAGCACCCCGGCCGGCGGAGCGCTGGTCTGGGCGGGCTACAAGTCCGTCGGCGAGGAGACCCCACTGATCCTGGGCGCTCTGATGGACCAGCGCGCGGACGGCCCGGATCCCAACGCGACCAGGAGCCTGGCCCTGGTGCTGGCCAACAGCAAGAAGGTCATCGAGTCCGTCCGCGGCGCCCTGACCTCCGCACAGGTGGTCCAGAAGGGCGACACGGTCGGGTACGTCGACGACGGGCTCGGCGGCCGCACACCGCTCGTCGCGGCAGCGGACCTGACCATCGTCGCCGCCCCGGGGCAGACACTGCGCCTCACCCTCGGCACGAGCCCCAAGAAGGGTACGAAGGCCACGGTTCCGCGCACGGCCGCAGCGCGTACCGAGGTGGGCGTGCTGACCGTCGGCGAGGGAGCGGGGGCCAGGAGCGTGCCGGTCGTGGTCGGCCGCGAACTCTCCGAACCGTCCATCGGCACCCGACTCACCCGCACTGGCTGACCGGATCACCGCTCTCAGCGGAAGGGGACAGGGCTGGCGCGGCGATGACGACCAGCCCGAGGTCCCCGGCCGACCGTACGACAGCAGGGCACGTCCGCGTTCCCGCCCCAGGAAGACGTCGTCTTCGCCGCGGGCATGACCGCTCGTGGTGCAATGTCGCCCATGGCAACCCTTCTCGACATGGCACAGCTGTTCCGTTCCCTGCACGAACCAGGAACGCCGCTGGTCCTGCCCAACGCATGGGACGGCGCTTCCGCCCGCGTAGTCGCGGACGCGGGCGCTCGGGCGATCGCGACCACCAGTGCCGGGGTCGCATGGTCACTCGGCCACGGCGACGGCGACCACCTCACCCGCGAGCAGGCGCTCGGCGCGCTCTCCCGGATCACGGCCGTTGTCGACGTGCCTGTCACCGCCGACATCGAACGCGGCTACGCGGCCGACCCTGCCGGTGTCGCCGAGACCGTGCGGGGCGTCCTCGCCGCCGGAGCCGTGGGCATCAATCTGGAGGACACCCTGCGTCCCGTCGCCGAGCAGGCCCAGCGGATCGCGGCGGCCCGCGAGGCCGCGGACGATGCCGGCATCCCGTTGTTCATCAACGCCCGCATCGACACGCATCGCCTGCCGCCCGGTGACCGCTCGGCCTGGCTGGGCGAGACGCTCACCCGCGCACGCGCCTACGGGACAGCCGGCGCGGACGGCATCTTCGTTCTCGGGACACCGGACGCCCAGACCGTCCGCACGCTCGTCGACTCTCAACCGCTGCCTGTGAACGTCCTCGCCGGACCCGGCGCACTGCCCGTGCCCGAGCTCGCCGACGCCGGAGCCGCACGCGTCAGCGCGGGATCCTCCATCGCCGAGGCAGCGTACGGGCTGGTGGAGCGAGCGGCTCGCGAACTGCTGACGAAAGGCACGACAACCTCGCTGGAGGGCGGCTTCGACTACGCCGACCTCAACACCCTGCTCCTGTCCCGACCCGCGCGCTAAGTCCGAGCGGGCCACCGGAACTGGGCCCAGTAGAAGCGGTCATGGTGTGCCGTCGACAGCGACGGTTGATCGCCGCCGCGGAACCCATGGCGAATTCTGGGTGGTGGCCGGCGACGGCCCTGGCCCCGACGTCACCACGGCTGTGCCGTTGGGTGACTCGATTGGCCATAACGGCGAAGCGGTCGGCATCCCCCTTCATACGGAGGGATCTGTGACGGTTGCCCTCTCCGGGTGGGAGGGGGTACCTCCTGACGGGCGCGGCTCCCTGCTCGGAACCTGTGTGATCAACGCTGCCGACAGGGAACTTTCCCTGATCAACGTCGAGGACACCAAGGCAGGAGGTCGCCGACCGGGCGGCACGGGGCGGTGGGTCAGGTGAGGTGCACCCGGCGGGCCTCGGCGTGGGCGGTGATCCCGTCCGGGCCAACGGTGACCTCGGTGGGCCTCAGGCCCAGCGGGAGCGGCGGCAGTTGCCGGTGCTCGCGGGACAGGGCCCCCGCGATGGCGGGCGCGGTTGGATCGAGCGTGCGGCCAGCCAGAGTTGCGCTGTCCGCGTGCAGGGTGACCACGCCCGCGTCGAGGCGGGGTTCGGCCGTGATGACCAGGGGCATACCCAGCACGCCGCTCTCGATCCGCAGCCGGCCGCCGCCGGCGTCGGAGAGCCGCATCTCCCGGTCGCCGGCCGTGCCGAGCGCGTCGAACGGTGCGGTGAACGCGGCGTCGACCGAGTCCGCCGCGTAGCCGCCGGGCTGTTCGGACACCCGGTGGAGGTCGACTACGGCCTTGACGGGGATGCCGTTGGACGTTTGGGCATCTCCCGTGACCCGGACCTCGGGATGGTGCCCCCGGGCGGCGTGCATCAGGAACGGATGGCCGTCGATGGTGACCTCCGGCGAGGTCAGAACACCGCCCGGGCGGGTGGCGATCCGGTCGGCGAACTGCTCTTCGCCGAGCCGGCGGGCCAGGGCGTCGGCCGTGAGCAGGAGGGCTCCCACGAGTACGGTCACGGTCGCCATCCGCCGGTACGGGCGGCCAGTGCGGCCCCTGCGTAGGTTCCGGCGCTCGGGGGCGGGTGGGGACGCGGGCGCGTGCGGGGTGCGGAACGGCATGGGTCAGTACCTCGGGGTCGGGCCGGAGTCGGGGTGGGGTGGGGTGCGGTGGGGTAGCGGCGATGGTCGGGGCGGGGTTGAGGATTCGGGGGGTTCGGTCGCGACGGGGGCGGATCAGGGTGCGGGAAGGTGGTCGGCTCGGGAACCGGCGCCGGCCTCGGACGGTTGGGCCGCGGGCTTCGCCGTGTGGGCGCGAGCGCGCGGGGCGGGCGTGGGGGTGCCCTCTATGTCCACGCGCGGCAGGACCCGGTCGAGCCACGCCGGCAGCCACCAGTTGCGCGACCCGAGCAGCACCATGCTGGTCGGGACGAGGAGGCCGCGGACGACGGTGGCGTCCAGGGCCACCGCCGCGGCCAGTCCGATCCCGAACATCTTGACCACCGGGTCTTCGGACAGCAGGTAGCTCAGGAAAACGCAGAGCATGATCAGCGCAGCCGAGCTGATGATCCCGGCCGTACCGGTCAGCCCGTCCACGACCGCGCGCCGGTTGTCGCGGTGTCGCAGGTAGGACTCGCGCACGGCAGTCAGCAGGAACACCTCGTAGTCCATGGAGAGCCCGAACAGCACGGCGAACATCAGCAGCGGGACGTAGCCCGGGATCGGCACCGGCCCGTCGAGGCCGAGCAGGTCGGCTCCCCATCCCCACTGGAACACCGCGGTCAGCACGCCGTACGAGGCCGCGACCGAGATCAGGTTCATGGCGGCCGCCTTGGCCGCGACCACGGGCGCGCGGAAGGCGAGCAGGAGCAGCAGCCCGGCGACCAGGACGACGGTGGCGATGATGACCGGCATCCGGTCCGCGAGCCGGGCGTTCAGGTCTGCCTGGGCGGCCGTGGGCCCGCCTACGTGGGTGGCGGCCCCCGTACCCGCGGTGGCCTCGGGCAGGGTGGTCCCGCGCAGCTGCTCCACGAGGGCGACGGTCCGCGGGTCGCCGGGACCGGTGGTGGGGGTGACCTGCCAGAGGACGGTACGGCCGTCCGGGCCGATGCGTGCCGGGCCGACCGCCTCGATCCCGGGGGTCCGCGCGAGGGCCTCGGTGACCGGGGCGACGCGGTGATCGGAGGGGCCCTCGGCCGCGGTGGGCAGGGTCTCGGTTACCTGGACCGGGCCGTTCGCGCCCGGTCCGAAGGCCTCGGCCAGCTGCTCGTACGCGGTGCGGCTCGCCGTGCCGGTCGCCTTGTCGCCCGCGTCGAGTTGGCCGAATGTCAACCGAGCGGCCGGCGCTGCCAGGACGGCCAGCAGGACCAGGCTCGCGAGCAGGTAGCGCCAGGGCCGGTCGGCGACGTGCGCGGCGAACCGCCGCGCACGCGCGTGCACAGGCTCGGTGATGTCGGCGGCGCCCTCGATGTGCTCGATGTGCTCGTCGCGCTCAATGTGTTCGGCGCCGGATGGCCCGGAGCGAACGGCGGGCGAAGCGATCGGATCCGCCGGGCCCGGCGTGGGCCTCGTGGCCGCGGGCTTCGCCTGGGCCCGCCTGCCCTCGCGGCGCCCGCGCGTGCGGTGACCCAGGCGGTGGCCCAACAGGCCGAGCAGGGCCGGGAGCAGAGTCAAGGCGGCCAGGACCGCGACGAGTACGGCGATGCCGGGGGCCAGGGCCAGGGCATGCAGCAGCGGCAGCCCGCCGAGCGCCAGCCCGGCCAGCGCCGCCGCCACCGCGCCGCCGGCGAAAGCGGCGGCCTTGCCGGTGCTCGCCGTGGTGTGCCCGACTGCCTCCGGCACCTCGTGACCCCACGCCAGGAGTCCACGGAAGCGCGTGAGACAGAACAGGGTGTAGTCGATGCCCACGCCGAGGCCGATCATCGCCGCGATGGTGGCCCCGGACGAGGGCATGTCGAGGAGGTGTCCCACCAGCCCGATCACCGACAGCGAGACCACCAGCCCGAGGACCCCCACCAGCAGGGGCAGCCCTGCCGCGAGGATTCGGCGCAGTGTGAGGAAAAGGATCACCGCGGCCGCCGCGAGACCGATCAGCTCACTGTGTGCGGTGGACCGCTTGTCGACGGCCGCCGCGAGGTCGCCTCCTGCCGTGACCTCGATACCGGCCCCGCGCGCGGGTTCTGCGGCCGAGAGCACGGCCTCGCTGATCTCCGGGGTGATGTCACGCCCCGTCACGTCCAAGCCGACGGACAGGTAGGCGGTGTGCCCGTCCGCGCTCATGGCCGCGCCGCCCGAGGGCCCGTACGGCGTGGCGACCGCGACCACATGGTCCGCCGCGGCCACCTCGGCCGCGGCCGCCTCCACCGCCCGTCGCGCGGCCGCGGAGGTCAACTCCGGGCCGTCCGGCGTCGTATGCAGGACGATCGGCTGGTTGCCGGACGCGGGTCCGGGGAGGGTCTCGGCCGCGTCCCGGGCCGCCTGACTGTCGCTGCCGGGGATGACCACGGCCTCGGTGGTGACGCGACCCTGCAGGGCCATGGCTGCCACCACGGCGATCACCACGGCCGCCCACACGGCGAGGACGCGTACGGGTCTGCGGGCGCACCATCGGCCCAGGGCGAAGAACATCGTGCTGCGTACCCCTCCACGGATCCACGAATGAAGTTGCACTCTGAGTGCAGATTTACGGTTGCACTAGGAGTGCAATAATGTCAATCGGAGAGAGGAGCCCAGGTGGAACGGCAGGGTGAGGAGCAGGACCGGCAACGGCGGGGACAAGAGCCGGAGCAGGGTGCGCGGGAAAACCGGCGGCCCGGCTTGCCACCCGCCGGGACCAAGGACGGCCGGACCGAGCGCGGCCGGCAGACCCGCGAGAAGATCGCCGACGCGCTGCTCGCCCTGCTCGACGAGGGCATGACGGAGTTCCCCGCCGACCGGGTCGCCGAGTACGCCGGTGTCTCGCGCCGCTCGGTGTTCCACCACTTCGCCGACATGGCCCAGCTCGTGGACACCGCCATTACCCGCCGGCTGGAACAACTCGCTTCGCAGATAAGGCCGTTGCCCACCGAAGGGCCGCGGGAGGTGCGGGTCGCGGCGCTGGTCGAGCAGCGCTCCCGGATCCTCGAATGGATCACCCCGGCCCGTCTGGCGATGATCCGCATGGACAACCCCTCGGAACGGATCCGTCAGGTCACCGCGGACGCCTTCCGCGATGCCCGCGAGCGCTTGGAGGCAGTGCTCGCCGAGGAACTCGACCGGCTCCCCGCCCGGCAACGCAGGGACCTGGCCGACGGGTTGGACGCGGTGACCACGTGGGGCGCCTGGCACCACTGGCGGTCCACGGGACTCGACGCCGAACAGGCGCGGCACGCCATGGAGGCCACCGTGCTGAACCTGCTCGCCGCCGCCGACCCACCGGGCGCGCCCCGGCCCTGCGGGACGACTCCGCCTGACCACCCCGGCGTGCCATGAAGACGGTGACCGGGAAGACCATTGCGTACCCGACCACACCGCCGCGCTGACGATCACATGCTTCCGCGATCAGCGGCCTCGTCCGGTTCGACCGCGCCATCGCCGGGATGACCAGAGTTGAAGGACGACGATGCCGCCACGTTCGTGGACTTCCGACCGCCCACGCCCAGGTACCTCGCATGGGAAATCGCACGTCTGGGCTGTGACCCCAGCAGCATGCCGGCCAACGGCGTGGAGGGCTGGCTCACCGGATACACCGATCTCACCCTGGCCTACCAGGACGCCAACCCCAAGGCGACCCTCATGACCACGTAAGCGCCGCAGGGCCGGCCCTGGCCAGCGGCCCCGGCGTCCCACACCGGGCCTGCAACCGCGGTCGGGGACACCCCGTGCGGCTCTGGTAGAGGATCACGTTCACAATTTCCCGCATCGCGTACTTGCCCTCATGGCCGCCGACCGACGGATGTCGGGCCTTCAACGCCGCGATCACGAGTCCCACTGCGCGTCGGTGAGATCACTCGGCTACTGCTTGCGCATGCTCATGCCACAACCAAGCGGACCCCGAACGTCTGACCGGTGAGATGGCACAACATCACACCATCGAGCGACGACGAGCCGGACGGAAGATCACGTACCGCACTCTCACAACCCCAGTACTTCGCATACGGCATCCATGGTGGCTTCTGTCTGGGTCACCCTCCTGATGCGATCAGCCCTGGCCGTGGAGCCGAGCTTGTCGAGCACTGCGGCGTAAGTGATCAGTGCGTCTCTCAGGTCGTCCGCGTACTCGTGCGGCGCGTACGCGGCCAACTGCACGAACAGGGCGACCGCTTCCTCCAGCGCGGCCTCGGCCTGCGGGAGCCCGCTGCCCCGGGCTGCCCTCAGTCGGCCCGCTCCCCACAGCGCCTTGGCGATGAAGGGGCGGTAGACAGCCGGGTCGGCCGGAGAGAGGCGGCGCAGGTTCCCGACGACCTCGTCGGCCGCGGTGAGTGCCTCGTCGTACCGCTCACCTTTGACCAGCAGGCTGTTGAGCCTGTTCACGGACACGGCGAGATACGGCAGATGGGTCGCGGGATCCGCTGCCACCAGGCGCCAATAGACGGCCAGCGCCTCGCGCGCGGCCGACAACGCCCCGTCTTCCTCAGCGTCGGCCAGCAGACCGCTGAGGTTGACCAGGCTCTTGGCGAGGCCCGCCTGGTGGGCCTCGGAGCCGATTCCGGCCAGGCGCCGGTGGATCTCGACCAACTCGCGCAGGGGCACCAGCGTCTCCCGCAAGCGCCCAGCGGCCCGGAGCCGGGTGGCCAACTCCTCCAACAAGGCGATGAGACGGTCAAGTTGGGCGTCCGGATCGGCTTCGGCCAGTCGCCTGCGCACTTCGATCGCCGCCCGCAGGGCGGCCAGCACCTCGGGGCGCCGCATGCCCCCCAGCAGGGCGCACAGGTTGTCCAGGGCCAGCGCGTAGTCGGGCAGGTGGGCGGCGGGGTCCACATCGGCCAGTCGGCGGCCCACGTCGACCGCTTCCCGTATCACCTGCGACGCCTCGTCCAGACGTCCCAGGCGGGCGAAGACGGCACTCAGGTTGTTCAACGACTTGGCGAGGTCGGGCTCGTGCGTGTCGGGGTTGATCGCGGCCAGCCGGCGGAAGAGCGCCACGGCCTCCTCAAGCGTCGGCACCGCCTCATTCGGCCATCCGGCCTCGACCTGGTAGCTGCCGAGATTGTCCAGGGCCGCGGCGAGGCCGGGTTCATGGGCATCGGAGTTGGCAGTGACCAGTCGCCTTGAGGTGGTGACGACCTCCTCCAGGGTCAGGGCCGCCTCCTGCGGCAGTCCGAGTTCCCGCAACCACATCGCCCGGTGGCGCAGCGCCCGGGCGAGATCGGGCAGGTGGGCGGAGAGATTCCGCTCCACGACCAGCTGGAGAAGCTCGATGGCACTGTCGGCTGCCGCCAGCGCGTCCTCCGGCCGCTCCAGGGCGGAGAAGATCATCCCGAGATTGTCCGCCGCGGTGGCGACCGGGACGACGTAACGCTGTCGCGTGGCATCGTCGCCCTGGAGCAGGATGGCCGCCGCCTCCATCGTGACCCGCAGAGCCTCTTGTGGCCGTCGGTGCCGAAGAAGGGCGGAGCCCAGATTGATCAAGGCTCCGGAGAGAGCGCTGGGGTCGCTCTCCGGATCGGCCGCCATCAGTTCCCGCGAGATCGCCGCGGCCTCTTCGGCCACCACCAATTGCTCGATCTCCCTGCCCACGCCGGGCAGGTAGGCGCTGAGGTTGACCAAAGCTCCTGCCAGGCCTGCCCGGTGGGCCCCAGGATCGGCCTCCGCCAGCGAGCGGAACATGGTGGTGGCACGCTCCGCAGAGACCACCGCTTTGTCGGCCAGACCGGCATGGGCGTAGCGCGCGGAGAGCCGGCTCTGCAGGATCGCCCGGTCGACGGCGGATTCGGTGTCCGCCAGGCGGCGGTCGGTGAGGCGCTCCGCCACCGCGGCGATGCCCGCGTCGAGGTCGATGTGCCGGTTGGCGGGCAGGACCGTGTCGATCGATTCGAGGACGCCGAGCAGGCTGCCGTCCAGCACCTCGCCGTCCGCGATCCTGGCAAGGGCGCCGAGCGCGACCGAGCCCGCGTCCAGCGCGATCCGGGGATCGGCCTTCACCACCGGGTACAGGTACCCCTCCCCTACGTGCGGCCAGCGGTCCGCCGCCGCCGCGAGGTGGGCGACGGTCCGCGGCGCCCAGGCCGGCGCCGCGCCGTCGTCCCCGCGGCGCAGGACCGCGGCGGGAACGGCAGCCGCCCAGTCGTCCGACGGGTACCCGGTGATCGGACTGCCGGGCAGCATGAGAGCGACGAAGTCCTCTGCCAGGCGATCGGGCAGCAGCGGTTCGAAGGAGTTGACGCGTGCGGGGTCGCCGGGCGGGTAGCAGACGCCGTGGTCCAGGAGGATCCGCTCGGCGGGTGCGTGCGGCATCAGCCGTTCGATGACGCTCCTGGCGGTCCGCCGGTCGGCGGGTCCGATCAAGGTGGCGGCGAACACCACGCGCGCCATGTCCTTGTCGGGGGTCCGGAAGTCGAGGCCGTGCCGGGCATTCTCGTACAACTGGCGCCAGTTCTCGTGCTCCCGGTCCAGCAGGTAGACCGTCCGGCCGACCATGTCGGCGGGGGCACGGCGGCCGTGGGCCGCCGCGTCCACCGCCACCAGGGCGGCCATGTGCACCACCAGCGTCACCCCGAAGTCCGGATCGTCCAGGGCATCCGGAGGTGTGATCGCCCGGGGTTCGTCGATCTGCGGGTAGTGCCGCGCGAAGCACTGGCACGCCGTAGTGAACATGCGCTGGCGCGTGCTGCCATCGTCAGGCAGCGGCGGCAGGAACTGATCGGACGTGTCGATGCTCTCCCGGAACTGGCCGAGCTTTCCCCGCAGTGCCGGCCATCCGGTCGCCGACCGTCCGATCAGCAGGACCCTCGCCGGGACGGAGTGACGCAGGATGCGGTTGTGGAGCAGCCAGCTCAGGTCCGCCAGGGGCCAGCGGTCCGCATAGTCGACCAGCAGCAGGATCCCGGTGTGCCCGTCGGGACGCAGGTCCTCGCTGGCTTCCGCCGACGGGTGGGCGTCGGTGCCGTGCGCCGCGTCGACCACCTTCCAACCCGCGCCCAGGGACTCGGCGGCCAGCAGGTTCGCCAGGCGCGTCTTTCCCTGGCCGCCCTTCCCGTGCAGCCACCGCACCGAGAACCGCGGCCCGGTGTCCCGCCACGTGACCAGCTCCTCCAACTCGGCGGCGCGGCCCGTGAAGTCGACGATCTCCGCGCGTGCGTCGAGCATCCGGCTGGGCTGGGCCCGCAGCCACGGCGACTCCAGGCCCGTCCGCCAACGGTGGCCGAACAGCAGGTACACCGGCCTGCCGTCGCCGAAGACGTGGATGTCCGCGCCGATGCACCCGTAGCCGAAGCCGTTCTCGACGTGCACGACCTGCTGGACACCGGCCGATTCCCCGGACGGCACCTGGGTCATTCACTGGCCTCGGGCTCGTCGCCGAGGACGACCGAAGGTGCGGGCGGCTGCGCCGGTCCGTGATGGACGATCACATTGCCGCCGAGCGAGGCGAACACCTGCCCGTGGTCACGGGCGATGTTCGTCTGTCGCTGCTGCCAGACCTGTTGCGCCGACGGCAGTTGCTCCTGGATCTCGCGCACCAGCAGCTGAAGTTCCTCCGCCGCGTCGGGATGCTGCCGCAGCAGGGCCGCGAGCTGGAGCCGCCAGACCGGAACCAGGTCCTGACGGACCGCCTCCGCGTCGTCGGAGTCCGCCACCAACGCGGCGTGGCCGTCCAACTGCCCTTCGACGGCAACTCGTTGGACGTCATCGGCACGGCGGAACAGTCCGGCCATCCGTGCGCGCGCCGTCGACCAGCCGTCGGTGGCCATGGCAGCCACCACCGTTGTCGCCCCGGTCATGGCCAAGGCGGCCACCTCTTCGATCACGACGCTCCCTCGTCATTCGGAATCGGATCCGCTTTCGCGGCCACTCAACTTATCCGCACCTACTGAAAGTTGTCCCCCGCCTCGCCCTCCCCTCACTGCGCGACGGCACCGTGGGACGCCACGTCGCCGTCGAGCAGGGCGACCACCAGCGGGGCGAGCTCGGGCCGGGAGAACACCACGGCCGCGAGCCATTCCGGGGTTCTCGTCCGCGTCGCCAGCAGGCGCATGATGTGGCGGCGGCAGAGCGCGGGATCGACGGCCACGGCCGCGAGCACCAGCGTCCGCACCTCGCGCTCCTTGTTGGCCAGGCTCCGCGAACCGAGGCTGCCGAAGGCTTCCTCCAGCAGGGCGGCGGCCGCGTCCTGGTCGCCGTCGCGGCCCAGTGCCTCGGCACGGGCGGCGAGCACCGGGATCCGCGGGTTTCCGAGCGCATCGTCCGCGAGATGAAGCATCGCGTCGGCGCGGTCCGGACGGCCTATGCGCGCGGCCACCTCCGCCACGGCCGCCCCTTGCTGCGCCCGTACGCCCTTCGTCGCGTCCGTCCATCCCTCGGCGGCCCGCCGGGCCAGATCCAGGAGGCGGTCGACATGGTCGTCCCTCCCCAGGGCGGCCGCGATCTCCGCGACTCTGAGCAATGCCTGCGCCCTGTTCGGCTCCGTCACCGCCAGCGCCTCGTACTCGGCGGCGGCGAGATCTCCCCCAACCGCGCGCTTCACCGCCGGTCCCGACTGGTCGCTGAACATGTCGGGCATCCGGATCCGGTCGGCGAACCTCCCGGCCCACTCCGGTTCCCCGCTGCGCAGGGCCGCCGACGCCGCAACGGCGGCGGGGTCCTGCTCCAGGCCCCTCCGGGACCTGGAGACCGAGGTCTTGGACACAGACCGGGCCACAGTCAGCAACCGCTCGGCCAGAGCGAAATGGCTCGCCTCGGCGGCTCCGATCGTGGCCTGCTCGAGGGCGAAGACGTAGCTTCTCTCTCCAGCGTGCGAGGCGAACTCCCGGGCGAGGGCGTGGTCTCCGGCGCGTCCCGCACCCCGCCCCAGGATTGCCGCGATGCGGTGCACCGCATCGGCGTCGCCGTTCGAGTTGGCCAGCGCGAACAGCGGTCCCGCCTGGTCGAACCGACCGTGGTGGGCCACGGCCTCGGCCACTGCCAGGGTCTCCCAGAAATGGCCCGTGCCGGGTGCGCCGAGGTCCCGCAGGATCCGTTCGGCGCGGCCCGGACTCCCGCATCGGGCCAGGGCCACGGCGAGATCGACCCGGCCGTCCGAATGATGGCGCGGACGGTCGATCGGGGCGGCCGCCCGCACGGCGTGTTCCAGGTACACCGACGCGGCATCGGAGTTGCCGCCTTCATGTGCCGCCTCGGCGCAACGTATCAGCGCGGCCAGCCGCGCCTCCGGGTCCACGAGGCCGTCGAGCAGATGCCAGGCCTGAGCGGGGCGGTCGAGGAGCTGGTACAGATGCGCCACGCGGGCGGCCCCCTGCCGGCCCTGCCCGGCCGCCTCTTCCACCAGACGTAGGCAGAGGTCCCGATCGGGCACGCGCGCCGCGGCCTCGGCGAGGTCGAGCACGGCGAAGAACCGTTCCCGGACCGCTCGCTGCACGGTGGCGTCCGTCGCGTCCGGTACGGGAGCAGGCAGCCTGGCCAGCATCTTCTCCGCGACCCGCAGCAGCGCGGCACCGGCCTTGGTCCCCTCCTTGTGGGCGACCCCCCGGGCGAACTCGGCGTACACACGGATCTGCGCACCCGCACCCTGGGGCCGGGGAAAGGCGAGAACGCACTCCTGCGCCCCGCGCACCTGGGCCGAGCGGGCGGCGATGCCTACGAGGGTGTCGTCGCTTCGCCCGCCGGCGCTGCCGGCGAGGCCCTCGGCGGTCCCGAGAATCCGCAGGGCGTCGGCGCGGTCGCCGATCTCCAGGTGGGCCTCGGCCACTGCGGCCAGGGCCACGGCCATGAGATCCGTCCCGGGGCTGGGCGGTGCGACACAGGCGATGTGCTCCGCCTCCCGGAGCAGCTCCAAGGCCGTCGTCCGCGCACCGCAAGCGTGCGCGGTGCGGGCCAGGGCGGCCAGAGAAGGAGCGTTCCAGACTCCGCCGGCCGGATCGTCGAGGGCGATGGCCCGGGCCTGAGCGACGTAGCGGTGGGCGCGCTCGGTGTCCCCCCGGCGTGCGGCCGCCTCGGCCATGCCTGTGTACGCCCGGACGGAGTGCCAGATCACCGATGCCAGGCACTCGGCCCAGGACCACTCCCCCTGCTCGGCCCAGGCCACCGGGAGGGCAGGGGGGAAGCCGAAGCTCACATGCCCCGGACGTTCGGTCAGCCGATAGCGGCGCATGGCCAGGACGCACGCCTCGCCCAGGCTGTCCGCCTCCGTCGCGGCCAGGACGTTCAGGACATCGGTGATTTCCTGCCAGGCGGGGGCCGGGTGACCGGCCCGGCGTTGCCACAGCGCGATCCGCTCGGGCGAGGGGAGGACGGCGAGCGCGGCGATATCCGCGCCCGCGACGAGCACCGCGGGGTAATGGTCCAGGAGATACGCCGGGGTGTCGTCCGGCCAGGCCCGACGCGCGAACTGTTCGGCCCAGGCGCGCAGAGCGCCACGATGCCGCTCGGTCTCGGCGTGACCGATCGCGGCGACGGTCTCCCGGCGCAGTGCGTCGTCGGCGAGGTCGAACCGCTCCTGTGACGAGTCCGGGTCGCCACGCGACGCCAGTAGGTCGGAAGGGACCGTCCGCAGCACGGCCCGCGCCTCGTGCGCGTCCATGCCGCCGCCTCGCGCGGCGAGGACCGCTTCGAGGTCGTCCGCGGTCAGGGGGCCGCCGACGGCGAGAGCCCCCAGCACCGTACGGGCATCACGGTCCGCCAGCACGGTGGCGAGGGGGCTCGCGGACAGCCGGACGCGAGGGCAGCGTCGCTCGTCCCGCAGCGGGTGCGACCGGGGCACGGCCTCCGGAATCCGGGGCGGGACGCGACTGAGGACCAGAACGTGACCGTGGGAGCCCGTCGCGGCGGGCAGCAGGGCCGCGATCGGGGGCGACTCATGGTCCTCGTCGAGGCCGTCCACGAGCAGCAGCAGGTGTCGGCCGCTCGCCTCGGCCCGCGCACAGGCACGGGCCCAGAGGCCGTCGAACGTGCTCGGTCTGGAGCGCGGCGGAGCCCCCTCGCCCAAAAACGCCGTGAGCCGGTCGTGGACTTCCTGTCGAAACCGCCTTGTCTGTCCGCCGGAGGCGCCCGACGCGAAAAAGGAGACGACATCGACGTCCTCCGGCGGGTGAGCGACGAGCCTCTCGGCCAGAGCGGTCTTGCCGGACCCGGGCGGCCCGACAACCCAGCGGTAGGACTCGTGGGAGCGCGCGAACGCTTCGAGTTCCGCCAGTTCGCCGTCCCGGCCGCGAACGTCGTCCATCAACTCCCCCTCGCCGGGAGCCGCGGAGGACCACCCTCGTCCCCACGGTGACAGAATGCACTCTCAACGGCCAGGGCCAAGATCCCCGTACGGCCGGAAGCGGCAGCCCTGATCGCCCGCAAGTCGGCCTCGGACAGCGGCTCGGCAAGCCCGTGCTGATGGACCCGGGCGGCGACCGCGGCCACCCAGTGCTCGGGTTCGACGTCGAGGCCGATCGAGTCGTTCTCTTTGCAGATCAGTGGGTCAGTGCTGGATGGGGGTGACGGCGAGGTCGCCGAAGTCGGGACGGGCCGGTGGTGGCGGGTACCGGGGTCGGGTCGGCGAGCGCGGAGGGCCCGCACCCGGTGCGAGGCCATGTCTTGCGAGGAGGGTGGCTGAACGGGACCTGTCATGCATGGTGGTTCAAGTCGACGAGTGCAATCGCGGAACAGCCCCATACGGAACGTCATTCAAGCACCGCCGGAGCTCAGCCACCTGTTCAACAACTCCGCCATCTTCTGACGGGTACTCAGAGTGTGGAACGTGATTTCTTGTCCGTTTCGTCGTTGAGGTGGGGGCCAGGGTGCCCGGCCAGGCGGTGATGCGGACGACGGAGGGCGGCGCGCCGGATCGCGGCCCGCCTCCGGGTGACGGCCCTGGGCCTCGCGGGCTTCGGCCTCGCGCAGCTTGTCCTCGGCGGCCTTCTCGCGGGGCTCGACCTCGGTGAGCGCGGCCCGCTCGGCATCCCGCGTCGCCGTGACGAACTCCGTCAGCTTCTCGGGTCGCTGAAACCGAGGCCGTCGAGGAGCTTCTTCACCGCCGCCCGGCCGCCCTGGGTCTTCTCACGGGCCAGCAGCCGCGACAGGCCCTAGGTGACCGCGCCGGTTGCGGTGCCGTCATCGGGCTTGTTCGGATCATGCTCGGGCGAGGCTCCGAGGATCGGGTAGATCGGCCGCCCGTCACGGGGGTACCCGACCGGAGCGAGTGGGTTGGGGAGCGAAGGGCGCGTCATGCGTGAACCATCCACAGGTCTCCAGCGCCCCCACGCCGTTGATCAGTCCAGCGATCGGACGAAGTCGGCCACCTTCTTGGACAGCTGCCTCAAGGGTGTCCCGTAACTGCTGGTCCTCTGGCTGTGCTCACGAGAAGCGTCAGCACACGGCGTCGGGGCACGGTCGCGGCCTTCGACCTACCCGAACCAGCCGAGGAAATCCGTTGTCGTGCCGTCGCTGCCATCGCATGCTTCCGTGCGTGAAGACTGAAGACGACTCCACTGAGGCCGCCGTCACCTTGCCTGTCAGCGTGCGTGATCTACTGCCACAGGATCTGCCGGCGTGCACTTGGTCGGGCTCGGACACCCACCTGCGCCACGTGGAACGGGAACTGGTGCGCGCTGCGACGGGTGAGGTGGACTATCTCGCTGTATGCACTCCTGCGGATCTGCCGGTGGCGATCGGCGGCATCGACTACCAAGTCTCCGAGGGAGCCGGGGCCCTGCGGCAGCTCGCCGTGCTGCCGGCACTACAGTCCTGCGGCTTGGGAACGCTGCTCGTCCGAGCGGCCGAACAACGGATCCGGGACCGCGGGCTGCGCAGGGTCGCACTCGCTGTAGAGGAGGACAATCCGCGGGCGCGCGCCCTGTATGAGCGCCTGGGCTATGTCGCATACGGCCGTGAGCCGGACGTCTGGGACGAAGAAGGGCCCGACGGGTCGATCCGTCGCCACGAGACGATGTGCGTTCTCATGCGAAGGAATCTCTGAACCCGCCGCAGCGCCACTTGTTCAACAGAGGCAGCCAGGATGGTCCTTGCGTAGGTCCCGGATGTACCAGTCGAATCGTGTGACGTCGTTGCTGTGCGGTTGCTTGCGGGGAGTGAATCCTGCGCGTCGCGCGACTTCGGCGGATGCGGGATTCTCGGGATCGACCTGGATGACCGCCTCCTGCGCGCCCCCAGCGGCCGCGTACCGGGATGCCAGGAGGACTGCGCGGGTGGCCAAGCCACGGCCTCTCCAGGACGGATAGAGGCCGTAGGCAACGTTCACCTGGCCGGGAGCCAAGCCCTCTCCTGTGAACCGCAGGTCGGTCGTCCCCGCGAGCACCCTGGCGGCGCCTGCCCGGATACCGAAGGCGCGGAGCGGACCGGCAGTGTCCCACTGTTCCCGACAGTGCTGGAAGTACGCTTCAACGCCCTCGCGCGTGCCGGGACCTCCGTTGAGCCAGCGAACCAGAAGCTCGTCTTCCCCCGTGAGATGTGCCTCCACATCGTCCAGGCGCAACGGCGACAGAGTGATGACCCCGTCGGACAGCTCTATTTCATGCATCCACCGATTCTTGACGGCGAAGCTGCGTCGCGCCATTGGATTCGGTGGGACGTCGTAAGAGCTGCTCCGCCACAGGAGACGATCTTGGTGTGGCTGGTGTGATCACGGCGTCAGAGCCGTCTTGGATAGCCCCGTTCCCTGGGCTGAGTCCGCGCTGCTTCGGCAAACTGCTGACCGCACTGCGGCGTGAAGGCGCGGACACGGTCCGCAGAGGGCGACCGTGGAGCCTGTTGTTCGAGGATCGGGTCCTGCCGGTCACTAGTACTGGCGCACCAACCTGACGCTGCGGCAGCTCGCCCCTCTGTTCGGTGTCTCAAAATCAGCGGCCGGCCGCATCATCGACCACCTCTCGCCTGCACTTGGCTTCGTTCACTTCGGAGGGTTCTGGCTCAACTTCTGTGGACCCGTTGCGGAGCGTTACTGGTGACGGCCCCGGTGGCGTGCACCGGAGAGCGATCGTGCAGGCTGGACACATGGCCAGTCGCGTTGAGAAGTACCTCGCCCACCTTGATCGACTTTCCGGAGGAAGGGAGCCCCGTTTCTTCCCTGTTGAGTCGACCAAACAGGGGCTGCGGGGCGTGACGGAGATCGTTTACGACGACCTGCCGGACGGGCTTCTCACCACGCTCACCTACGGCTTGTCGCTGGCAGAACATCCGGAATGGCAGCACGGCTCGCCGGAACTCTGCCTCAGCGTGAACTCGACCAACGTGATCTGGGCCCACGCGGTGGGCTTCCTTGCAGAGCAGCTCCGTGGCACCTGCCCATTCAGCTATGGCAGCACCATCAACTTCGGTGAGCGAATGGTGCCCGAGTCGGAGATGACGGCATTCTGCGTGTTCGCGCCGCTGGTCCTCGACAGAGCCGACTACCTGGGCATCGACGTTGGCGTTCCAGGACACGAGGGTCACGACGTGATCAACATCCAGGGGATGTACCCCATCTACGAGGTGGAGCGGCAGTTCATCAACGAGCACGGGCTTGAAGCCTTCTGGAAGAGCGGTTGGGAGCCCACTGACGTGCTGCGTAGCCCCGCGATCTGATCTGGATGCCTTGATGGGCGACATCAGGCGAGCAGCACTCGTTTGCGTAGAAGTGCGAACCCAGCACGGCCGAGCATCTGACGCTTGAGCATCTTGATCCGGTTGACATGGCCCTCGACAGTGCCCGAGCTCCAGGACAGTGTCAGGCCGGCGGTGACGGCGTTGAGGTCGCGGTCGATGCCGGCGGAGAGGGTGTGAAGGCTCGGCAGGTCGTCCCGCCGGACGGCATCGAGCCAGTCCGGCAGGCGCTCGCCCTGGCGTTCGGTGAGCATGGTCGCGAAGGAGCGGACGTGCCGGGTGAGCGCCGCCCCCGGCATCCAGGCCTCGCTCGACGCGGGCATCGGCGCGCTGAAGGAGCCCTGGCGCCGCCCCCAGTTCGCCAACCTGCTCATGCACAGCCTCTCGCTGCGCGAGAAGACGGACCGGCTGCAATGGGGCGTCGGCACCGGGCAGGGCGGCATCACCGTCGCCCCGTACTTCTTCGAAACCGTGCCCAGGGAGCAGCGCTCCGCGTGGCTGTGGCACTACGAGCGCACCGTCGGCGCCCGGGGCAGCAACCCGCTGAGCGCCAGCGCCCGCCACCTCGGCGTGATCCTCTACTGGCCGACGGGTGTCACCCCGCGTGACCCCGACCACGGCCCCGCCGCGGTGCGCGGCGCTCTGCTCGACAACCACGGTGGCGCGTACCAGTTCCGCAGCCGCTACCAGGACGCGGACGACGTCCTCGTCGGCCTCACCAACCGCAACGACACCCACCTCGGCTGGAACGGCTACGAGACCTTCGGCCTCTCCCTGATCGCGCACGACGCCACATGGGCCCGTTCGACCGCCAAGGAGCAGACCCGCAGGGAGCTGTTCTCGAAGCCGCTCGTGGACGGCCGCCCCGAGCGGCGCAGCGTCGGCACCGACGACTCCCTGGGGCAGGGCCGGACCCTGGCGTCACGCGCGTACGGCGGGCAGGGAGGGGGGTTCGTCTCCCTCGACGGGCACCTCAACTACCAGCTGACCAAGGCGCGTCGGGACATCGCGGTCGACCTGCGGCCCGCAGGTCGCGCGGACTCCGTCATCGCCGTCCACGATTCCTTCTCCGACACACTCCCCCACCGCTACGACTGGCAACTGGCGCCGGAACCCGGTGTCGAGATCACCTTCGGTGAGACCGAGAAGGGAGCGGCGACCTTTCTGTTCCGCAAAGGCGAGTCGTGGCTCAAGGGTTGGGTCGTGAACCCGGTCGGCGCCGAACTCTCCGTCGACAAGGGCGCGTTCCGCGTCACCCGTACCGGCACCGACGCCAACTTCCGCATCGTGCTGGCCGTCGGCAGGGGCGCGGTGCCGACAGCGACCACCGAAGGCACCACCCTCACCCTCGGCTCCACGACGTACGACCTCGACGATCTGGAGGCCCACCGACCCGCGACAAGGTGAACACCGCCGTCCGAGAGCCGGTACGGCCGGGTGTCACCGCGGCCGGTCGTACTGGGTTCGGCCAGGGCTCCGATCCGAGCGCAGGATGTGCCGCAGGGAGTACGAGCGGGCCGGATCCACTGATCGTCGACGCCGCCGACACGCTGCTGGAGTCTGTTGAGGACTCCGCCGGCCTCTCGCCCGTTACCCGGGCCGGCGACCCCCGCAGCCATCCCCGACCAGACGGGCCACGGCCGAGGCGCCGCCGACGGATTCGCCCCCTGCCCCCTCCGGCCTGCCATGCCCACCGGCTCCGGCATCAGCCCCTGAGGAGGACCCCATAAAGGACTCGGCGCGAACGTCGCTGATCAACAGGCCCGGCGGCCAAGGCCGCCGGCCCTCCCCCTCAGTTCACCAGCCGAAATCGCTGGATACATGGTCTCGCCAGCGGCATCTGGCGGCGCACCACCTCGTCATGGGCCGCGGGCCCGATTCTCAGTCCCGAAGTGCCGCGACCGTCGGGCGCCTCGATCACAGCCGGCCGGGTCACGGCTCGCCATGCAGCCCAGATCAGGCGTGTCTGTTCGGTGAGGATCTGATCAGTCGCCCGCTCTCGAAGAACTCGCCCCCTTCGTCCGTCCTGAGATGTGAGCGACCCTCTACTGCCGCTCCCCTGCAGACCATCAGCTCGTCCGCCTGCGTCTGGTCAACGGGGGCAGATCTCCATCCGGCGCCCTTGGCCGTCGTTGTCGAGGTGGCGCTTGAGCCGCCGAAGCGGTTCAGGTTCGCCCGGCGGCGTTCCCCCTCGGCGCTGTTGACTCGTTCCAGGTTCGCTTTCGAGAGTTTGGACTTCCCGCGCATCCACCACTTGATCGTCTGCGGGTGACGCTCTCGTCCTTCAGGGCTTCGCGGCCGGCTGCACTGTCGAGGCTGCGAAGCCGGGCGGAGAGCCCACGGCGGGACATGACGGGCGAGGTGAACCCGGCGAGTAGACGATCCGGTTCAACTCCAGGATGAGGGCTTCCCCGCCTTTCATTCCCCGGGCGTTACACTCCCCGAAGTCGCCCCAGCGGCCCGACAATTCCGAAACAGCGCGGCGCGGGCGGCTGCGTAGGCATGGACGGGATCGGACTTGCTGCCGACCCGGCGCCCGTTCGGCGGTGGCGTGACCGCCGAGTGCGGCCGTGCCCCGCCCGTGTCAGGCGACCAGCTCGTAGATGCTCCGGGCCGACAGCCACAGGCCGACCAACAGGGCGAGCGTGACCACCAGCTGTTCCTGGTGGTGCTCCAGCCAGCTCCTCAGCGCGTTCAGGCGGGCGTTCGCGACCGTGGGCGACCACACCACGTACATCTCCATGACGATGAGGCTGAGCGTGGCCAGCAGGCAGTAGCCAGTCAGCGCGAGCCAGTCGTTGGGGGTGGAGAGGTCCGCGTCGAGTGCGGTCGCGGCACCCGCGGCCACCAGGCCCCACGGCTGCAGGAGCCAGGCCAGAGCGGCTGCTGTGAATGCCGACGCGCTGTCGATCCGGGCGGTCCACCGTGGCGGGCCGTGCGGGCGGGGCGGCCGGCGGTGCCGGTAGCCGCCGTACAGCACCAGAGCCAGGCCGATGGCGAGCTTCACGGCGATCCCGGCGGTCGAGGGCGCGCTCTGACGGGCCGGGGGCTGACCGCCGGTCAGCAGGACCACGACGGCGATCACCGCGATCAGGTTGGCCAGCCAGGACAGCAGGAACGCCAGCCCCTGACGGACGCCGCGCCGTGAGGCGAGCAGCAGGATGAAGGCGCTGTTGTGCAGGGGCCCCAGGGTGATCGCCGTACCGATCACAAGCAGGTCGAGGACCATCGGGCCAGCCGCTCCTTGGTCTCGAGGGTGTCCGCAACGTGGGGACAGGGGGCCGACCAGTGGGTTACCGCGTCGTGTGGGACCGCATTCCGACTTTGCAGGCGGCGGCCCGGCCGGTCAAGCCAGCCACGCCCGTTGCCCCCTGCCGGCCGCTCCGCCCCGACTCGGGCAGGTCAGAGGTCGCTGTCGATACCCGTGACGGCCGGCGGACCGAGGGGCGCGTCCGCTTCCGCGATTCCGGCGTCCTTCAAGGCGGCCGCGACCAGACGGGTGGCGTCCAGTTCGGCCTCGTAGCGGTCCCGCGCGTCGATCTCCAGGCGGATCGAGAAGGTGCCGTCACCGTTCAGCGTGAGGAGGTCCAGGCCCTCGCTCTCGCTCACGTCGGTGTGCTGGGACGCCAGCTCCCGTTCGAGGAAGTACGGGCCCTGGCAGACCGCGTGCGGCCTGTTCCGGGCTGGCAGCGACAGGGGGTGTCGGGCCGTTTTCTGACGATGTTGCAGGCACGGCCGATGCACGGTCCCTCCTTGTTTGCCTCCGTCGCCATGCTGGAGGCGGGCGGCTACGAGGTCGTCCGACGGGACACCAGCCGCCGTGAACACGAGGTGAGCGTCGAGACCACCATCGACCGGATTGCGGGCGACCTCGCCAATTGGCTGGCCGCCCGCGCTGACTAACACCTAATCGTCGTTATTGCTCCAGGGCCGCGGCGCACCCGACTCCCAGTGCTTCCCCGAGTGGCGGCGCGGCAGTGAGCAGAAGAAGCCGCCCTGCGGGAGCATGGTCCAGCTGTCCGGCCCAGGGTGCCGACAGGGAGGGAGCCGCTCTCCGTCCGGTCCCGTCGCCATGGCGGCGAGTAGGTCGGCTGCGGTTTCCCTGGTGGCGTCGGGGTGCTGGCTGTGCTCCCTGATGAAGTGGGCGATCTGAGTGAGGCGGCAGGGCCATGCCTCCATGCCTCCTCTCCAGTGGCTGTTGCAGGGGCATTGAAGCTCCCCCTCCGGAGGCTTGGGGCACGGGGTGGCAAGTTCCGCTATCGCGGCCCATCTCAACTGGGCGTCCATATACACATCCTCTTCCTGAAACGTGCTTCGAGACGAAGCGTCAGTAGAGTACGGCGGCCGTCACTCCGCCGTGGGCCGCACGTTCGGCATGGTCTGCCTGACGCCCGTCACCCCGGCGGCCAACTCCCGCCTCGAAGCCCTCGTCGCGGTGGGTGAACATCCCGTAGCCGACCTCGACGGACAGCAGGTGGCCGGCCGGACGCTCCGCGCGGGCTTCCTCGCAGCCCGAAGAAGCTGCCGAGCCGACCGACTACGCGCCGGCGGGCGTCGGCGTCGGCGTCGGCGTCGGCGTCGGCGTCGGCGTCGGCGTCGGCGTCGGCGTCGGCGTCGGCGTCGGCGTCGGCGTCGGCGTCGGGAAGATCCTGAAGAAGTGGAAGGACGCCCCGGTCACCACCTATGACAACGACGCCAACGGCAGGTCCGTCGACCTCCTCGCCGTCCACAACGCGGAGTTCCCTACGAGGTGCTGCTCGGGGACGCCAGCTGGCCTCCGGTGCTCCGCGGCCGCGTCGACAGGCCACGGGCCGTGCCGGGTCTGGTCGACCACTGCGCGGGCACCGGTCGGCTGCGCTGATCGGCCCGGACCGCCGGGAAGGGGGCCGGCCCGACCGCGACCCGCGCCCGACCGGGCCGCCCTCATCTCCCGCCGCCCTCCCGCAGACCGCCATCGGCGCCGACGTTCTGGACGACTGGGCATCCGCCTTCATCACCCAGTTCACCGCCCCGTACGCCCAGCGCCTCACTCTCAACCGTGACGGCCGCAGCGAGCACGTCCTGATCGACGCCGTCTCCGGATCGTGGGCCACACGGTCGAGGAACGCCTGCGTGGGCTGATGACAGACTCCTTCGCTCACCTGGAGTGCACCTCCGGTGCCCGTTCTGAGAAGGCCGTCGCGACGCTCGAGTACGGCTCACCGCGCGAGCTCCGTCGGCGCTACCCGGGGCTGGGCGCTGCCGACGAACCAGCTCGAGTACCCGCGTGACGCCGTACGGGAGGTCGGGGGCATGGAGCGTCAGGTGCGCAGCACGGCGTGGTCACCTTGGGACGTGGCGTGGGACCGTCCCCCTGGTCAGGGAGGACGGTCCTACGGTGGTCGGCGATCCCGCCGTCAGCCGATCTCGGCGCCGAAGGTCGAGAGCGCCTCGGTCACGGGCTGGAAGAACGTCTCGCCACCCGACGAACAGTCGCCGCTGCCTCCCGACGTGAGACCGATGGCCGTGTCACCGGCGAAGAGCGAGCCGCCGCTGTCGCCGGGCTCGGCACAGACAGAAGTCTGGATGAGGCCTTCGACGACATCGCCGTTGCCGTAGTTCACGGTCGCGTCGAGCCCGGTGACCTCGCCGTCGTGGACCTGGGTGGTCGAACCGCTGCGCTGCACCGGCATGCCGACCGTGGCATCGCCCGCCTTGGTGATGGCCTGAGCGCTGCCGTTGTAGAGGTTGACCTCGCTCGGATGCGGGGTGTCGCCGCTGTACTTCACCAGCGCGAAGTCGTTGCCCGGGAACTGGGATTCGACCATCGCGCCGATCGCCGCGCCGCCTGCCGAGTCCGACCACTCGCTGCCGGTATCACCGCAGTGCCCGGCAGTGATGAAGTGCGGCTCGCCGCCCTTCATCACGTTGAAGCCGAGCGAGCAGCGCCCACCGCCGGAGTGGATCGCGTCGCCGCCCGAGGCGAAGGTCTTGAACTCGCCCGCACTGCGCTTGAGCTCGGCCTTGCCACCGAGGTTCCTCACCACCTGCTGCAGTGTGGTGAGCTTCGCCCCCGAGACCGTGCGGTCGGCCGTGACGATCACTTTGTTACTGACCGGGTCCGTGGCCCAGGAGGTGCCCGGTATGGTCGCGTTCTCGGTCAGGGCCTTCCGTGCGGCGCCCAGTTCGGCGAGCGTGTTCTCGACCACCCGCGGCTTGGCACCCGCCGCCCGTACGGTCTGTGCGGCGTCCTCCGACACCACGTTCACAACGAGCGTCTTGGTGCCGGTCTCGTAGTACGCGCCCGCCTCTGCCGCGCCCAGGTCCGTCTTGAGCGAGAGAGCCAGTGTGCCGGCGGCCGGCGCGGTCAGCGCCTTGACGGAGAACTGCTCGGTGCTGTCGGTGGCGTTCGCACTCTGGAACGTGATTCCCGCGATGACCAGAGCGGCAGCCGCTCCGCCTGCGACGGCAGTCCTTCGCGTGGTGATGCGACGGTGCTTCAAAGTGACCTCCTGTGGGGGGCCGTGCCCGGACGAAGTGGGGGTCCGGGTACGGAGGATGACCCGCCGCACTATTCCGATGCGTCGCAGTCGCACACAAGAGCGTGCCGCCGGACGCACAGGCGACAACACGGGTGCGTTTACAGGTTCTTCACCGACAGCGGACCCGCGCGCATGACCGGACGGAACTCTCGCGCATCGCGTCGCGGCCGCCCCGCAGACGCCCGAGCCTGGTCTCTTGTCCCTCACGGAACCTTCTAGAACGCATCCGCCGCGCCCGGTCCTCACGCTTCGCTTCGGGGGCGACGTGAGAATGCGATGGATTCCTCGGATCGGGCGTAGGTTTGGGCGGCGAGTGCGACCTTCCGGGCGGGCGTGGGGCATATCCCAGGACATCTGTCAGCAGCGGCGCGTCCACCGCCGCACAGCCGAAGGCGGCGCGGGTATCGAGGCATCCTGGGACGGGTTCGACACCACGTAGGGGGATCCCCGCAGGCGCGGGGTGTCGTCGAAGCCCTTGAGGTAGGGCCGCTGCTCAGGTTCGTGGCGGAGTGGGCTGCCGACCACGTCAGGCGTCCTGATCCTCACTCACCGGGGCCGGCCGCGCGTCGTGTCACGGGGTTTGTCCGCGCAAGGAGGTGGAAGAGTCGAATCCGACGTGTTCGGCTGAGCCGCGCCCGGCGACCGGTCGTCCTCGACGCCTTTGACCGAAGGGGCCGCTGATGCGCCTGTACGCTCAGACACCTGTTCGTCGGAACCGTCAGGTGCTCGTGGATCTGATCGCCGTACTCCTGATCGCCGCGGTGGTGTGGTGCGCCCTCACGGTCCGCGAAGCGATCATGCTTCTGGCTGAGCCGGGGCGGAAGGTCGAAAGCTCGGGCGACAGCTTGGCCACTGAACTCGGCAACGCCGGCGATGCGGCATCGGACGTGCCGCTCGTCGGCGGCCTGCTCTCGAAACCGCTCCAGTCCGCCGCTGACGCCAGTACCGGGATTGCCGACGCCGGTGAATCTCTGCAGCATGCCGTCAGCCAGGTGGCCACCTTGACCACAACGGTTCTGATCGTCGTCCCGGTGGCCTTCGTACTGCTGCTGTGGCTCCCACCGCGGCTGCGCTGGATCCGGTGCAGTACGGCCATCCGACGACTCGTCGACGCGCCCGGAGGCGTTGACCTGCTCGCCCTGCGTGCTCTCACCGGCCCGCCTGGCGACCTGGCCGCGCTCCCGGTCCCTCCAGGCGGACTGGCCGACGCCTGGCGCCGGGGAGACCAGCTCGTCATCGCCGACCTCTGCAAGGTCGCACTCAGGCAGGCAGGCTTGCGGCCCTGACGGGCACTTCCCGCTCAGAGCGACCCTGCCTGGTCCCAGCGGTCCGCGGCCGGACGCCCGCGCTCGCCCGGCGCTGAAGCACTGGATGGGAGAAGCGTGCGACGGCGGGCCACCCCCCGCACAGTGCCATGCGAGGACGTGGGACCCCGGGGCAACGTCCCGCGGGCTGGGGCTCCTACGGCTCCACCATCTTCGCCGTCGAGTCGGCCCCCTGGGGCGACGGCCCGAGGATGGGCACGACGCGGGCCGACGTCGACCGAAGCACCGCGTCCGCGAGGCGTTGACGTACACGCCGGTCGAGTTCGCCTCGGCGAGGTCCCAGCGGCGGCCGAGCCGTCGCTGGGGTCTCACCCTGGACCCGGGGCGCAGGCCAGGCACAGCAGCCGGTGGCGGTTCGAGCGGGCGGGTTGGGACGGCCCGTCGTGCGAACCTGCCGTGACCGGACCGTCGTACGCGACCTACACCAGGCTGCCGCCCTGGGCGTACTCCAGAACCGCGCAGCCAAGCAGTGCCTGGCCGGCGGTCCAGGCGCGTCGGTGTCGGGCGACCACCGAGACGGCACTGCACTGCAGTCTCACCGTCGTAGCGGGTGCGACGGACATGGAGTTCTTGAGCCGGTTGGTCGTGCGCTCGGCCAAGTTGCAGCGTGTGCAGATCTCGCTGTCGAAGCCGGTGGGCGCCTGGCGTTGACCAACTCACCACCCGGGACCCGGCCCCTCACAGTTCTGTGGTGGCCGCGAACCGAGGTGACGTCCCGCGACAGTGCTCCCTCATCAGCGGTCTACGGGAACAAGTCGCACTTCCTGGAGCTGGTGCACGAGCACAGCCTGTCCGGGCGGCACTCGTACGCAGTCCCCCGGGCACCCCCGTCGCCGAGTCCGGCGGCGGGGAGGCCCAGGGGTCGCCGGAACGCCTCAGACGAGGCTGGCCAACAGCTCCGCGAAGACCTGCGGCCGGCTGAAGTAGCCGACGTGCGAGGTGGCCAGGGCGCACACTTCGAACGGGTTGTCCGGAGTCAGGGCGTCAGCTTTGCGGATCATGTAGTCCTGGACGGCCGGAGGGATGCTCCTGTCCTCGGTGAGTCGGACGAAGGTGTGCGGGACGCGTCCCCATCCGTCCGCCCGGACGACCGCACCTGGCTCCAGCACCGCGTAGTTCTCGTCCGGGTCCATGGAGTCCAGCAGCACCCGGAACTGGTGGTCGGTGGAGTCGGCCATGACCGCGTACTTCAGTTCTGCGAACAGGTGCGGGTCGGCGTGCGCGCTGCGCCAGTTCAGCCGAACCACGCCCTGATCCTGGCCGTCCGCGTGGGGCACGGTGATCCGCGCGGCCAGGGCGTCGAGCAGGTTGTCGTCGACCACGTCCCACGGCTCGGTGAGCACGGCCGGGTCGCTGAGGCATACCGCCGATAGGTAGACAACGCGGTGAAGGAGTTCTGGCGCGGCGTTGGCGACGGCGCTGATGGTCAGACCGCCGAGGCTGTTGCCGACCAGCACGACGGGTCCGGTCGCGGTCAGGCGCCGCAGGACTCCCAGCACGTGGTGCACGTTGTCCTGCAACGTGACACCCCGCATCGGCGAGGGGGCGGCGGCCAGCTCGGTGATGTCCTGCGGCAGGCGGTAATAGGCGGCGGGTCCGTCAGCGGCGTCGCCGTGACCGGGCAGGTCGACGGCATGCGAACGGTGTCCGAGCAGGGCCAGTTCGTTCTGCAACGGGCCCCAGGCCCGAGCGTTGCTGGAACCGCCGTGAACGAATACGAATGTGGGGCGCATGGTTGCGCGCATGGTGAAGATCCTCGTCATCCTGAGGCGAACGGTGGACGTGGGACCTGGTGTCGGCGAAGGCCGACACCACGGTCAGAGCGCCGACCGGGTACGGGTTGCCTGCCAGTTGTGGATGACGGAACACATGGTCGTGATCGTAACGCGCCCAGGGCGGACCGACGAGAGGATTCGGCAACTCAGCGGCGCATCGCGACTGGTTGGCGGTCGGGAACTGGCCGGGCGCGGTTCCGGGCTCGCAGGCGTTCGATCTCGGTTCCGCGTCCGGGGCTTGGTTGTCGAACCAGGATCGTGCGCAGCACGATGCCGCCGTCGACGGCAGTCCACCGGCAATGCCATGTGACCTTTGACGGTCCGGTGCGTCCAGTGGAGTTGGTGGCCGATGGCGGCCGTAGCCGGCCTCCAGCATGGTGTGGACCCTGGCGTAGCTGACGCGGATGCAATGGGCGGACCGGTCGCTCTTCCAGGGCGAGGCTCGTCCCCCACGGGCGGTGCGCGTTCGTCGGATCCCTTCTCAACCTGTACGGGACGCGCCATCACTGGCGGTGGCGGGAAGCGGCCCGTTCGGCGACCTCGCTGAGGTTGTGCCACAGATGTCACCCGTCAGCGACCTGGACCGCCCGGCCTGCCCCGGCTGTGGTGCCCGCCAAGGGCCCGGCACGTTTCGGCAGATCACCTCGATCCCCGGTCATTGCCCCAGCCCGCTCGGCCAGGCTTGACGCCTCCCGGTCAGCCAGCAGGTCAACCAGCCACCGGGGCTCGCGATCGACCAGCACCGTGCCGTGGACGCGGCCCTTGCGTGTCGCGTACTCATCGACGCCGACCACCGCCTGAGCGGAGCCGGACGAGGCGGACCAGGCAGAGCCGCCCACCCCGTCCATGGGCAGTTACTGCAGGCCCGGGCGCTGGTGAGCGGCGAATCCCCGGGTGTTCGGGGCGCCACTGGGGGTCAGCGCTCGGGCTTGGGGGGCCGCGGCATCAGCGCGGCCGCCGCCTCGTCCAAGTGACCTTCGTGTTCAGGAAGGCCGAGACGATACGGCTTCCCGTACGCCGAGGGCTGGGACGTGCTGGCGACAACGGTCAGCGGCCTGTTCACCTTGTGGGGCCCCTGCCGCTAAAGCGTGTTACAGAAGGATGTGATCTGGGCATTTTCCTTGTATGTGTGGGGTGTTGAGGGCTGAGCCGTTGTGGGTGGAGACGTTCACGGGGCTGCGGATGGACCGGTTCGTGAAGCTGGTGAAGGTGGTCCGGGAGCGGGGCGGAAACGGGCCGGGCGGCGGCCGGCCGTGGTGCCTGCCGCTGGAGGACCGGGTGCTGCTGGTGGCTGTCTACTACCGCACCGACCTCACCATGCGGCAGCTCGCGCCGCTGTTCGGCGTCTCGCCCGCGACGGTCTGCCGGGTCATCCAGCGGCTGCGGCCGCTGCTCGCGATCGAGCCGGCCTCTCGGCCCGCTGACGCGGTCGAGCGGCTGTGGATCAGTCCCGGCCGGGACCTGCTGCCAGGCGAGGAAGAGGACAACGCCGAGCACCGACGGGTGAGGGCCCGCGTCGAGCATGCCTTCGCCCGCATGAAGCACTACAAGATCCTCCGCGACTGCAGGCAACGCGGCACCGGCCTCCACCACGCAGTCCAAGCCGTCGCCCACATGCACAACCTCGCACCCGCCGCATGATCAGACCCGCCGCAAACCCACACCGACCTGCTCGAACACAACCTTCTGCAACACCTTTTTTAGGGCCTGTTGCGAAAGTGGATCAAGAGGCGAGGTCAGCCTCGGAGGATGTCTGGTCTGGCCAGCCTCGTGACAGTGCGAGGCGGCCGGATCGGAGGGCCTCGCGTTGTTCGGTGACCCATTGCGTGACCTGGTCTGCGGAGTCGGTGATGGGCTGGTCCGTGGTGTCGATCAGGTGGGTGGACCATCGCCGGTCGTCGGCCGTCCACTCGGTCCAGTGTTGCCAGGCCATCTCCGACCAGCTGTCGTTGATGATGACGTCGGGTCGGTATCGGGGGTCCCGCGCGTGCTTGCGGTGCCAGTCGGCCCATCCGAGAAAGGCGTCGACCGCCGGCGGGTCCCACCGGCCGGGGTCGCGGTGGACGAGTCGCCGGCGCCGGATCTCGTCGGACACATCGACCAGGCATACCGCGATGCCGTCCAGCAGTGGTGCCGAAGGCACCGCCAGGACTTCCCCGAGCGGGGACTGGCCGGTCAGCAAGAGATCAAGTCCGCGGTCCTGGTACTCCAGCGCACGACGCACCCACATCTCGGTCGTGCGGTTGCGCCATTGACGGTCGGCGCCTTCCGGCACGCCGAGTTCGTCGAAGTCGTGCACGACGAACTTCTCAAGTCGTTCGCCCACGGCGTTGGCGAGCGTGGTCTTGCCCGAGCAGCTGGAACCGGTCAGTTTGAGCAACATCGTGCCAGGGTGGCAGGTGAGGCGGATCCTCCCCAACGCGTTCTTCTGGGGTTTTCTGCCGCAGACCGGACTAGTCAGAGCCATTCGTTGATGGCTGCGACCCGCACGGTCGCTTCGAAGCGGACGGCGAGTTTGTCGTCCCTCGTAGCGACGGCCCGGTGCCTCTTGAGCCGGTTGATTCCGCACTCGACCGCGTGTCGCTGTTTGTAGTCGTCCTTGTCGAACTTCGAGGATGGCCGCCGCGCGATCCGCGCCCGAGCCGATTGCGGACCCGGTCCGCGGGGACCGGGATCGATGGCGCGGCGGATCGGCGACCGCAGGCCGATCAACACCGGTGTCCAACGTGCCCCTGATCGGTCACCGGTCACCGCACGCGACATCCGTCACGTGTCGCTCGGGGCATCGGTCACAGGTGGCGGCGTCCCCGTCAGCCGATCGGTCGAGACCCACCAACGGGTTCGGTTCCCGGGCAGGCGACTCGGCGTTGACCCGGTCGGCAGTCGGCCACCACGCGGGCTGGTCGCCGTGGCGCGTCGCCCAACAGAGCCGGACCCCGCTGAACAGACACGGTGGCGGCCGAGGCTGCAACGCCGGGTCGCGGAGAACCCGGAGTTCCGCAGGTCTTGCCGACGGGAGGAAAGTCGGCGTGCGCGGCCGGATCTCGTGACTACCGCTCCGGCACTGAGCGAAGGAGATGGCGGAGTGCGGCTCCCGCTTGATGCGTCGCGGGCGGCCGTGTGACGCGCGAGGCGGACGGTTCGGCTGGGGCTACAGGGGTACGACCCACCTTTCCGCGCCAAAAATGAGGGCGTTCTGGGGGTGTTTGTTGGCCGGGGGCTGCCCTGCCCTTTCGTACGCGGGCTTCTAGCATTCGAGCACCCCCGCCCGTACCGGTGGGGCGCCCCAGGGGACAGGCCTGGCATGTACATGATGCTTCAATTGTTGCCGGTCGCACCACCCCTGCCCGTACCGCCAGCGCCCCGGATCCACCGCACCAGGTCCGTGACGGCCGCCCGCCCCCGTGGCGTGCCGCACCCCCCAGCCTCGCGACCGGGCGCATCCGTGCGTCCGCGCTCGCCCGGCACCCACAGCACTGGATGGGAGAACCATGCGAGTTCCGCTGCTGGTGAGCGGAGCGGTTGCCGCTCTGTTCGCCTCCGCCCTGCCCGCGCAGGCAGGCCCCGCGTCGATCACCGACCCGCCCCCGGACAGGATCGTCATCGACATCGCGACGGTCAACGGCTCCGGCTGTCCCCTGGGCACCGCCGCCGTCGCCGTGTCCGAGGACAACACCGCCTTCACCGTCACCTACAGCCAGTACCTGGCGCAGGCGGGCGGCAACTCCTCGCCCACCGCGGCCCGCCAGAACTGCCAGCTCAACCTCCTGGTCCACGTACCCCAGGGATTCACCTACGCCATCGCCAGCGCCGACTACCGCGGCTACGCCTCACTCCAGCCCGGCGCCAGCAGCACCGAGAAGGCCTCGTACTACTTCCAGGGATCGCCGAACACCGCGTCCCGGACACACACCTTCCGAGGCCCCTACGAGGACAACTGGCAGGCCACCGACACCACCGACTGGGCACAGCTCGTGTGGGCGCCCTGCGGTGTGCAGCGGAACTTCAACATCAACACCGAACTCCGGGTGAACGCCGGCACCTCCAACCCGGCCGCCACCAGCTACATGACCATGGACTCCACCGACGGCGACATCAACACCGTCTATCACCTCGCCTGGAAGGAGTGCGCCAAGAAGTGAGAGCAGCGCCCTGAGAGGTGAGTCGACACCCTGGGGCCCCGGACGGACATCTTTCGGTCCGTCCGGGGCCCCAGGGCCGCACCTCCAGAATTGACCCATGATTCTGCGCCTTCAATGCACCCTTCTCCGGGTCTTTATCGGGTCTAGATTTAGTGGTGTCGCCGGGAACACCGGTCGGCAGAACCGCTCAAGACCCAGGAGTCACCATGACGTTCACCAGCGCCGCGACGCCCGTCCTCGTCCGCGCCGACGAGGCCGAGACCCTGCAGGACGGAGCGACCAGCCTCATCACGCTGCTGGCCGACGCGAACGCCACCGGCGGCGCGGTGACCGCCAACCGCGCGACGCTGCACAAGGGATCGCCGGGGGCTCCCGCGCACTTCCACACCCGGGCCACCGAGATGTTCTACGTGCTCAGCGGGTCCATGCGGATCCTTCTCGACGACCAGGTCCTGACCCTTGGCCAGGGCGACTTCCTGACCGTCCCGCCGACCGTGCCCCACGCCTTCGCGCCGGCCCCCGACAGCGAGGCCGAGATGCTCGTCGTCTTCACCCCGGGCATGGACCGGTTCGACTACTACCGGCTGCTGGAGAGGGTCTATCGCGGCGAGGCCTCGGTACAGGACATCCGCGACAGCTCCGAGCAGTTCGACAACCACTACTTCGAAAGCCCCGTCTGGCAGCAGGAACTCGCCCGACGCTGAATCCGCAAGCCCTTTGGCGGGGTTCAGGGTGGGGGTGGGAGGATCCGGCAGAGAGCCTCGAGGGCGGCGGCGTACGCGTGGTCGGGCGGGGTCGCGTAGCCGACGACCAGCCCGTCGAACGGCACGGCCTGGGTGTCAGGGTGCCGGAAGCCGACGAGGCCGTCGAGGGCGAGACCGAGCCGGGTCGCGGCGGCCACGGTGGCCGCCTCGGTGCCGGGAGGCAACCGCAGCACCGCGTGCAACCCCGCGGCGATCCCCGTGACCTCGATGTGCGGCGCGTGCACGGCGAGCGCGGCGAGGAGACGGTTGCGGCGGTCGCGGTAGCGCTGGCGCATCTTGCGGATGTGCCGGTCGTGAGCACCGGAGGCGATCAGGTCCGCGAAGGTGAGCTGGTCCACCACGCCGGTCCAGCGCTCGCGTTGCCCCTTCACCGCCAGGACCGGACCGAGAAGGTGCTCCGGCAGCACCATCCAGCCCAGTCTCAGCGCGGGCGACACACTCTTGCTGGCCGACCCGACGTACAGCACATGCTCGGGGTCCAGCGCCTGGACCGCGCCGACCGGTTCACGGTCGTAGCGGAACTCGCCGTCGTAGTCGTCCTCGATCACCACACCGCCGCGCGCCCGCGCCCAGTCCACCGCCTCGTTGCGCCGCCCCGGATCCAGTGGCCCGCCGACCGGAAACTGGTGGGCCGGGGTGAGCAGCACCGACCGCACGCCCCGGTGCCCGTGAAGTTCGTCCGTCCTCGTGCCGCGCTCGTCCAGCCCGAGCGGCACCGTCCGTACGCCGTCGGCCGTCAGCAGGGCGCGGTGGAACGCAAGCCCGTACGCCTCCACAGCGAGCGTCCCGCGCAGGACACCGCCGCCGAACAGCAGCCTGAGCGCGTCGGAGAAACCCGAGCAGATCACGATGCGCTCCGGGCCTGCCCGTACGCCCCGGACACGGGCGAGGTAGTCCGCCAGCGCCGTACGCAGCTCGATACGGCCCTGAGGATCGCCCGGCCCGAAGGCGTCGTGCGGCGCGGCGGTGAGCGCCCTGCGGGTTGCGGTCGACCACGCGTTCCTCGGGAACGAGGAAGCATCCGGCGGACCTTGCGTCAAATTGTGGGTGGGTACGGCGAATCCCCCGGACAGCGGCTCCTTCGGCACGCGCACCCGCCTGGCGGGTGCGGCGCGCTCGGCGACCCGAGTGCCTGAACCCTGCCTGGCGGTCAGCCAGCCCTCGGCGACCAGTTCCGCGTACGCGTCGGCGACCGTGTTCCGCGCGATGCCAAGGTCCGCCGCGAGCGACCGGTAGGGCGGCAGCCGGGCCCCGGCGGCCAGCCGCCCTTCCTGGATCGCCTCACGCAGAGCCTGAGCGAGAGCCGCGCGCCGAGAACCCGCCCCGACCAGCTCCAGGTGCAGGTCCGCTCCGAGGCGCTCGGCCAGGTTGACCCATGATCCGGTCACTTGATTGCACTTCCTTGGGGGTCTGTAGGTTCCCAAGGTTAGTGACCGTGATGGCGAATCCCACCGCCCGTCGAGTCGACCTGATGCGCCCGCGTCGGCCGTCAGCGTCGCAGCAGGGCGCAGACGAAGTCCTCCTGGACGGCGCGGACCTTGGCCAGGAGTTCCGGCTTGAGGCTCTTGCTGGTCTGGGTGTTGATCGAGAAGGTCAGGGACCGCCTGCCGTCCGCCGTGCCGGCCGCGAACTGGGTGTAGCCGGGGAAGTTGCCGGTGTGACCGTAGACCGTGCCGCACCGCGTCTTGTAGCGGAAGATGGCCAGTCCGCCCGCGTTGACGCCGGGGCCGGCGGGCTCCGACGCGGCGCCGGGGATGAAGGTGCGCTGCTGGTTGCGGGTCTCCCGGGACAGGAAGCCGGGTCCGCCGGCCCAGGCACGGATGAAGGCGTTGAGGTCGTCCGGTGTCGAGACGATGCCGCCGGAGGCCCAGACGCCCGACGCGCTGAGGACCTCGCTGATGTCCTCCGGCGGGGCGGGCGGGGTCACGTCGTAGCCGTGCAGGTACGGCCTGGGCAGCCGGTAGCCCTGGGGCAGGCTCGTCCGCTTCAGGCCGAGGGGCCGGTACACGAGCTGTTCGAGCAGCTTCTCGTAACGCTGTCCCGTGACCGCCTCGGCCATCAGCGCGACAGCGATGTTGTCGGAGTTCGAGTACGCGTACCGCGATCCCGGCGGGAACAGCAGGTCCTCGCCGGCGACGAAGTCGAGCAGCCGGCGGGAGTCGAAGTGGTGCCTGGGGTCCTCCTGCAGGATCTCGAGGAACGCCGGCGCCGTCGAGAAGTCCGGCAGCCCGCTGGTGTGGCTGAGCAGCTGGCGCAGCGTCACCTGGTGCCAGGCGGCCGGGAGGGAGGGCAGTACCTCGCCGATCGTGTCGTCGAGGTCCAGCTTGTCGCGGTCCACCAGGCGCAGGGCGACCGCTCCGCTGAAGGCCTTGGCGACGCTCGCGATCCGCATGTGGTCGGTGGTACGGGGCGGGCGGCCGGTCTCGGTGTCGGCGACGCCCGCCCGGTAGACCGCCGTCCGGTCGCCCTGCCGCATCAGCGCGATCACTCCGGGCGGGCCTCCTGCGGTACGGACGAGCTCGTTCAGCCTCTTCTGCAGACCCCTGTCCGAGGGTGGCGGCGGCGTGCCCGTGGCCTGCGCGGGCTGGGCCACGACGGTGAATGTGGTCGCGGCCAGGGCAGCCGCCAGTAGACGCAGACGTACGTGCGAGCGGGAACGGTCTCCACGGTGTGCCGGCACGGGGGCTCCTTCACGGTGATGCCGGATGGCCATGCACCCGGTCAGGGTGTCCGACCCAGCATCAGACGCGGCTCCGGGACCTGCCTGTCCGATACTCCATCCGGCGCAGACACCTCGTGGGGACGACATGAGTAGCCGAGGGGGCGGGACGGGGTCCCTGGCGGGCAGCTCCTGCGGGGCCGACCGAGCCCTCGCTTCCCGGGCCGGCGGGCCCAGCGTCGTGGCACCTCAGTGGGCGGCCTCCTGTCGTCGCCGCGACGCAGGGCCGGCGGCTTCGGTGCGGGAGCCAGGATCGATTGTCAGTGGCGGGTGAGACGGTAAGTGCATCAAGTCGCAGGACGGGGAGTAGTCATGTCGGGAAGTCAGAACTACATCAATCACGTCGCGCTCGTGCTGGATGCCAGTTCATCCATGTCGCACCTGAGCCGCAAGGTCGTCGAAGTCGCCGACCAGCAGATCGCCTATCTCGCACGGCGCTCCAGGGAGCTGGAGCAGGAGACCCGAGTCACGGTCTACGTCTTCGCGGACGCGGTCGAATGCGTCATCTACGACAAGGACGTGCTGCGGATGCCGTCCCTGAAGCAGATGTACCGGGCCGGCGGCATGACGGCCCTGCTCGCGGCGGCGCTGAAGTCGCAGCGGGAGCTGGCACAGACCGCCCAGCTGTACGGCGACCACAGCTTCCTCACGTTCGTCCTGACCGACGGTCAGGAGAACGCGAGCCACCGCTGCCCGGACGCCCCCGCCAGGGATCCGCGTGAACTGGTGAAGGCCGTGTCCGAGATGATCGGGACGCAGGAGGACAACTGGACTCTGGCCGTTCTCGTCCCGGACCAGATGGGCAAGCGCGAGGCCATGCAGTGCGGCTTCCCCAAGGAGAACATCGCCATCTGGGACGCCACGAGCACTCAGGGCCTTGAGGAGGCCGGGCAGGTCATCCGGGAGGCCACCGAGAAGTTCATGGTGGGCCGGGCCCAGGGCATCCGGGGATCGCGCGCGGTGTTCTCCACGGGCGCGGAGGCCGTCAACAAGGACACCATCGAAGCCGCCGGTCTGACCCCGGTGAACCCCTCGCAGTACCAGCTGATCCCGGTGGCGCGTGACGCGGCGATCCGGGAGTGGGTCGTCGAGTGCGGACACACGTACCGCACGGGCGGTGCGTTCTACCAGCTCAGCAAGGCGGAGAAGGTCCAGGCACGCAAGCAGATCGCGGTGCTGGAGAAGAAGACGGACCGGGTCTACACGGGGCCGCAGGCCCGCGCCCTGCTCGGCCTGCCGGACACCGAGGTGCGCGTCAAGCCGGACCACAACGACGACTTCACGATCTTCGTGCAGAGCACCAGCGTCAACCGGAAGCTCGTCCCCCACACACGGCTCCTGCTGATGATCTCATGACCTGACGCATCGACAGCTGTCGCGCCCCATGTCGCCGAGCCCGCGTTGACCGCCACCGGACGAGGCCGCGCCACGGTGTGGTCGTGCGCGCCGCGCCCAGGCCGACGAGTCGACGCAGGTACCGGGGTGTCCCGAGGTTGACCACTGAACGTGCCGCACTGCCGGACAGTGCGGCACGTTCGGCGCCCGAGACTCCCCGCCCCCTTCCCCGCTCCGCCGCCCGACGGCAGCACCCCGAACGGGCGGACGTCAGGACAGAGACCCGCGCTCGAAGTGCCGTACGCGAAGCGGTTCGACGAGATACTCGTCCTCGCCCGGCAGAACCACGGGCTGCTCACGCCAGTGCTCACCGGCATAGTTGACCAGGTCCTCCTCGCCGCGCCATCGACTGACGTACAACAGCGAGTCGGGGGGCGCGAGCAGCACCTCATGATCCACCAGGCCCGGATATCGGCCGGGGAACTCACGCACCGCCGAAACGATCATGTCCCGGAACGCCTCGAAACGCTCAGGACGTACACGTGCCTCACTCACCCTGACAATCATGACCGTCAGCCTGTCACACAGCATTCGGTACACCCCGCGCCTTGCCCCGATTGGCTCGGCGCTACGCGTTTGCGGGGACAACCTCATCCCCGGCATGGCGGGAAGTTGTCCATGGGTGACCTGAGATGTACTGGGCCCGGGACCGGCCCGCCACGAAAATGACCGCGTGCGTCGCACCGCGCGCACCCCACGCACTCCCCCAGCGGAAGGCCGGGTCCGCGGCTGTCGGCCGCTCCGCCTGGCAGCTCCGGTCCGGGACCTGAGAGAGACTCACGTGTACCTTCGAGAAATCTGGCGGTTCCCCGTCAAGTCCATGCGCGGGGAGCAGCTCAAGAGTGTCGAGCTGACCGACAACGGTCTGACCGGTGACCGGCACATCCACGTCCGGGACTCCCGGGGTCTGCTGACCGCCCGGGTACGTTCCCGGCTCCTCGGCCTGTCGGCGACCACGGCACCCGACGGCAGCGTGCTCGTCGACGGGCACCAGTGGGACAGCCCGGAGGTGGAAGAGCTGATCCGCGGCGCGGCCGGACCCGACGCGGAAGCGGTCCACTACACCGGCCGGGAGAGGTTCGACGTCCTCAACCTGACCGTCATCACCGACGGGGCCGCCGAAACCCTCGGCCACGACCCGCGCCGGCTCCGGTCCAACCTGGTCATCGGCGGCGTCCCCGGCCTCACCGAACGCGACTGGCCCGGCCGTACGCTGCGTATCGGCGACGCCGTCATCGGCGTGCTCAAACTGCGCTCCCGCTGCGTCATGACGACGGTCGACCCCGACACGGGCGAGCGCGACCACAACGTCCTGCGCGACATCCACCGGCTGTACGACGGAACCTTCGCACTGGACTGCTGGGTGGCCTCTCCCGGCACCGTCACCCAGGGCGACGAAGTCCGGCTGACCGACGAGCAGTGGCCGGAGCCGGTCCGCGGCGGCTGGATCGTCGGAGCACCCTACGTCGTCGCCTGAGCCCTGTCTGCGTACGGGCCCGTTCGTCGATCGCTGCGTCTCCTTCTGCCAACAGACCCGACGTACGGCCGCGGCAGCCACCGCGGTCCGGCTCAAGGGTGCCGGCGGCAGTGCTCCGCGCCAACGGGCCGCCCCACGATTGATCGCGGGGGCCGCGACATGAAGAAGGCCGCGACTTCCGGTCCGTCGAAGTGTGTAGTGCGCTCTCATCCGGCAGGTCGAGGTCGCGCCCCCACGCCCTATCTAGGGTGGTGCGTAAGCAACAGCCCTGCACGGCAGGGACGAAACGACCTCAAGGAGATCGGCCACCGTGACTCCCGCCTCGAAGAACATCGTCGAGGGTGCCCTCTGCGCCGTCATCGGAGTCGCGTTGCGCTTGTTCACCGAGGACGTCCACATTCCCGTCTTTACGCTCACGAAGGTGGGCCTCGTGCTGATCGCCATCGGTGGCATACAGATGGCCTACGGCGTGTACCAGTCGTTCAGGGCGCGGAGGGTGGAGTAGCGGACGGCGCTTGCCGACGATCACGCGTGTCCACACCGGTAGGGCAGGTCAGGCGCCGCGCTCAACCCTCGGCGGAAGCGACCTTCGCGGTGGCACGCACAGCCCGCTCCTCTGCGTCTGCCAGCCAGAAGAAGACCGGTGGCAGGCAGAGCTCGATCACCGCCAGCGCTGTTTGGAACCAGTGGGGCCAGCCGTACAGGGAGAGCGAGAGCACTCGACCCACTCCGCCCAGGAGGAGGATGCCGGCCAGCCACCGCACAGCCTGGGCCGGGATCGGACGCTGCCGCGCAGCCCACAACCAGGCCAGTCCGTAGCCGACGAAGGCGGCTCCCATGAACCGGCCCCAACTGTCGACCGTGGCACCGGCGGAAGTGGCGCCGGGGAGCGCCGCGTTGCCGAGCACCACATGGAGCAGTCCGATCGGGACGCATGCCCAGCCCATGAGTTGTGTGAGGGTGCGCAGAGTCCTGGCCATCGTTCCTCCGAGGCGTCTCGACGGAGCTTGGTTGACATGCGTCCACTACCTTGCGCGCGCTAGTAGACCTCTGTCAACTAGACTTCGTTCGTGCCTCCACGCCAGCGACTCACGCCTGCCGACCGCCGCGCCCAACTGCTCGGCGTCGGCGCACGGCTCTTCGCCGCGCGCCCATACGCCGACGTGCTGATGGAGGACGTCGCCGAACAGGCCGGTGTCTCCCGGGCCCTGCTCTACCGTCACTTCCGCAGCAAGCACGCCCTCTTCGCCGCTGTGTACCAGCAGGCGGCGGACCAGTTGCTCGCCAGCACACGGTTCGACCCCACCCAGTCCCTGGTGGAGCAGCTCATCCAGGGAATGGACGTCCATCTCGACTATTTCGTGGCGAACCGCAATTCCGTCCTCGCCGCGAATCGGGTCCTGGCGGGCGACCCGGTGATCCAGACGATCATGACGAACGAGTTGGACGCACTCCGCGCGCGGCTGCTGGCGGTGCTCCCGCTCGCGGACGACAGCGTCCGGGAGGCGGTGTCCGGCGTCCTGAAGAGCTGGCTGGTCTTCGTCCAGGTACTGTGCGTCGACTGGCTCACCCACGAGACCTGCACCCGCACCCAACTGCGTGACGTCTGCATCGGTGCCGTCCTCGGAGCCCTCCGCCCTCTGCTCACCGAGGACCCGGCCCCGGATTGGCGGCCACAACTGCGCTCCGCGGACGCCTAAGTCTCCTCCCGTATGTGGCCGTGAGCTGGGAGGTCGGTCGGCGGTACTGTCGGCCGATGGAGTCTGAGTGGCTGTGGTTGTTCCGGACTTGAGGAGTGCTGGTCGAACGGGAACCGGCGGCGACTGTGAAAATCGCTGTCCGATCACCGGAGCACGGTGATAGACACCCGGCGTGGAAAAGAATCTTGAGTTCCCTGACCTGTTGCGACTGATAGATGAACGGTCGACCGCCTTCCGCGCCGTGGTCGCCGCCGCGCCCGGTCTCGACGCGC
>NZ_JBEZYN010000038.1:0-40030 GCF_040638605.1 Streptomyces sp. NPDC026092
TGCTCCGAACCGGTCTACCCGTTCCAGCTACGCTTCGATCCTGTTTGCGGATCTCAAACGGGCGAAGCTCCGGGCGAGGAGCCTTGACACATGCACCGGTTCCCACCCCGGCCCGGAGGCTGGGGGTGGGAACCGGGTGGACACGGCGTGGGTCTGTCGCCGGGCCTCACGGGCCGTTCAGACGGTCTTGACGCCCTTCTCGTCGGCCTCCTCGTCCGCGTCCACCTCGACGGCGGCCGTGTCCCGCAGCTCGACCTCCTTGACCAGGCAGGAGACGACGACCGCGACCAGGGCGAGCCCGGTCGCGAGGAGGAACACGCTGCCGGTGCCGTCGGCGGCGGCCTCCTGGTAGACGCGCTGGACGTTCTCGGGCAGTTCGGCGAGCTTGGCCGGGTCGATCTGCGGCTTGCCCTCGCCGGCGTGCGCGCCCCCGGCGAGGCCGCTGAGGGCGTCGCCGATCGTGGTGGCGAAGACGGCGCCCATGACGGAGATGCCGACCGAGCCGCCGATGGTACGGGACAGGGTGGCGGTCGACGCGGCGACGCCCAGGTCCTTGGCCTCGACGCTCTGGATGGAGACGAGGATCGCCGTCTGCATCATGCAGGCCGTGCCGCAGCCCACCAGGACCATGGCGGTGCCGGAGTAGAACGACGAGGTGTCGGTGGTCATGCGGGCGAGCATCAGCATGCCCGCGGCCGACAGCGCACCGCCCGCGACCATGACCGCCTTGTAGCGTCCGGTGGCCGTGATGAGGCGTCCCACCGTCATGTTGGTGGCCATCATGGCGATGAAGGTCGGCAGCAGGAGCAGACCGGCGTTGCTCGCCGAGGCGCCCCCGGCGACCTGGAGGAACAGCGGCAGGAAGGTCATCAGGGCGAACATCAGGGCGCCCACGAGCAGACCGTTGATCTGGACGAGGGAGAAGTTCGCGTTGCGGAACAGGCCGAGCGGCAGCACGGGCTCCTGCGCCCGGCGTTCGACGAGCACGAAGAGGACCGCGGCGACCACGCCCGCGCCGATCAGACCGAGGATCACGAGCGAGGCCCAGGAGTGCTCGGTGCCGCCCCAGGCGCTGACGAGGACGACCGCGCTGATGGCCACGGCGAGCAGCACGACGCCCGGGTAGTCGATGCGGGCCTCGGAGCGGTGCTTGGGCAGCTTCAGGACGGAGCTGACCATGAAGAGGGCGAGCAGCCCGAGGGGGACGTTGATGTAGAAGCACCAGCGCCAGCCCAGGGTGTCGGTCACCAGGCCGCCCACGAGCGGGCCCGCCGCCATCGTCACGCCCATCGCGGCGGCCACCAGGCCCTGGTAGCGGCCCTGCTCACGGGGCGGTACCACCGTGCTGATGATGGCCAGCGCCCCGACCATCAGACCGCCCGCGCCCAGCCCCTGCACACCGCGGAAGGCGATCAGCTGCCCCATGGACTGGGAGAGCCCCGCCAGTACGGAGCCGATGAGGAACACGCCGATCGAGACGAGGTAGACGCCCTTGCGCCCGTACATGTCGCCCAGCTTGCCCCAGACGGGCGTGGAGACGGCGCTGGCGAGCGCGTACGCGGTGACGACCCAGCTCAGCTGGCCGAGGCCGCCCAACTCCCCCACGATGGTGGCCATCGCCGTGCCGAGGACGAGGTTGTCCAGCGTCGCCAGCATCATGGCTATCAGCACGGAGCCGACGATGACGTAGAGCTTGCGGATCTGCGCCTTGCTCAAGCGGGTGTCGGTCGGGGCTGCTTCTTCGGACATGCTTCACCTCTGGTGGGGTCACGCGGGCTGTTGCTGATGTTTCGTCAGTCGACGTTGTCGGGCCGGGTGGCGCGGTCGTGGTGGTCCCGGGTCAGGGACTCGAGATCCGCCACGAGGTCGTGGGGGGCGGGGGCCTTCAGGTACTCCTCGTGCAACTGCCGGGTGCCCTCGCGGAATCGGGGCTCCTCCAGGAGCCGCGCGAGGCGCTCCCGGAGGGCGTCCGCGCTGAACATCGCGGGGTCGATGGTCTCCCCGGCGCCGCGTTCGCGCAGGTGGCGGGCGTTGGTGGGCTCTTCCCAGAAGGGCATGGGAACGATGAGCTGAAGGACCTGGTGGGCGACGGCGGCGTTGAAGGTGCCCGTGCCGCCGTGGTGGATGACCGCCGTGCAGGTCGGCAGGAGCAGGTCCAGGGGGACGTAGTCGATGAGCCGCACGTTGTCCGGCAGGGCGACATCGTCGGGCCACTGTCCGGGCTCGAGGGTGACGAGCAGTTCGATGTCCAGGGTGGACAGTTCGGTCACCGCGTCCGTCAGGGAGACACCCGTCTCCGCGAAGAGCTGCCGGCCGCGGCCGCCCACGCCGAGGGTCAGGCAGACCCGGGGCCGGGAGGGGCGCTCGTCCAGCCAGGGCGGCGGCGTCGCGGCCCCGTGGTAGGGCAGTTGGCGCATCGGCAGGGTGGGCAGGCCGGTGGCCGGCCGCAGTCCGTCGAGGCTGGGGTCGATCGTCCACTGGCCCAGCAGTAGTTCGTCGTCGTAGGCGAGTCCGTACTTCTCGAGCAGGGGCTCCATGAGCCTGGCGAGGATCTCGTCGGGGCCGTCGTGGCCGGCCTGTTCCCGAGCCCTGGCGCGCAGCCACCCGACGTTGTCCTGGCCCCACAGGCACCGCACGTGGGCGGCGCCGACGAGGCGGGCCGCGAGGGCGGCGGGAACGCAGAAGGGGTCCCAGACGACCAGGTCGGGCTGCCAGGAGCGGCAGACCGCGACGAGGTCGTCCAGGGCGTGACCGAAGACGGAGAGGCTGCGGACGGTGCGCAGCCAGGTGGTCTCCCAGTCGTCCGCGTTCTCGGCGTCGAGGGTGAGTCCCGCGTCGAGCTCCTCCAGGAGGCTCGGGTCCTTGCTGAGCTCGACGACGTGCCGCAGCGGTTCGACATCGCCGACGGGTACGGTGCTCAGCCCGGCGGCGCCGACCGTCTCCGCGATGCCGGCGTGGGTGGCGACGCGCACTTCGTGCCCTGCGGCCCGCAGGGCCCAGGCCAGCGGGACGACCGGGTGGACGTGCGCCGTCGCCGGGAATATCACGAACAGGACTCTCACTGACGCCTCCGCGGGGTTGTGGCAGAAAGCCGGCGGCCGAACCAGGGAACAACTTGAACTCGGGTTGAAGTCAACGGCCGGCGGACCTGCGGATCGCGTCCAGCAGGTGCGCCTGCCGCAAGGACGTGTCGTCCGGTGTCGCGCCGGAGCGGACGGCCCGGGCGAACGCCCGGACCGTCGCCGCGACCTGGTCCTGTGCGGGCAGTCGCAGCGTCCGGGTGTCGGTGCCCCGGCTGAGCCGTACGTCGGGGTGGTGGTCGGCGGGTGGGGTGAACACCCGGTCGACGCTGAGCGTGCCTTCACTGCCCCAGAACGCGTAGCCGGAGCGGTAGGCGTGGTCGAGACCGAAGGCCAGTTGGACCGCGACGCCCTCGGGTGTGCTGAGCAGCGCCGTGCCCGCGGTGTCCACCTCCTGGCCGGGGCCCCGGGTGAGGACGGCGCCCCGGACGGTCAGCGCGTCGCCCAGCAGGTGCTGGGCCGCGCGGACCGGGTAGACGCCGGTGTCCCAGAGGGCGCCGCCGCCGAGGTCGGCGCGGTAGCGGATGTCGCCGTCGGCCAGCCGGGGTACGGCGAAGGCTGCGCTGAACCCCCGCAGCTCGCCGATGGCACCGTCGGCGAGGAGCTTCCGTACCGCGTCGTGCTGTCCGTGGTGGACGAACATGACGTTCTCGGTCAGGTAGAGGCCCGACCGCCGGGCCAGGGTGAGCAGGCGTTCGGTGGCGGCCGGGTCGGTGGTCAGCGGCTTCTCGGCGAGGACGTGCCGGCCGGCCCGCAGGGCCGCCTCCGTCCACCGTTCGTGCAGCGCCGCGGGCAGCGGAACGTACACGGCGTCGATGTCGTCGCGGTCCAGGAGCTCCTGGTAGCCGCGGACGGGGCGGGCGCCGTACGGCGCGGCCGTCTCGCGCGCCCTGGCCTCGTCCCGGCCGGCGACCGCGGCTAGCTCGACCCCCTCCGTAGCGGCGATCGCGGGGAGCATGCGGCGCCGGGCGATGTCCGCGCAGCCCAGGACCCCGATGCGCAGGACTCCGGTCATCCGCGGCCCGCCGTCGCGTTGAGGCAGGCGAGGAGGGTGCGGGCCTGCACGTTGACGTAGTGGCCGTGCCGGACGAGGGAGGTGAGCTGCCCCGGTGTGACCCAGCGGTAGCCGGGCGGCGGGTCGAGCGGCACCCGGGGATCGTCGTCGGCGTCCACGAGGAGGTAGCGGCTCTCGGCGTTGAGGAACCGGCCGCCTTCCTCGGAGTGCGTGGCCTCGTAGCGGATGCGCCACGCCGGGGTGTCGAGCACGAGGTCGAGGAAGGGCGGACGCTGGTCGCCCGGCAGGTGGGTGAGGTTGTCGGGGGTGTACTGGACGGTGGGGCCGAGTTCGATCGTGTCGAGGAAGCCGCCCTCGACCCGGGCGTGGGCGAGGACGTGCCGTACGCCCCCGATGTCACGGGTCAGGAAGGCCGTGACGCCGAGGCCGCGGGGCTCGAACAGGGGCTGGGTCCAGCCGGCCACCTCCCGGCTGCCGGCCCGCACGTCGAGGGCGATGACGCGGAAGTAGCGGCCGTCCTCGTGGTCGATGGACGACGGGCCCCGGTGCCACCCGTGCACCTCGGCGAGCGGGATGCGTTCGGCGTGCACGTCGTGGCGGGCGCGCTCGGCGGTGAACCAGGACAGCAGGTCGGTGTCGCTGTGCAGGGCCCCGGGCTCGTCGTGCGGGAGCGGCGCGCAGGCCAGGACGGTACGCGAGTCCATGTTGATCACGTTGTCCCGGTGCAGGAGTTCGCCGATCTGACCGAGGGTCAGCCAGCAGAAGTCGTCGTCGAGGGGCACGTCCTCGTCCGTCTCGACGATCATGTTGCGGTTGCTCTTGTGGAAGAACCACGAACCGTGCTCGGACTGCAGGACGTCGGCGATGACGCGGCCCCGGTCCGGCCGGACGAAGTGGTCGATGTACTTCACGTCCGCGCCCCGGTGCACCTTGGTGTAGTTGCTCCGGGTGGCCTGGACCGTGGGCGAGAGCTGCAGCAGGTTGCGGTTGCCGGGCTCCATCTTGGCCTGCATCAGGAAGTGCAGGACTCCGTCGAACTCCTTGACGAGGAGGCCGAGGATGCCCACCTCCGGCTGCTTGATGATGGGCTGGCGCCACTCGGGGTAGGGCTCCTCGCCCGTGCGCACGTGCAGCCCCTCGACGGTGAAGAAGCGTCCGCTGCGGTGTCCGAGGTTGCCGGTGGTCTCGTCGAACGCCCAGCCGTCCAGGTCGGCGAAGGGGATGCGGTCGACCCGGAACGCGTGGGCGCGGCGGCGGCCGTCCAGCCAGTCGGCGAAGTCCTCGGTGCGCAGCCGGGCACCGGCCTTGGCGGCGGCGGACCGGGCGATCCGCGCGGCCACGCCGGTGTCCTCGCGGGCGTTCAGGACGGGGCTCGGAAGCGTCATGCTCATGCGCGGGCCCCCACGAACTCCTTGACCGAGGAGATGACATAGTCGAGCATCTCGTCGGTCAGCCCCGGATAGACGCCCACCCAGAAGGTGTGCTCGGTGATGATGTCGCTGTTGGTGAGGTCGCCGACGACGCGGTGCGGCTGGTCGATGTAGGCGGGGTGCCGGGTGAGGTTGCCCGCGAAGAGCCGGCGGGTGCCTATCTTCCGGTTCTCCAGGAAGTCGACGAGCTCGGAGCGGTGGAAGGGCGCCTGCGGGTCGACCGTGATGACGAAGCCGAACCAGCTGGGGTCGCTGCCCGGGGTCGGCTCGGGGAGCACCAGGTGCGGCACGCCGTCGAGCCCCTCGCGCAGGCGGCGCCAGTTGCGGCGGCGGGCCTCGATGAAGCCGTCGAGCTTGGTGAGCTGCGTCAGGCCCAGGGCCGCCTGCAGGTCGGTGGCCTTCAGGTTGTAGCCGACGTGGGAGAAGATGTACTTGTGGTCGTAGCCCTGGGGCAGGGTGCCCATCTGGTAGTCGAACCGCTTGAAGCACGTGTTGTTCTTGCCCGGTTCGCACCAGCAGTCGCGGCCCCAGTCGCGCAGTGACTCCACGACCCGCGCCAGCTTCAGGTCGCTGGTGACGACGATGCCGCCCTCGCCCATGGTGAGGTGGTGCGCGGGGTAGAAGCTGACGGTGGTCAGGTCGCCGAAGGTGCCGGTACGCCGGCCCTGGTAGGTGGAGCCGACCGCGTCGCAGTTGTCCTCGACGAGGAACAGGTCGTGCTCCTGGGCGAGTTGGGCGATCTCGGCCACCTCGAAGGGGTTGCCGAGCGCGTGCGCGATCATGATGGCCCTGGTCTTGGGCCCGATGGCCCGGGCGACCCGTTCGGCCGTCGTGTTGTACGTGCCGAGCTCCACGTCGACGAAGACCGGCACCAGGCCGTTCTGGACGATGGGGTTGACCGTGGTCGGGAAGCCGGCGGCCACCGTGATCACCTCGTCGCCGCGGCGCAGCCGGCGCTCCCCGAGGGTGTGGGAGGTCAGCGCGGTGAGGGCGAGGAGGTTGGCGGAGGAGCCGGAGTTGGTGAGGTGGGCCTTGCGGCGGCCGAGGAGCTTGGCGAAGGCCGACTCGAACTTCTTGGAGGCCGGCCCGGCCGCGATCCTCAGGTCGAGGGCGGCCTCGACGAGGGCGGCCCGGTCGTCCTCGTCGAGCACGGCGCCGGAGGGCCAGATCTCGGTGACGCCGGGCACGAAGCCGCCGGTCGGCTGGACGTCGTGGTGGTACTTGCGGGTGGCGTCCAGGACCTCAGACTTGTACTGGCTCATGCTCAGGCTCCTTCGGCGTCGGCGGGGCGGTGCTTGACCGCCTTCCACCAGTTGGGGTTGTCCCGGTACCAGGCGACGGTGTCGGCCAGGCCGTCCTCGAAGGAGATGGCCGGGGCGTAGCCCAGTTCCTCGCGGATCTTGGTCTCGTCGAGGGCGTAGCGCAGGTCGTGGCCCTTGCGGTCCGGCACCCGGCGCACCATCGACGGTTCGGCGTCCAGCAGAGTGAGGAGACGCTCGGTGATCTGCAGGTTGGTCTGCTCGTTGCCGCCGCCGACGTTGTAGATCTCGCCGGCCCGGCCGCCGGTGAGGACGAGCTGGATGGCCCGGCAGTGGTCGTCGACGTGCAGCCACTCGCGGATGTTGCGCCCGTCGCCGTAGAGCGGGACCTGTTCGCCCTCCAGGAGGTTGGTGACGAACAGCGGGATCAGCTTCTCGGGGTGCTGGTACGGGCCGTAGTTGTTGGAGCAGCGGGTGATGGAGACGTTCAGGCCGTGGGTGCGCCAGTAGGAGCGGGCGATCAGGTCGGACGAGGCCTTGGACGCCGCGTAGGGCGAGTTGGGCAGCAGCGGCCACTCCTCGGTCCAGGCGCCCTCGGGGATCGAGCCGTACACCTCGTCGGTGGAGACGTGGACGACGCGCTCCACGCCGGTGGCGAGGCAGGCGTCGAGCACCGACTGGGTGCCGCCGACGTTGGTACGGATGAATTCGGCCGCCGCGTGCAGCGAGCGGTCGACGTGGGACTCGGCGGCGAAGTGGACGACGGCGTCGTGGCCCGGCAGGACCTCGCGCAGCAGTCCCGCGTCGCAGATGTCGCCCTCGACGAAGGTGAGACGGGGGTGGGACTCGGGGAGGTTGGCCCGGTTGCCCGCGTAGGTGAGCCGGTCGAGGACCGTGACCTCGGCGTCCTCGAAGCCGGGGTGGTCCCCGTCGAGCATCGTCCGTGTGTAGTGCGAGCCGATGAATCCGGCCCCGCCTGTGACCAGTACCTTCATGCTGCCACCTCGATTCGGGTGTGGTCGCCCACCACCATCCGGTGGTAGGTGCCGACGTCGTCGCCGCCTGTGTCGACGGTCGCGTTCCGGCCGATGATCGATCCCTGGATGCCGGGAACCTTGGAGATCGTGGCGCCGTCGAGGACGATGGAGTCGCGGATGCGGGTGTCGCGCAGGGTGCAGTCCTTGCCGATGGCGGTGTCCGGGCCGATGTAGGAGTCCTCTATGACGCAGCCCGCGCCGACGACGGCCGGTCCCTCGATGCGGGAGCGCACGACGCGCGCGCCGGCCTCGATGCGTACCTGGCCGATCAGTTCGCTGGCCTCGTCGGCCTCGCCGAGAAGGGCCGGGCGCAGGCTGGCGAGCAGGTGGCGGTTGCACTCCAGGACGTCGTCGGCGCGGCCGGTGTCCTTCCAGTAGCCCTGGTACTCGCTGGCCTTGATCTCGGCTCCGTCCTCCAGGAGCCACTGGATGGCGTCGGTGATCTCCAGCTCCCCGCGGGCGCTGGGCGTGATGGACGCGACGGCCCGGTGGATGTCGGGCGTGAAGAAGTACACGCCGATCAGGGCCAGGTCGCTCTTGGGCTCCCGCGGCTTCTCCACCAGGCGTACGACCCGGCCCTCGCTGTCCAGTTCGGCCACACCGAAGGCCCTCGGGTCCTCCACCTTGTGCACCACGATCTGGGCCGCGGGCCGGCCGGTACGGAACTCCTCGGCGATGGAGGCCGTGCCCTCGGGCAGCATGTTGTCGCCCAGGTACATGACGAAGTCCTCGTCGCCGAGGAAGGGCTCGGCAAGCGCGACGCAGTGGGCCAGGCCCAGGGGCGCGTCCTGCGGGATGTAGGTGACCCGCACACCGAGCCGGCTGCCGTCGCCGATCGCCTCCGCGATCTCCGAGGCCCAGGCACTGTTGACGATGACGCCGATGTCGGTGACGCCCAAGTTCCTGATGTCGTCGAGCACATGCTCGAGGACGGGCTTGTTGGCGATCGGGATGAGCTGTTTGGGCATGGAGTAGCTGAACGGCCGCAATCGCGTGCCGGATCCGCCTGACAACACCAGTGCCTTCATGGACTAGTTCTCCTCACCATGTCTGGAAAGAAATGCGCGTGGCCGCCTCATCGGGCGGCCACGGGGCGGCAAAGGGGTGCGTGTCTGTCATTCGGTTACCGTGAAGTCATGACCTCCGTTTCCTGGAAAGCGCAAGAACTCACTGTCGGTGAATTGGCCGAGCGCAGCGGGGTCGCCACCTCGGCGCTGCGCTACTACGAGCGGCACGGGCTGATCATCAGCCGGAGGACGACGGGAAATCAGCGCCGCTACAGCCGCGACACGCTCCGGCGGGTCGCCTTCATCCGGGCCTCGCAGCGGGTCGGTATCTCGCTCGAGACCATTCGCGAGGTGCTGGGGCTGCTGCCCGACAACCGGACGCCCACCGAAGAGGACTGGGCGATGGTGTCCCACTGCTGGCACAAGGATCTCAACACGCGCATCAGGCAGTTGGAGGAGCTGCGGGACGAGCTCAGCAACTGCATCGGCTGCGGCTGTCTGTCGCTGAAGCGGTGCGCGCTGGCCAACCCCGAGGACGTGTACGGCCGGAACGCGACGGGGCCGGCCCGGCTCACGTCCTGACGACGCGGAGGCGGGAACCGGCCGGGTGTCGTACCCGGCGGGTTCCCGCCTCCAACGCGCTTGTGAATGAACGTGCTTCTCGGCGATCAGCCCGGGTAGGGGCGGGTGCCGCGGCCCTCGCGCAACACGGTGGCCCACCAGTCGAGCTGGGCCAGCATCCGCTTGGCGGCGGCGGCGCACTCGCCCTCGTCGGTGGCCTCGCCCTGCTCGTCGAAGAGCTCCCAGGCGTTGTGGAAGCTCATCGCGTCGCGCACGGTGACCGAGTGCAGTTCGGCGATGACCTGCCGCAGGTGCTCGGCGGCGCGGATGCCGCCGCCCTGGCCGCCGTAGGAGACGAGGCCGAAGGCCTTGGCGCCCCACTCGGCCCGGAACCAGTCCAGGACGTTCTTCAGGGCGGCGGGGAAGCTGTGGTTGTACTCGGGGGTGACCAGGACGAACGCGTCGGCCTCGGCCAGACGTCCGGAGATCTCCGCCTGGACGGCGGCCGTCTCGGCGTCCGGCTGACCACCGAAGTCCGGCATCACCATCGGCAGGGAGTGCTCGGCGAGGTCCACGACGTCGACCTCGAACCGGCCGAACTGGCGCGCCTCCTCGGCGAACCACTTGGCCACGGGCAGGCCGAAGCGTCCCTCGCGGACGCTTCCGACGACGATGACAAGGCGCAGCGGCTTTTCCGACATCTCAATCTCCTTGAGCGTTTCTGAACTGTCTCTCGGCAACACGTAGAGCTTCGTAGTTGAACGTGGGTTTAAGTCAAGCGGTGGTCCGGACTCCTTCGTGAGAGCGTGGAAATCCGGTCCGGTGGCGCGCGGTCAGCGCCTCCAGGACCGGGACGGTGTCCCGGGGACTGGGGATGGCCAGCACCTCCTCGTGGAGTGCCGCGGCCCCCTCCCGGAAGCCGGGGTCCCCGAGGAGCCGGGTCAGCGCCTGCCGCACCGTGCCTGGCGTCAGCTCCGCCGGGCCGAGGGCGAGGCCGGCGCCTCGGTCGGCCACGTAGCGGGCCAGCGCGGGCTCGTCCCACTTGGGTACGGGGACGATCAGCTGCGGTACCCGGTGCGCCGCCGCCGCGGCGTAGGTGCCCGCTCCGCCGTGGTGGATGATCGCCGAGCAGGTCGGCAGCAGCAGATCGAGCGGTACGTAGTCGACGGCCCGGACGTTGGCCGGCAGGCTGCCCGCGGTGGCGAGTTCCGCCGCGGTGAGGGTCGCGACGATGTCGACGTCCAGGTCGCCGAGTTCGGCGAGCAGATCGGCCACGGACACCTCGCCGTTCCCGGTGCCCGGACCCCGCAGCCGTCCGGTCACCCCGAGCGACAGACACACCCGGGGGCGCTCGGGCGCCTCGCGCAGCCAGGCGGGAAGCGCGGCGGCCCCGTTGTACGGGATGCGGCGGACGGGCACGCGCGGGTGGTCCACCGGCAGCTGCATCGGCGTCGGTGTGAGGTCGATGCTCCACTGCCCCAGGAGGAACTCCTCCTCGTAGGTGTGGCCGTAGCGCTCCAGCATCGGCTCCAGCCAGGCCGTCAGCGGGTCGGCTTCGGCGGGCGCGCCCGGCGCGGTTCCGCGCGGCGGCTCCCCCAGGGACTGCGCTCGGATCCAGCCCACGTGGTCCCGGCCCCACAGGAAGCGGGCATGTGCGGCACCGACCTCGCGGGCGGCGATCGCCGCCGGGAAGCACAGGGTGTCCCAGACGACCAGGTCGGGGCGGAACGAGCGGGCGTGGTCGACGAGGAGGTCGACGTAGGGCCGATGGCCGGCCGGGAGGCCTTCGACCGGGTAGGTCATGGCGAACTGGGTGGCCATGCAGTGGCGGTTCCACTTCCAGCCGACGGCGCCGTCGGGGGTCGACCCGACGTTCGGCCCGTCGTTCGGCCCGTCGTACGTCTCGTCGTTCGGCCCGTCGTACGTCTCGTCCACGGCCAGGGCGTGCGGGCTGAGTTCGGGCGTGCGGCCTGCCTTGCGGGCCGCGACGAGCGGGGCCAGGTCCGCCCTGTCCCCCAGCGCCGTGGCGGGCAGACCCGCGGATCTGATCAGCTCCGCCACGTCGTCGTCCGTCATGCCGAACTGGCTGACCACCTCGACCTCGTGGCCGGCGCCCTGCAGCGCCCAGGCCAGCGGGACGATGTCGTAGAAGTGGGCTCTCAGCGGAAACGCCACGAGCATGACGCGCATCGGGAGTACTCCTTGTGCGGGGGCGGGGTGTCAGGTGCGGGCCGGCCGTGCGGCCAGCCGCTCCAGGACCGGGACGACGTCGCCGGGTGCGGGCGTCGTGAGCGACTCCTCGTGGAGCACGGCGGCGCCGCGGCGGAAGCTCTCCTCGCCGAGCAGGCGCCGCAGGTCCTCGCGGAACGTGTCGGTGGAGAACTCGGAGCTCGGCCGGTGGATTCCGGCGCCCTGCCGGTGGACGTGGCGGGCGGTCGCCAGCTCGGCCCAGAACGGCAGCGGGACGACGAGCTGGGGAACCTCGTGCGCCACGGCCGTGGCGAACGTCCCGCCGCCGCCGTGGTGGACGACCGCGGCGCACGTCGGCAGCAGCCGGTCGAGCGGGACGTAGCCGGTCGTCCGCACGTGGGGCGGGATGTCGGTCAGCTCTGCCACCTGGCCGTCGTCGAGGGTGGCGACGAGCTCGATGTCCAGGTCCGCGACCGCGTCCAGGAGCGCGGGCAGCGTGACCCCGGTCTCCCGGAAGAACTGCCGTCCGCGGCCGCCGAGTCCCAGGGTGAAACAGACCCGGGGTCTGGCCGGCCGCTCCGCCAGCCAGGCGGGGTGGTGGCCGACGCCGTTGTAGGGCACCCGGCGTACGGGAATGCGGCGCGCATCGGTCGGCAGGGCCATGCCCGGCGGCATCAGGTCGAGCGTGAACTGGCCCAGCAGGAACTCCTCGCGGAACTCCAGGCCGTACGGCGCGAGCAGCGGCTTCATGAGCGCGGCGAGCGGGTCGTCCGCGTCCTGGGCGGCGAGGGACCGCTGCCGGAGCCATCCGATGTTGTCCTGGCCCCACAGGTAGCGGACGTGGGTGGCGCCGACGAGGTGCGCGGCGATCGCCCCCGGCAGGCAGAACGTGTCCCAGACGACCAGGTCGGCACGCCAGCCGCGGGCGAAGGCGACCAGGTCGTCGAGGACGGCAGGGTAGAGGGACAACACGTTGCACACGTGCCGCCACTTCTCCCGCCAGTCGCCGGGATCCTCGGTGTCCAGGGCGAGGTTGGCGGTGAGCTGGTCGAGCCGTTCGGGGTGGCGGCTCAGCTCGACCACGGGCCGCAGGTCGTCCGGCGCGCCGACGGGTACGGCGGTGAGCCCGGTGGACGTGACGGTGCCGACCATGTCCGGGTGCATGGCGACGCGGACCTCGTGGCCCGCGCTCTGCAGCGCGCGGGCCAGCGGGACGACGGGATGGAGGTGGGCTGCCGACGGGAAGACGGCGAAGAGGACGCGCAAGGGTCTCTCCTGTACATGGGGTGCGGGGCGGGGTCAGACCAGCCGGGCCAGGTCTGCCGCCACGTCGGTGGGCGAGGGCATCCGCGCCATGAGCCGAGCGAGCTCCCGGGCGCTGTCGCGCGGGGTGTCGTCGGTCAGCAGGGTCTTCAGCGAGGTGGCAAGGAGCTCCGGGTCGTCCTGGTCGACGGCCGTGTCGAGGCTGATGGCCGCGCCGGCCGCCGCCAGCTGGTCGCCATGGGCGAACTGGTCGGCCAGCTGCGGCAGGACCAGCTGCGGCAGGCCGAAGGACGTGGCGGTCATCGCGGTGCCGGAGCCTCCGTGGTGGACCACCGCGGCGCAGTGGCGCAGCAGCAGGTTCAGCGGGGTCGGCTCGATCATGCGGACCTGCGAGGGCACCGGCCCGATCTCGTCCCGGTAGCGTTCCTCGACGGTCACCAGTGCCTCGGTGTCCGCGAGCCCGTCGAAGGCGTGCAGGATGCGCCGTACGTGCGGGACTCCGTTGAGTTCCAGGGTCCGTACGCCGAGGGACACCACGACGCGCCGCAGGCCGTCCCGCGGCGCCCGGTCGAGGCCGGGCGGGAGGGTTCCCCCGCCGTTGTACGGCACGTAGCGGATGGGCGTTCCCTGTTCGGCGCCGGGGAGTTGCAGTCCGGGCGGGCACGGGTCGAGCAGCACGGTCGGGGCCGGGAGGCCGTCGAGGCCGAGTCGCTCGCAGCGGTCCTGGAGCGCGGGGCGGGCCGCGGCGCGCAGCGGGCCCGACAGGGGGTCGACACCCCACCGGTACTGCACCACCGGAACGCCCAGCACCCCGCCGAGGATCAGCGCGTTGCACTCGATCGTGTCGGAGACGACGACGTCCGGGCGGAAGGCGCGGGCGAGTTCCAGGTAGTGGGGCAGCACGCTGTCGCTGTGGTCCGCCCAGACGTCCGGGAACCGCGTCACGGGTTCCGGGCGGCCGAAGGCGTCGATGGCGCGCTCCCCGTCCTTGAGCGCGCCGCGCATCCGCTCGCTCACCCGGAACCAGTCCCCCACGCTCACGCCGCCCAGGCCCGCGGAGCGGACGGCGGTCATGATGTCCGGCTGGCCGGCCACGAGGACGTCGTGGCCGGCCGCGCGCAGCGCCCAGCCCAGTGGGACCAGCGGCATGAAGTGGGTCGGTACGGGCGTGGTGACGATCAGGGCACGCATCAGGTCTCCTCGGACGACGGGGCCGCGGTCCGGGCGGCGGCGAGCTGGTGGTCGACGAAGCTGTCCAGGACCCGCCGGTAGTACGTGGGGCCGAAGCCCATCCCGGCCACCTCGGGGACGAGGGCCCGGAGCTTCTCGGTGGAGATGATGTGGTGCGCGTCGACGTCCTGGTACTCCCGCTCGACGGACAGGCCGAGCCGCGCTTCGAGGTGGTCGACGATGCGTTCCACCGGCACGGCCTCTCCCGAGGCCACGTTGACGGTCTCGCCGCGCAGCCCCTGGCCGAGCAGCCGGTCGATGATCTCGACGACGTCGTCGACGTGGATGAGGTCGCGGACGGCGCCGCGGTGCACCCGTACGCTGCCGGTCCGCATCTGCTGGACCAGCAGCGGCAGCAGCTGGTGCGGGGGCTGGTCGGCTCCGACGAGATGTCCGAGGCGGAGGATCAGGTGGTCGGCGCCGGAGTCGCGCAGCCGCTCCTCCAGGGCGAGTTTGTGCGCTCCGTACGGCGTGCAGGGGGTCACGGGGCCGTCCTCGCGGCCGGGGCCGAGGACCTTGCCGTAGACGCCGGTCGAGGCGGTGGAGAAGAAGAGCAGCCGGCGCCCCGTCGCGCGGCAGTCGGCCGCCACGTCGCTCAGCAGCCGCTCCTCGCGGTCGAAGTCGGCCCGCGCGGTGCCTCCGGCCCAGGAGACCCCGGCCGCGAGGACCACGGTGTCCGGGTGCCGGGCGGAGAGCGCCCGCAGGTTCCGGGCGAGGAATCCGTTACCCACGATGTGCATGCGCGTGTTCCTCCAGTACGGCCACCAGTGCGGCGGGGGTCGGGGCTTCCTCCATCTCGGCGCGCAGCCTCGCGGCCACCGCCCGTGCGGAGGTGTTCTTCAGCAGCTCGGTGGCGGCACCGCGGATCGCCGCCGGTGTCGCGGTCGCGTTGTGCAGCGTGCGGGCTCCGCCGGCGAGCGCCAGGCGTTCGCCGATGAGCTCCTGGTCCAGGGCGTTGGGCAGGGCCAGTTGGACCACGCCCGCGGCGAGGGCCGTCATGACGCTGCCGGCGCCACCGTGGTGGACCACCAGGTCGCAGTCGGCCAGCAGCAGCCGCAGCGGCAGGTGCGCGACCGCCCTCATGTGGGGCGGCAGCGGGCCAAGGGTGTCGAGGTCCTCGGCGGTGACGGCGAGGACCACGTCGGCGTCGAGGTCGGCGAGCGCCTCGACCACCCGGGGCACCGCGAACGAGGCGGGCCCGAACATCCTGGTGACCGAGGTGCCCCAGACGACGCCCACCCGGGGCCGGTCGGGCCTGTGCCGCAGCCAGGGCGGCATGGCGCCGGGCCCGTTGTACGGCACGTGCCGCACCGGCAGCCGGCGGGCGCGCCGCAGCGGCGGGGCGAGGCTGCGCGGCGAGGGGTCGATCACGAGGTCGTAGACGTCGGCGCCCATCGTGCCGGCGTCGTGGCGTTCGAAGAGGCCGTAGACGTCCAGGGGGACGAAGCCCACGCCGTCCGGCGCTCCCGGGACCTGGTCGTCGGGGCCCGTGGGACCCCACAGGTGGAGCGCGGTGGGGATGCCCAGCGCGCGGCCGACGAGCGGTCCTTCGATGCTGACCAGGTCGTGCAGGATCAGGTGCGGTCGCCACCAGCGGGCGAAGGAGACCGCGGCGTCGGCGCTGCGCGTGGCCATGCCGAGCAGCAGCTCCCAGTTCTCCTCCATCCAGGCCGCCGCGTCGAAGTCGTCCAGGGACGCCATCGGCGCGCCGGTCACGGGGTGCGGCGGGGGCTCCGGGAAGGGCCAGCGGCCCGCGCGGGCCTGGGAGTGGTTGTGCGTACGGGCCTTGACGGCCTGGTCGACCGCTTCGAGGACCGGGACCGGTGTGAGCCCGGCGCGTGTCACGGCCCGCTCCTGGTCCGGCGTGCACACGACGCGGACCTCGTGGCCGGCCGCCTGGAGCGCCCAGCACTGCGCCACCATGGCCAGCCAGTGCGTGGTCCAGTTGGAGACGGTGAGCATCACCCGCATCGGTCCGGCCCTTCTCTCTGCGCGGCGTCGCGCCGCAGGTCGGTCAACTGGTCGTGGAGCGAGGTGTCGAGGTCGCGGCGGGGCCGCCAGCCGAGCAGCCGCGCGGCGAGCGAGATGTCCACCTGCTGCCACTCGGCCCGGGAGGGGCCGGGCGCCGCGTCGGGCTCGTCCTCCGTCACGGGGACGGGGACACCGCTGAGGGCGACCATCCGGGCGACGGCTTCGCGCACCGGAGCGGCGCGGCCGCCGCCGATGTTGACGACCCGGCCGGTGGCGACGCCGTGCGGGGCGCGCGCCGCCGCCAGCGCGGCCTCGGCGGCGTCCCGTACGTCGATGAAGTCCCGCCCGGCGCGCAGCGAGGCGAACCGCAGCGCCTCGGGTGGTTCGCCGCCCGCGTACCGCTCGGCGGCGTCGACGAGGTGGTGGGCCACCGAGCCCAGCAGGCTGGCGCGTGGTGCGCCGGGGCCGCAGGCGTTGGTGATGCGCAGCACCGTGGCGTCCAGGCCGTCGGCGGCGCCGCGCAGGACCCGGTGGGTGCCGAGCAGTTTCGTCCTGCCGTACGCGGTGACGGGCACGGCGGTACGGTCCTCGGTCGCGGCCGTGCCCGCCGGGATCGCCCCGTACTCGTGGACGGTGCCGATCTGGATGAGCCGGGGGCGGCGCGGCAGCGCGGTCATCACCTCCACGAGGTCGCCGACCCAGCGGGAGTTGGCCTCGCTCATCTGGGCCGGTGTCCCGCTCCAGGCCTTGCCGTAGGTGTTGACGACGACGTCGGCGTCATGGAGCAGCCGGGCCAGTTCGGTTCTGCCGCTGCCGGCCAGGTCGTGGTCGACCGGGGTGATGCGCCCGGCCGGTGCCGGTACGGGGCCGCTGCTCGCGGTTCGGGAGACCTGGAGCACCCGCGCGCCGGCGTCGGCCAGGGTCCGGCAGACGTGCAGGCCGAGGAAGCCCGTGCCGCCCAGCACGACGACGTTCATCAGCGGGCCGGTCCGTGTGTCGGGAGCCCGGGTCGGTGCAGGGCGGTGAGCCGCTCCAGGATCGGCACGGTCGCGGCGGGGCTGGGCGTGTCGAGCCACTCCTGGTGGAGGCGGTCGGCGCCTTCGCGGAAGCCGGGTTCGGTCAGCAGGCGCAGCAGGCTGTCGCGGAGCACCTCGGGGGTGATCTCCGGGTCGGTGAGCACGAGTCCGGCTCCCGTCTCGGCGACGTACTGCCCGGTCTCCGCGCGGTCCGCACCGCCGACCGCGGGGATGATCAGCTGCGGGACCCGGTGGGCGGTGGCCACCGCGAGCGTGCCCGCGCCGCCGTGGTGGACGACGGCGGAGCAGGTCGGCAGGAGCGAGGTCAGCGGTACGTAGTCGAGGACGCGGACGTTGTCGGGCACCGTGCCGACGGAGGCCAGCTGGCCGGCGTCCAGGGTGGCGACCAGTTCGATGTCGAGGTCGGCGGTCATGTCGAAGAACTCCGCCACGGGGTGTTCGTCGCCGCCGGCGAAGAAGTCGCGCCGGCTCACGCCGAGGGTGAGGCACACCCGGGGGCGCTCGGGGCGGAGTTCGTGCAGCCAGCCGGGCAGGGGGCCGTCGTCGTTGTACGGGACCCGGCGCAGCGGACGGGAGTCGACGCGGACCGGGAGGCGGGTGCGCGGGGGCTTGAGGTCGAGGGTCCACTGGCCGACGAGCAGGTCCTCGCCGAAGGGGATGCCGTACCGGTCGAGGGTGGGCCGCGCCATGGCAGCCATCCGGTCCGTGGTCATCCGCTCGGTGAAGCGCTGCCGTGCCCATCCGAAGTGGTCGAAGGCGTGCAGGATCCTGGCGTGGGCCGCTCCGCAGGCGCGGGCCGCCACCGCGGCGGGGAAGCACAGCGGGTCCCAGACGACGAGGTCCGGTCGCCAGGCGGTCGCGAAGCCGACGAGTTCGTCGGTGAAGGATCCGGCCTCCGGTGCCCGGCCGGGGTGGTACAGGCCGAAGGTCTCCAGCATGAAGTGACGTATCGCGGTGCGGAAGTTGGCCTCGTCGGGGCCGAGCTCCAGCTCATCGGTGATGAGGTCGAGGACCGCCGCCCGGTCCGCCGGGACCTCGGTGGTGAGGAAGTTCCTCTCCCCCAGCGACACCGCGGTCAGACCGGCCGCGGTGACGGTGTCGGCGACGTCGGGGTGGCTGGCCACGACGACCTCGTGGCCGGCGGCGCGCAGGGCCCACGCCAGGGGTACGACGGGATAGACATGCGCCGCCGCCGGAACTATGGCGAACAGAACGCGCATCGGTGTTCCTCCTTCGGCTGTGCCGGTGGTCACGGCGACGGCACCGCGGCGGCGGCCGCGGCGAGGGCTTCGTCCCAGGTGACGAGCAGCCCGGACGCCGCGGCCTGGGCCACGGTCGGGGCTCCCGCGTCCTTCTCCGACAGCAGCGGCGGCCCGTCCGCGTCCCACGGCAGCGCCAGGTCGGGGTCGAAGGGGTTGATGTCGACCTGGGTGCCCGGGACGTGCGCGCTGGACAGGACGTAACAGATGCAGGCGTCGTCGGTGAGGGTGAGGAAGCCGTGCCCGACGCCTTCGGGGACGAGCACGGAGAGCCCTGAATCGGCGTCCAGGACGTTCGTGTCGTACACCCCGAAGGTCGGGGATCCGATGCGCAGGTCGACGATGATGTCGCGCAGGGCGCCGCGGACGCAGGTGACGAACTTGGCCTGGCCCGGCGGGACGGTGACGCTGTGGATGCCGCGCAGGGTGTTGCGCCGCGAGACGGAGTAGTTGATCTGCCGCGGGGCGAAGGGGCGGCCGGTGGCCTGCTCCAGAAGGTCGGTGCGCAGGCCCTCGTAGAAGTTGCCGCGCGGGTCGGTGATCAGGTCCGGGGCGACTCGGTAGGCTCCCGGCACCTTGGTCTCGGTGATCCGCACGGCTCAGCGTCCGGCATCGGCGGAGCGCCGCCGGACGGAGGTGCGCAGTGCCGCCGCCACCGTGTCGACGTCCGTGTCGTCCATGCCCTGGTGCAGCGGCAGGAGCAGGGTGCTCTCGGAGCAGATGTCGGTGCCGGGCAGGTCCTCGCCGCCCGCGCGGTAGGCGGGCACCTTGTGCAGCGGGGGGTAGCGCAGGGTCGTGTACACACCCTGGTCGAGGAGGTCCGCGGCGACCTGGTCGCGGATCGCGGGGTCCAGCTGCACCCAGTAGAAGTAGTACGTCGACTCGTGGCCCTCGGGCAGCGGCGGGGGCGTCACGACGCCTTCGGCGTCGGCGAGGAGCCGGTCGTAGCTCTCCGCGATGGCGCGGCGCCGGGCGACGAAGCCGGCGAGCCGGCCCAGCTGTACGGAGCCGATGGCGGCGGTGACGTCGTTGCCGATCACGCGGCGGCCGTAGTTCCGCACGTTCAGCTCCCACCAGCGGTGGGAGACCTTCGCGGCGCTGAACCCGCTGGACTGCTCGAGTCCGTGGTACGCCAACTGCCGTGCCTTGCGGGCGAGCTCGGGGTCCTTGACGTACAGCATGCCGCCGTCGCCGGTGACGAGCACCTTCATCGAGTCGAAGCTCCACATGGCGATGTCGCCGAAGGTCCCGCAGGCCTGGCCGCCGGCCCGGGAGGCGACCGCGCAGGCGGCGTCCTCGATGAGGGTGATGCCGCGTTCCCGGCAGAGGTCGGCGATGGCCGCGATGTCGCCGGGGTAACCGCCGTAGTGCAGGATCAGCACGGCCTTGGTGCGCGGGGTGAGGGCGCGTTCGATGTGGGCCGCCGTCGGGTTCAGGGTGCGCTCGTCGACGTCGCAGAACACCGGCCGGGCGCCGCTGGCGGCGACGGCGTTGGCGGCGGCCACGAAGCTCATCGAGGGCATCACCACGTCGTCGCCCGCGCTCAGTTCCAGGAGCTCGACGGAGAGAAAGAGTCCGGCGGTCGCCGAATTGATGAACAGCGTCTGCTCGGGAGCCACACCGAGATGGCCGGCGAACTCCTCCTCGAATTTCTTGGTGCGCGGCCCGTGGCCCAGCCAGTTGTCGGCGAACACCTGGGATATCGCGGCGAGTTCCTCATCGCCGAGGCTGGGCTGGAATACGTTGATCACGAGTCCTCCGGACATCGAGCCTGGTCATCGTTGGGCGCACCGCCCCGCACGACGGGAAGCGGGCGCGGGTGCAGGAATCTGCACGACGGGAACGGGTGTCGGTGAACACACAACACCGGACGCTAGAAGAAATACTCTTCGCACCCTCACGGTGAATCAATGCGGTTCACCGGGAATTGACGTTCAGTGGGGCGTCTTCTGACCATCGGCCCGGCGCAGCACCGAGGCGACCAGGGCGGCGGTGAGCAGGACCACTCCGATGGACACCAGGGCGGTCGTGTGGAAGGCCTCGACGAAGGCGGAACGGGTGACGTCCAGGAGGTCCGCGCTCCACGCCTGGTCCGGTTCCCGGTGCGCGGCGTCCACCGCGCCTCCCAGGGTGTCGCGCGCTGCCGACGCGGCGGCGTCCGGGGTGCCGGCGGGCACGGTGTCGGCGACCCCGAGACGGTAGGCGGCGTTGAAGACGCTGCCGAGGATCGCCAGGCCGAAGGCGCCGCCGAGTTCCGTGCTGGTCTCCTGGATCGCGGACACCTCTCCGGCCCGCTCGGGCGGACCCGAGCCGACGAGGATGTCCGCGCTCAGCACGCCGGGGGCGGCGAGCCCGAAGGCGAAGACGCAGGTGCCCGTCAGCACCGTGCCGAGGGAGTCGGGCCCCTCGACCTGGGTGATGACGACGAAGCCGATCGCGGCGACGACGAAGGAGACGCTCATCAGGACGGCCGGCCGGAACGTCCGCACGAGCCGCTGGACGAGCATGACGGCGACGATCGACGCGAGGGTGCTGGGGATCATCCACAGACCTGCCTTCAGGGGCGACAGGCCGAGCACGAGCTGGAGGTACTGGGCGACGAGGAAGTTGCTGCCCATCATGACCAGGGAGCAGACGGTCATGGCCGTCAGCGCGGTGGCGAAGGTGCGGTTGCGGAACAGGCCGATGTCCAGGAGCGGTTCGGCCAGGCGCTTCTGGCGTCGTACGAAGGTCACGCTGAGCACGATCCCGGCCACCAGGGCGGCGGAGGCCGCGGCGGTGAAGCCGTGCGAGGCGACGGTCTTGACGGCGTAGACCACGCCGAGGACGGCGAGCAGTGACAGCAGCGCGCTGGCCAGGTCGAGCTTTCCGGCGTTCTCGTTGCGGTACTCGGGCAGGACGATCGGGCCGACGACCATCAGGAGCGCCATCACGGGCAGGGCGAGCAGGAACACCGAACCCCACCAGAACCATTCGAGCAGCACGCCGCCGACGGGCGGACCGAGCATGGCTCCGACCATGAAGCTGGTGATCCACACACCGATCGCCACCGAGCGCTGACGGTCGTCGAGGAACATGTTGCGGATCAGCGACAGCGTCGACGGCATCAGCGTGGAGGCGGCGACGCCGAGCAGCGCACGGGTCGCGACCAGCATGCCGGGACCGGTGGACAGGGCGGCGAGCACCGAGGCCGCGGCGAAGGCGACGGCACCGATCAGGAGCAGCCGGCGACGGCCCACGCGGTCGCCGAGCGTTCCCATGGTGATGAGGAATCCGGCGAGCGTGAACCCGTAGATGTCGGTGATCCACAGCAGTTCGGGGCCGCTGGGCCGCAGCTCGCTGCTGATGGTGGGGATGGCCAGGTGCAGCACGGTGAGGTCCATGGACAGCAGCACCGTGGGCAGTGCCAGGACCACCAGGCCGATCCATTCGCGTCGGCCGGCGCGGGGCGGGGCCGTGATGCTCATGAACGTGTTCTCGCTTTCGGGGCGTGGGCGTCAGGGCGTCGGGCCGCGCAGGGCGGCCGGGTCGGGTGGGAGGTCCCGTGCCGTCGGGGCGGTGACCTCGACGACGGTGTACTGGCCTTCTCTGACGAGGCTCGTACCGTCCCGTGCGCTCTTCATCCAGTCGACGACGACGTACCGTCCCTGGCGCAGGGGCAGCCGCAGCACCGAGGAGGAACCCGCGTGCACCGGCAGGCTCCCGGTCCCCCGGTTCAGCTCGAAGGGCGCCTGGCCGTCGGGAAACTGTCCGTGGTCGCCGAAGGAGTCGAACCAGGTCTTCAGGGCGCGGTCGGTGACACCGTCGTCGAGGCGGAAGAAGACGGCCTCCGCAGGCTGTCCCGGCGACATGGCGTTGGTGAAGCGCAGCGGCCGCCCTTCGGTCGGCGTGCCGCGCAGGACGAAGCGGGGCCGGCCGTCGACCTCCCGGGCGGTGAGCGTCGCTGTGGGCTCCGGCTCCTCGCCCGCGGCGGGACCCTCGACGCGCAGGACATGCGGCGTCGCCGTCGGATCGTCGAGCCGGGCGTAGTCGAAGAACCAGTAGGTGCCGGGCCCGAGTCGAGCGGTGAAGGAGGCGGCGAGGCCGGGATGCACCACCGTGCCGCCGAGCAGCTCCGCCGTGGCGTGCAGTTCGGCGGAGCCCGCGACGATGTCCGGGCCGTGGGTGCTGACCGTACGCCGCAGGGCCGACCGGACCGTCTCCCAGGCGGCGTCCTGGCGCGGCCGGGCCAGTCCGATCCAGCCCCCGTCCGGGTCGGTGGTGGCCACGTCGAAGGTGACCCGGCCCGCCGCCGCCCTGCTCGGGGCGGTGAGTGCGCCGCCCGCGCCCGTCGTCACCCGCAGCGTGCGGCCGTCCTGGGCCGCGGGCGCGGCCGGGGACGAGGTGACCGGTGCGTGGTCGGCGGCGTGGACGGCCGGCGCCTGCACCGTGCAGACGAGCAGCACGGTGGCGGTGAGCGCCCACCACACGGCCGGCTGTCGCTTCCGGATCACGCGGGCGCCCCCGTCTCGTTCTCCCGGCCCTCGGGCACGAAGAAGCCCACCAAGGGCTGGGGGAAGATCCCGGCCGCCGCGGCCGAGCGGGTGAAGCCCTCGCAGAGCTCGGTCAGCCGGGCCACGCCCCGCGCGCCCAGGTGCTCGTACGGGGCCCGGTCCCGGCGGTCGGTCTCGTCCTCGATCGCGGCGCGCAGCTCCTCACCACGGTCGGTGAGGGTGCCGTCCGCCGTCATCAGCCCGCGGCCACGCAGCCGGTCCTCGCTCGCGCTCCAGTCCTCCGGGGTCCAGCCGCGCTTGGTCATCACCATCTCGCGGGGCATGCCGGCGGCGCTCGCGCAGTGCGAGACGAGGGCTTCGAGACCGTCGAGTCCGGCGTCGGCCAGGGCGGCGATGTGGCTGTCGCCCCGGTGTTCGCGCAGCAGGGTGGCCGCGTACCAGAGCGCCAGGTGCGGCTCCGGGGGGACGGGCCGGTCGGCGAGGGCGGCGAACATCGGCCGTGCCTCGTGGCGCCCCGCGGCCGCGGCCGTCAGAGCGAGCCCGGCCGCCTCGCGCACCGGCTCCGCGGCGAGGGCACCGGCCCCCAGGGCCTGCCGCAGGGTGGCGTCGGCGGCGCCCAGGCGTTCCTCCCACGCCTGGGCGGGCGAGATCCGCTCCCAGGCCGCGGGGAGGTGCTGGGCGACCATGGCGTGCTTGAAGCTGTAGAACACCGCGGTGACCAGGCCGGGGCCGGCGGCGCCGAGGGCCGCGGCCCGGCCCACCAGGTAGGCGCCCATGTCGTCGGTGATGCCGTACGGGGCGAGCGCCTTGGGGAGGTCAGGGGTGAAGTAGACAGTGGAGTGCAGGCTGTTGAGCGCCTCCTGACAGCGCCTCACGGCCTGCGCGGACGGCGGGTCGGGGGTCAGCATCGTGGGTCGGCTCCTTCGGGGTCGTACGGGTCGGGGTGGGGCTCAGGAGAGTTGGGCCGGCGACACCCCGTCGGTCCAGACCACGTGGAAGGTCCAGCGCGAAAACCGCCATCCGTCCGGGGTGCGCACGGTCTCGCCCTCGTAGTAGCCGCCGATCTTGAACAGCGCCCCCGGGTCGACGGGGGCCCGCTCGCGGACCTCCCGCGGGTGGATATGGACGGCGATCATCTGGAAGCGGACGGCGGCGCGGTCGCCGTCGAGCTCGATGAGGTGGTTCGAGCTGAGGTGATGGGTGGCCGTGAAGTTCTGCTTGGCCCGGTGGTGGAACTCCGCGAGGCCGGCGAGGCCTTGGTGTCCGCCGATGGGGAAGTCGAGCCGGCAGTCCGCGGTGAAGAACGAGCGCGGCCAGGTCTCGTCGAAGCCGTTCCTGTCCTGCTCGTCGAGGATCACGGTGTAGCGGTCGATGAGCTCCGAGATCGCCGCCCGATCGGCCCACCGGGACAGCTGCCGGGCCGTGGGGTCGATGGGGTCGGCCGGTGTCGACGTCATGGTTCGTTCCTGCTCTCCGCCCGGTGGTTCCGCGTACGCCTGGTGCCCTGTCGGCATGCTCCGAAGACAGGGCACCGGATGCTGCGACACAGCTTCTTCGGCGTAAGTCCGCAGTTCAACGGGCTTGTACTCGAATTGACATGGGGTGCACCCGGCTCTGACATACGAGACCGAAAGGCGCCGCCGCAGCAGCCGGAACGCCCTACGGCCGGTGCCAGGTGCGTGGGTCGGGGAACCCCGACCGGCGCTCGGGTCTGCTCCATCCCGCGGTGGTCGGTCCGGGTCCGGCCGGGCCCGTGTCCTCGCCCGGCGAGGCCATCCGGGTGAGCAACAGGGCGGTCAGCACGGCCAGTTCCTCGGCGCTGGGGCTGCCCTTCACCACACGCAGCAGGGGGCCGGTCCTGGTCTCTGGCACGGTCTGGTTGTCGGGCATGTCCGCTCCTCCATTCCGACGGGCCGGCGCCGTGGTGGCGGGCCGGTTCACTGCGGCGGGTTGCCGTGCTTGCGGGTGGGCAGGTCGGCGTGTTTGGCGCGGAGCATGTCGAGCGAGCGGATCAGGACCGCGCGGGTGTCGCGCGGGTCGATGACGTCGTCGATCAGGCCGCGCTCCGCCGCGTAGTACGGGTGCATCAGCTCGTCCTTGTACTCGGCGATGCGCTCCCGGCGGACGGCCTCCGGATCCTCGGCCGCGTTGATCTCGCGCCGGAACACCACGTTCGCCGCACCCTCCGCACCCATCACCGCGATCTCGTTGATGGGCCAGGCCAGGGCGAGGTCGGCGCCGATGGAGCGGGAGTCCATCACGATGTACGCGCCGCCGTACGCCTTGCGCAGCACGAGCGAGATCCGCGGCACGGTCGCGTTGCAGTACGCGTACAGCAGCTTGGCGCCGCGCCGGATGATGCCGTTGTGCTCCTGGTCGACGCCCGGCAGGAATCCCGGCACGTCGACGAGAGTGACCAGCGGGATGTTGAAGGCGTCGCAGAACTGGACGAAGCGCGCGCCCTTCTCCGAGGCCTCGATGTCGAGCACTCCCGCCATCGAGGCCGGCTGATTGGCGACGATGCCGACGACATGGCCGTCCAGGCGGCTCAGGGCGCACACGATGTTGGTGGCCCAGGCCGGGTGGACCTCGAAGAACTCCCCGTCGTCGACGAGCTCCTCGATCACCTTGCGGATGTCGTACGCCTGCCCCGCACCGGCAGGAACGAGGTCGAGCAGGGAGTCGTTGAGCCGGTCGACCGGGTCGCCTGAGTGCTCCACGGGCGCGAGCTCACGGTTGTTGGCGGGCAGCAGGGAGAGCAGGTAACGCACGTCGTCGATGCACGCCTCCTCGTCGTCGTACGCGAAGTGCGCGACGCCCGACGTCGCGGAGTGCACATCGGCGCCGCCGAGGCCGTTCTGAGTGATCTCCTCACCGGTGACCGCCTTGACGACGTCCGGTCCCGTGATGAACATCTGCGAGGTCTCGCGCACCATGAACACGAAATCGGTGAGCGCCGGTGAGTAGGCCGCGCCGCCGGCGCACGGGCCGAGCATGACCGAGATCTGCGGGATGACGCCCGAGGACCTGGTGTTGCGCTGGAAGATCCCGCCGTAACCGGCGAGCGCGGTGACGCCTTCCTGGATCCGGGCGCCGGCGCCGTCGTTCAGGGAGACCAGCGGGGCACCCGCCGCCTCGGCGAGGTCCTGGATCTTGTGGATCTTCTGGGCGTGCGCCTCGCCGAGCGCCCCGCCGAAGATGCGGAAGTCATGGGCGTAGACGAAGACCGTGCGGCCGTGGACACTCCCCCAGCCGGTGACCACGCCGTCGCTGAACGGCTTCTTGTCCTCCAGGCCGAAGCCGGTCGCGCGGTGCCTGCGCAGCGGCTCCACCTCGTTGAAGGAGCCCTTGTCGAGGAGCAGGGAGATCCGCTCGTGCGCGGTCAACTTCCCTTTGGCGTGCTGGCGTTCGGTGGCCGCCGGGTCGGGGCCGAGCCGCGCCGCGGCCTTGATCTCGGTCAGCTCCGATATGCGGTCGAGGATCGTCTCGTCCGGTGCGGGCATGCGGGGCCCACCCTCTCTGTGATCGGTGGTGGTCGGTCGTCGGTGTGAGGTGTTCAACTGGCGAGCACCGGCGCGGCGCCCAGCCAGTGCTCGGGCAGGCTGCGCACGGTGGCGGTGGCGGGTGCGGGGCCCTTGACCGCGGCGGCGGCGGAGTGGGTCGCGTCGCAGGGGATGTCCACCAGCGTCCAGCCCTGGGGGTGGCGCCGGGCGTCCGCGCCGAGGTAGTCCTCGGTCGAGGGGCGGCTGAGACCGGTGCCGATGCCCTTGAGGAAGGCTTCCTTGCGCGTCCAGATCCGGCCGAATCGGGCCGTGCGCTCCGCGCCCTGGACATCGGCCAGTTCGTCGCGTTCGCCGGGGTGCAGCGCCCGGCCGCAGACCTCGACCGTCTCCTGGCGGGGCAGCTTCTCCACGTCCACGCCGACCGGTACGGCGGCCACGCCCACCAGGGCGAGCCCGGCGCTGTGCGACAGCGAGAAGTGCAGCGAACGCGGGGCGACGGCCGGTCTGCCGTGGGCCCCGCCGCATCCGGGGCAGGGCTCGCGGACGAACCGTACGTCCTGCGGCGGGGTGTCGGTGTAGCGCCCGAGCAGCCGGCGCAGGGCGACATGGGCGGCGGCGTACAGCAGGCCGTCGGCGGGGCGGATGAACGAGTCGGCCCGGTGGCGCTCCACGGGATCGAGCTCCGAGGTGTCGAGTCCGCCGGCGTCCGGTCCTTCGGGGCGGCGGATCAGCCACAGGTCGAGCCGCCCCTCGGTCACGGTGAACTCCGCAGGTCTCAGCGCACGGTGAGCTTCCGTCATGCCGGGACCGCCGATGCCTCGCGGTGCGGCGTACGGGCGCCGCCGAGCTGACCGGCGAGGCAGTCGATCAGTTCGGCGGCGCTGTTGGCGAGGAGCAGCATCTGCAGGTTCAGTTCGACGCGCAGGGCGTCCTCGAGCCGGTACTGGAGTTCGAGTCCGGCGATGGACCCGATGCCGAGGCTGTTCATCGGCCGGCCCGTGGTGTCGACGAGGTCCGGGGCGATGCCCAGGATCCGGCCGAGCTCCTGGCGTACGTAGGTGTCGAGCATCCCGGTGCGCTCGTCGGGTGTCGCGGCGGCCAGGGCCGCGAGGTCGGGGACGCTCGCCACGGTGTCGGCCGGGCGGGGCCCGGCGTACGAGGTCGCTGTCATGGTCTTTCCCTGGGTGGTCGGTGTCGGTGTCGGCGGGACGGGGGTGCCGCGTCCGGGGCCCGTGGGGCTCGTGGGGCTCGTCGGGGCAGGAGGCCGTGGAGGGCGACGGCCAGGCCGGCCAGTGCGACGGCCGTGACCAGCGCGAGGGCCGGGCCGCGGCCCGCCGGGTACAGCGCGGCGCAGAGCACGGTCGTCAGGGCCGCGGCCAGTTGGACCGCGGTCTGGTAGAAGCTGCCGGCGACCGCCCGCAGCGGCTCCGGCACCGAACCGGTGGCCTGGACGTGGAAGGCGGTGAAGGCGAGCACGAACGCGATGCCGACGAGCAGCATCGTGGGCAGCACATCGGTGGCGTACCGGACGCCGGCGCCCTCGCGCGGGTAGAGCAGATAGCCGAGCGGTGCGGCGGCCGCGCCCGCCGCGATCAGCCGGGCGGGCCCGAGGCGGGCGACGAACCGCCCCGAGTACAGGGCGGTGAGGGCGAGCGGGGCCGCGGCCGGCAGGAAGGCGAGACCGGTCCGCCAGGGGCCGTAGCCGGCCTGCTGCTGCAGGTGCAGGGTGCTCACCAACAGCAGCCCCAGATAGGAGCCGTTGAGGGCGCCGGCGCCGAGCGCGGAGCGCAGCAGAGCGGGCTGTCGGAGCAACTCCCCTGCTAGCAGAGGCTGTTCCGCTGTGCGCTCGACGCGTACGAAGACCAGGGCGAGCAGCGCCGCGAGCAGCAGGGCGCCGAGGGTGAGGGGGTGGGTCCAGCCGAAGGCGGGGCCTGCCGCGATCCCGGCCACCGCGAGCAGCGTCGCCGCCGTAAGGCTGAGGGCGCCCTTGGCGTCGTACCTCCGTGGGGCCTTCGGGTCCGGTGTGTCGCGTGGGATCAGTCGCCGCGCGAAGGCGAAGAGCAGCAGCGCGACCGGGGCCGGGAAGGCAAAGGTCCACCGCCAACTCGCCTCGGTGAGCGCCCCGGAGAGGAGCAGACCCACCGAGAATCCGCTGGCGCCGAAGAGCGAGTAGACCGACAGGGCCCGGCCGCGTGCGGGTCCCTCGGGGAAGACGGACACGATGATGGCGAGACCGGTGGGGGCGGTCAGCGCGGCACAGAAGCCCTTAACGAACCGAGTGGCGACGAGCAGGGCGGCGTGGTCCGCGAGTGCGCCGACGAGTGAGGCGGCGGCGAAGACGAGCAGCGCCGCCAGGTAGACGGGGCGTCGGCCCAGGATCGCCACGAGCCGGCCGCCGAAGAGCAGCAGCGCCCCGAATCCGGCGGCGAACCCGGAGACCACCCACTGGAGTTGGTGCGGGGCGAGCCCCAGGTCCGCGCCGATGGCGGGCAGCGCCACCAGGGCGACGGACACCTCGAGGGCGTCGATGAGCATGTTGGCGGCGAGGACGAACAGCAGACCCCACAGGGCCGGGCTCCACCGTCCGTCGGCTCCATCGGGAGCGGCGGACGCCTCGGCCCGCGGGGGCGTCGGGCGTTTCATGGTCGGTCTCCCCCTCGGAGTCGGTGACGGTGGCTGTTCCGGACGGCGGAACGGTGCCGGCCGCGAGCCCAGGGGACTCGCGGCCGGCCGCGCCGACGCACGGGGGACGTGGCGTCGGCGGTCTCGGGGCCCGGCGGATCAGCCGAGCAGGGTGCCGCCGGTGGCGTCGACGAAGGAGCCGGTGATCCAGCGGGCCTCGTCGGTGGCGAGGAAGGCCACCACGTCGGCGACGTCCTCCGGCTCGCCGACCCGGTTGAAGGCGGACAGCTGCGCCATCTGCTCCACCGCCTCGGGGATGCCGAAGACGGGGTTGTCGTTGCGGGTGATCCCGGGCGCCACGGAGTTGACGGTGATGCGCCGCGGGCCCAGGTACTTCGCGAAGTGCAGGGCGAGTTGGTCGACGGCGCCCTTGGTCATGGCGTACGCGATCTCGTCCGGGTTCGCGAACCGGGTGAGTCCTGAGGTGATGTTGATGATGCGACCGCCGTCGGGCATGTTCTTCAGCGCGCGCTGGATGAGGAAGAACGGGGCCTTGGCGTTGACCGCGAAGAGCTCGTCGAACTTCTCCGGGGTGGTGTCCTCGGGCTTGAGGCCGCCCATGACACCGGCGTTGTTGACGAGGATGTCCAGGTCCGTGGCGCCGGTGCGCTCGCGCAGGCCGCTCTCCAGACCGAGGAAGAGCTCGTGCACGTCGCCCGGGACACCGAGTTCGGCGCGGACGGTGAAGGCCCGGCCGCCGTCCTTCTCGATCTCCCCGACGACCTCGTCGGCCGCGTCCTTGCGCGCGGTGTAGTGGACCGCGACGAGCGCGCCCTCCTGGGCGAGGCGGAGCGCGGTCGCCCGGCCCATGCCCCGGCTGGAGCCGGTGACCAGCGCGGTCTTGCCCGTGAGCCTGTTCATGTGTGTTCTCCACTTCTTCGCCGTCGCTGTGGCCGACGAGTTGTTGTTCGCCCTCGCTGCGGTGGCCGGCGCCGCGGTCGACGGCGCCGCCGGGGCGGGGCGGGATGCCGGCGCCGATGCGGCGGCGGGCGCCGGGAACCAGCGGCGCAGCGCCTGCTCCAGGTCCGTGCCGGGGGTGTCGGCCCAGACGACGTGTCCGTCCGGCCGCACCAGGAGCGCTCCGGCCTCCGGGACCGCGCCCCCGGAGCACGAGCCGGCGGTCACGATCCGCACCCGGTCCGCCCAGGGGGCGGCGGCGGAGCGCAGCGCCGCGTGCCGGGCCTCGTCGCCGGGCAGCAGGAGCAGGACGCCCCGCCCGGGGCGCAGCGTCGCCGTGCTCGTGACGGCGCCCTCGTCCGTGGTGAGCCGCCAGTGCGGCAACCGGCGGCCGAGCAGGGAGTGTTCGCCCGGTCCGACCTCGTAGCGGATGTCGAGGCCCGAGATCGCCCCGGCCAGGTGGGCGCGGACGTTCTCGCTCTCCGTGGCCAGTTCGGCGACGACCTGCCGGACCGGCTCGACCTCTTTGGAGCCGAGGAGCAGCAGCGCCTGGGTCCTGATGTTGCTGAGCACCTTCTCGCCGACGGCGTGCCGTTCGGCGTGATAGCTGTCGAGCAGTCCGTCCGGGTCGCGCCCGGTCAGGTGCGCGGCCAGTTTCCAGCCGAGGTTGACGGCGTCCTGCAGGCCGAGGTTGAGGGCCTGGCCGCCGATCGGCATCTGCTGGTGGGCCGCGTCCCCGGCGAGGAGGAACCGGCCGTCGCGGTAGCTCTCCGCCTGCCGGGAGGCGTCTCCGAAGGAGTTCACCCACAGCGGGGTGCCGCCGCCGATGTCCTCCCCCGTGACGCGCTTCCAGGTGTCGACGACGTCCTCGAACCGCGGCTGGGTGGAGCGTGGCCGCGCGCCGAACTCGTGGACCATCACCCGGGTCACTCCGTCGGGACGCCGGGCGGCGATCGCGAGCCCGCCGTCGAGCCGTTCGAAGCGGCGGCCCGGGATGTCGATGCCCGCCACGTCGGCGCGCAGCAGTTCGCGTTCCGCGTCGGCTCCGGGGAAGCCGAAGCCGCCCAGGCGGCGTACGACGCTGTGCTCGCCGTCGCAGCCGACGACGTACCTGGCGCGGAAGCGCGGCGTCGTCCCCTCCGCGGTGCGCGCCTCGGCCTCGACGTGGTCGCGGGTCGCGGTCAGGGCGGTGACCTCGTGGCCGCGTCGGATGTCCGCGCCGAGGTCCTTCGCCCACTGTCCGAGCAGCTCCTCCATGCGGGTCTGCTGGACCTTCCACTGGCCCGGGTAGGGGCTGGGAAGCGTGAGGTCGAGGGGGATGCCCCCGAAGTGGCCCATCGGCTCGTTCGGTATCTCGCCGAGCGGCGCGAGCAGGCCACGGCTGTCGAGGATCTCCATGGTGCGGGCGTGCAGGGTGGAGGCCCGCGACTCGGTGGTCGGCGCGGTGAGCTGTTCGAGGACCACCACGTCCGCGCCGGCGAGCCGGAGCTCGCCCGCGAGGAACAGTCCGACGGGGCCCGCGCCGACCACGACCACCTGGGTCTCGGTGTAGTCCCCGGTCATGGTCAGGCCCGGGCTTCCGCGTAGTCCTTGGCATGGCCGAGGGTGGCCCGGCTGTTGGTGGAGAGCGCGCTGCGCACGTACTCCTTGGCGTCCTCGACGGTCGCGTCGGCGCCGAGGATCCGCGTGATGTTCGCGGTGTTGAGGGTGACGGTGTGCTGCGAGGAGGCGGCGACGCCCTCGTCGTCCTCGGTGAACGTCCAGTAGCCGGTGTGCAGGGTCATCAGCGCCGGCAGGGTCACCTGCTTGTAGGCGATCTTCTCGTGCGGGAAGGTCACCCGGTACGACTTGGTGGTGTGCACCGAGCCGTCCTTGGCGCGGGTCTCCATCTCCAGCTCCTGGAGGCCCGGGGAGGGCTCCTCGAAGCGGACGGCGGCGACGTGCGGCAGCCGCTCGGGCCAGGCCTGCGCCTCGTTGACGAAGTCGTAGACGTCCTTGGCGGAGCCGTCGACGCGGATCGTGTCCTCGAAGGAGAAGGTGAGGTCCTCGGCGGCGTGCGCGGCCTCCAGGTTCTCCTTCAGCGCGGCGAGCTCGGAGCGGGAGTTGCGGTCGACGGCCTCGTCGATCCACGCCAGGCTCTTCGGGTCGTCGTCGACGGCCCGGTAGTCGTGCAGGAGCCGGACCCGGGACTCGCCCTCGGAGAGCGGCTCGATGATCCACGTACCGCCCATGGCGGCGACCGGGGGTGCGGAGACTTCCTGCCGGAAGGTGATCCGCAGCCGCTCGGGGTCAAGGGTGCGACGCGAGGTCCAGTTCTTGGCCTCGCCGTTGGCGGTGGCCCAGATGTGGATGCGCTCGGCGCCCTCGCCCTGCGCCTCGCGGGCGACGTGGATGGTCGGCGGGAAGATCCGCGGCCAGTTCTGCACCTCTGCGATCAGCCGGTACACGGCGGTGGCCGGGGCCGCGACCGCTATCTCGTGCTCCACCTCGCGCAGGCCGGGCTGCGACATGCTGTACTCCTCGGTTTCAGGGTCGGATTCGGGTGGTGGGCCGGGCGGAACACGCGTGTCCGGCCCGGCCGTTCGGCTCAGAAGTTGCCGAGCCCACCGCAGACGTTGAGGGCCTGCGAGGTGATGGAGGCGGCGGTGTCGGAGGCGAGATAGCCGACCAGGCCCGCGACCTCCTCGGGGGTCGAGTAGCGGCCCAGCGGGATCTTCGCCTGGAACTTCTCGAGGATCGCCTCCTCGGTGGCGTCGTACGCCGCCGCGTAGCCCTGGCGGACCCGCTGCGCCATCGGCGTCTCGACATACCCCGGGCAGACCGCGTTCACGGTGATGCCGGTGGGGGCGAGTTCGTTGCCGAGGGCCTTGGTGAAGCCCACGACACCGTGCTTGGAGGCCGAGTAGGGGGCGCCGAGGACGACGCCCTGCTTGCCCGCGGTGGAGGCGATGTTGATGACGCGACCGCGGTCCTTGGCGCGCATGCCCCCGGTGGTGAGCACCTCGCGGGTCAGCCGGAAGACGCTGTTGAGGTTGGTGTCGATGACATCGGCCCACAGTTCGTCGGTGATGTCCGCGGTGACTCCGCCGCCGCTGCGGCCGGCGTTGTTGACCAGCACGTCGACGGTGCCGAAGCGGTCGACCGCGGCCTGTACGAAGGCGCGGGCGTCCTCCGTGGAGCGCACGTCGAGAGTGGTGCCGTCGACGTCGAGGCCCTCCTCCTGAAGCTCCTTCACGGTGGCGACGACGTTCTCCGCGGTGCGGGCGCCGATGAACACCCGGTGGTTCTGGGCGGCCAGGAGCCGGACGACGGCGAGGCCGATTCCACTGGTGCCGCCCGTGACCAGGGCGACCCTCTTGTCCTGCTGCGACATGTCGTTGTTCTCCATCAACAAAAGGGACGTGGTGGTGCACGGCCGCCGCGCCGGGGAGCGGCGCGGCGGCCGTGACGAAGGGGCGGTACGGGGCCCGGTGCGGGCCCTGGACCGTCCGTCAGGAGGCGACGGGCTCCTTGAGGTGGCTGTTGATCGCGTCCACCAGGGACCGCGGGGTGCGGTTGTCGGTGAAGACCTCGTCGTCGAGGGATATGCCGTACTCGCGCTCGATGCGGCCACCGGTCTCCAGGAGCGCCAGGGACTCGTAGCCCAGCTCCTCGAAGTCGGTGTCGAGGATGTCGCCGTCGAGGTCGACACCCTCCTCCGCGCCCGCGGCCTCCAGGAGGATGCGCTTGAGGTCCGCGATGGTGAATTCCTTGGTGGACATAAGGGTCCCTTTCTGGGATTCCGTACCCCCGTTGGGTGCGGAGCGGTGAGGTACCGCCGCCGGTGGGCCGGCGGGCCGGCAGGGGAGGTCAGTCGACCGCGCGGACGACGACGGCGGAGTTGAAGCCGCCGACACCGCGCGCGAGCACGAGGGCGGTGCACACCGACGCGGTACGCGGCTGACCGGTCACCAGGTCGAGGTCGTACTCGGGCGACAGCTCGACGTTGGTGGTCGGCGGGATCAGGCCCTCGCGCATCGCCAGGACGGCGGAGACCACGTCGACCGGTGCGGCGCCGGAGTAGAGGCGGCCGATCATCGTCTTGGGCGCGGTGACCGGAACCCCGGAAGGCCCGAAGACGGCGGTGATCGCGTCGGCCTCCTGGCGGTCCAGGTCCCGGCTGCCCGCGGCGTCGGCGAAGACCACGTCGATGTCACCGGCCGCGACACCGGCGTCGGCGAGGGCCACCTCGATGGCGTGCCGCAGCCCCGGCTCCCGGTCGCTGCCGGGCTTCGGGTCGAAGGTGGCGCCGTAGCCCGCGACCTCGCCGTAGATCTTCTCGGCGCCCCGCTCGCGGGCGGTCCGCTCGTCCTCGAGGATCAGCAGCGCACCGCCCTCGCCCGGCACGTAGCCGTTCGCGGCCGCGTCGAAGGGCAGGTAGGCGCGCTCGGGCCGCTCGCTCCGGGAGATCCGGCCGCCGGCGAGCTGCGCGACCCAGCCCCAGGGGCAGATCGAGGCGTCGAAGCCGCCGGAGAAGATCAGCTTGCTGCCTTTGCGGATCTGCCGGCGCGCCTGGGCGATGGCGTCGAGGCCACCGGCGTGGTCGCTGACGACCACCCCGCTGGGGCCCTTCATGCCGTTCCGGATGGAGATCTGGCCGCTGTTGACGGCGTAGAACCAGGCGAAGGACTGGTACGCGCTGACGTACTGGCTGCCCTGGCTCCACAGCTTCTTCAGCTCGTTCTGGCCGAACTCGAAGCCGCCCGAGGTGGAGGCGGTGACCACGCCCATGTCGTACTCGGGGATGTTGCCCGGCTCGACGCCCGCGTCCTCGAAGGCGCAGTCGGCCGCGACCAGGGCGAGCTGGGTCATCCGGTCGGTCTGCGGGATCAGCCGGCTCGGCAGATGGTTCCCGACCTCGAACCCGCGGATCTCACCGGCCAGTCGGGACGGGTACGACGACGGGTCGAAGCGGGTGATCGGCCCGATGGCGTTCTTGCCGACCCTGGTGGCGGCCCAGAACTCGTCCACGCCGAGCCCGTTGGGCGTGGCGACGCCGATTCCGGTGATGACCGTCCTGGTGCTCATGCCGCGCTCCTCTCGGGACGGGCCAGCACCATCGCGCTCTGGAACCCACCGAATCCGCTGCCCACGGTCAGCACCGCGTCGGTGCGGTGTTCGCGCGCGGTGAGCGGCACATAGTCGAGATCGCATTCGGGATCGGGGGTGTGCAGGTTCGCGGTGGGCGGCACGACGTGGTTCTCCATGGCGAGCACCGAGGCGGCGATCTCGATCGAGCCGATCGCGCCGAGCGAGTGGCCCACCATCGACTTGATGGAGCTGACCGGTGTGCGGTACGCGTGGTCGCCGAGGCTCAGCTTGAACGCGGCGGTCTCGTGCCGGTCGTTCTGCTTGGTGCCGGAGCCGTGCGCGTTGATGTAGTCGATCTGCTCGGGGTTCATCCGCGCCTCGGCGAGGGCGGTGTCGATGGCCTCGGACATCTCACGCCCGTCGGGGCGCAGTCCGGTCATGTGGAAGGCGTTGCAGCGCGAGGCGTAGCCGGCGATCTCGGCGTAGATGTGCGCGCCGCGCCTCCTGGCGTTCTCGTACTCCTCCAGGACGAAGACCGCGGACCCCTCGCCGAGGACGAAGCCGTTGCGGGTCCCGTCGAAGGGCCGCGAGGCGTGCTCGGGGTCGTCGTTGCGCGGTGTGGTGGCCTTGATCGCGTCGAAGCACGCCATGGTGATCGGCGAGATCGGGGCGTCCGTCGCACCGGCGATCATCACGTCCGCGGTCCCCTCGCGGATCAGCTCGACGGCGTGGCCGACCGAGTCGATGCCGGAGGTGCAGCCGGTGGAGACCACGGTGGCCGGGCCTTCGGCGCCGACCGCCCACGCCACCTCCGCGGAGAAGGAGCTGGGCACGAAGTGGTTGTACAGGTGCTGCGGCGCGTAGGTGTGGTCGACCAGGTCGAGCCTGCCGTTGTCGCTGACCACGCGGTACTCGTTGTCGAGCCCGGTGGTGGCGCCGACGGCGCTGCCGATGGTGACGCCGGTGCGGTACGGGTCGTAGCCGGCGAGGTCGAGCCCGCTGTCGGCGAGCGCCTCGCGGGCGGTGACCACGCCGAACTGGGCGGCGCGGTCCATGCGACGGATCTCCTGCGGAGTCAGCCCGTGCAGTTCGGGGTCGAAGTCGGCCTCGGCCGCGACCCTGGAGCGGAACGAGGAGGGGTCGAAGAAGGTGATCCCCCGGGTCGCCGTGCGTCCCTCGCTCAGCAGACTCCAGAAGTTCTTGGCGCCGATACCACCCGGCGCGAGCACTCCCACTCCTGTGATGACTACGCGTCGGCCCACTGGTCGTGGCCTCCCATCGTGTCGGCGGAGGACGGCGTCATCGCGCGGCCGTCCAGTCGTAGAAGCGCGTGGCCATCGCGTCGGCCGGCGAACGCCAGGTCGCGGGGTCGTACGCCTCGATGAACGGCTTGAGGTCCTCGCTGATCCGCACGAACCGCGGGTCGGTCTTGGCCTCCTCGATCAGCTCGCCACCGTTCTCGCCGTCGAAGTCCTGCAGGTGGAAGTACAGGCCTCGGTACGAGAACAGCTGACGGCGCCGGGTGCCCATGCGGTGCGGCATCTCGGACCCGTCGAAGTCGGCGAACAGCTTGGCGACTTGGGCGCTGGACTCGACGTCCATCCGCGCCACGATCAGGGTGCTGTGCATCTCTTCTCTCTTTCTGGGGTGAGCGGGCCGGTCCGTGGTCCGGGGCTCAGCCGTTGAGGGGTGCGCCGAACCAGCGCTCCAGCGCCATCGGCAGGTCGTGGTGGCTGCCGGGTGCGGCCCAGGCGACGTGGCCGTCGGGGCGGATCAGTACGGCCGTGGTGCCCCGCAGCCCGCTGGTCGCGGTGACCGGGCCGGGCTCCGCGGTGACGACGTCGACCCGGTCGGACCAGGCCGCGGCACGGGCCCGCAGGCGGGGGTTGTCGGTGAGGTCGAGCAGGACACCGCGGGCGGAGTGCAGGAGCGCTGTGCTCGTCGTCCGCCGGGTCGCGGTGGTGAGCTCCAGGTTCGGCATCCGCCTGCCGAGCAGGGGGTGGCTGCCGCCGCCGACGTCGTACGTGATCTCCAGACCGCTCACCATGGCCGCGAGGTGCTGGGCGACCTCGTCGTACCGGATGAGTTCGGTCAGCACGTCGCGCAGCGGCTGCACCTCGGGGCCGCTCAGGAAGAGGAGGCCCTGCGCCTGGGTGTTCATCAGCAGCCGTTTGCCGACAGCGTGCCGCTCGCTGTGGTACGTGTCCAGGAGCGCTTCGGGGGCGGTCCCGTTGACGACGGCGCCGAGCTTCCAGCCGAGGTTGACGGCGTCCTGGATGCTGGTGTTCATGCCCTGCCCGCCGGCCGGCAGGTGGATGTGCGCCGAGTCGCCGGCCAGGATCACCCGGCCGCGACGGTACTCGGTGACCTGGCGGGCCGCGTCGCCGAAGGCGCTGACCCAGACCGGCTCGGCGTGCGAGATGTCGTCGCCGGTGAGTCGCTTCCAGGCGTCGGCGACCTCGTGCCAGGTCGGCGGGGTCTCGCGGCGCTGCGGCGGGGTGCCGCGCTCGCAGACGATGATGCGGGTGATGCCGCCGGGCAGCGGGCCGACCATGACCATGCCGCCGGGCAGCGTCTCGCCGATCATGCGGGGCTGCAGTTCTATGCCCTTGATGTCGGCGAGGAACATCTCCATCGTCGCTGAGGTACCGGGGAAGTCGAAGCCGGCGGCTTTGCGGACCATGCTGCGTCCGCCGTCGCAGCCCACCAAGTAGTGGGCGCGCAGGGTGTGTTCGCCGTCCGGGCCGCGCACCTCGACGGTCACCCCGGAGCCGTCGTCGGTCAGCGAGAGCACTTCGTGGCCGCGCCGGATGTCGGCGCCCAGACTGGTCGCCCACTGCTCCAGGTGGGTCTCGGTCGCCGACTGGGGCACGCTCTTCGCGGCCTGCCAGGCGCCTTCGAGCACACCGAAGTCGATCGGCAGTCCGCCGAAGTGCCCCTGGTTGCTGGTCTCGACCTCGCCGAACCGGGACAGGATGTCCCGTTGGTCGAAGACCTCCATCGTGCGTGCGGTGAAGCCGAGGCCCCGGGACTCCCTCGTACGCTCCGGGAGACGCTCCAGGACGACGACATCGACGCCCGCGAGCCGCAGTTCGCCCGCCAGCATCATTCCGGCGGGGCCCGCGCCCACGACAATGACGGCAGCGTCCATGTACCTCTCCTTGGCGTTCGGTGGAAATTCCTTCGAGGTGCAGCTCAAGACAGAACTGCGGAAGCTAGTAAGAAGCTTCTTCGGCCGGGAAACGAAAGACAAGAGCCGTATGTTCACGTCTCCGTGAGGTTCCGTCAGGCAGGTGTGCGAATGGAAGGCGGAGTCCAGAGAACCTACAGAGGCATGCAAAGTCGGCCCCTGACAGGGGGTTTCCGTCAGATTCTCAGCAGCATGCGCGGCCTGCTTCAAATGCATGTCAGAGCTTCAACAGAACATGCCCTGTCCGGTTGCCCTTCCAGGACGCACGCAATTACGTTTCCGGTCCTGGATTCCATGACGAGTTGGGGGCTTCGGTGAACCGGGAATCGATCCGTACGGGCATGGTGGCCACGAGGTGCGCGGGCGTGGGATGCCGGCACCGGGAGGCCGCCGGACATGCACGGCGCCTCGCGGTGTCGGGCACGATGCTGTGCCTGTCGTGCCGGGACCGGCTGGTGAGGGAGCTGCGACGGCTGCCCGCGCTGTACGAGGAGTGCGCGCGGCGGCTCGACATCAGCGCGGACCGCGAGCGGGACCGGGTCTCCGGAGGCCCGTTGCCCGGCCTTCCGCTCAACACGGCGGCCATGGAGGCGCGTTCCGCGATCGTCTCGGTGCTGTCCTCCTGGTCCGCCGCGGTCTCCCAGGAACGGGGGGTCGCCGCGCCCCGACGCGCGGTCGAGCGGCTCGCCGAGTTTCTGCTGCGGCACTCCGGCTGGCTCGCCGCGCACGCGGCCGCGGGCGAGTTCTCCCAGGAGGTGGCCCGGTTGGCGCGCGGCGCCACGCGGGTGATCGATCTGGGCCCGAGCAGGCGTCTTGCCATCGGGGGCTGCGTGGAGGACGGATGCCCGGGCCGGCTCACGGCGTCGGTCCGTCCGGAGCAGCCCGGCGTCCCGGCCGAGATCACCTGCGACGCCTCGGCCGAGCACCGCTGGTTCGGCCACGAGTGGCTGCAGTTGAGCCGTCTGATGAGCGGGCGGAAGGGTCCGGCCGGGACGGCGGACGGCGGTACGGCCGAGGCGTCGGCGGACGGGCTCCCTGAAGCGGACTCGGCGGTCAGGACCCGCTGGTTCAGCGCGGCCGACGTCGCCCGGCTGTGGAACATTCCGTCGGGTACGGTCTACCGCCACGCGAGCCAGCAGCAGTGGCGCCGCCGCACCAAGCAGGGCCGTACGTACTACCACGACGCGGACGTCCACAAGACGCTGAGCGCTCTGCGCCGTACCGCCTGAATTCCTTCCGCACACCGCCCGGCCGTGGCCGTCCCAGGTGAAGACACCGGGACGGAGACGGCCGGGCGCTCCTATTTCCCGGGTCCCTTCCCATCGGTTTCCGTAGGGTTACGGAATACAGTCGGCCACCCCGGTTCCTTTCTCCGGGGCGGCCGAACAGGGGAATTGTCGGGCGTCAGTCCTTGATTTCGCAGATCGCGGCGCCGGACGTGAGGGAGGCGCCGACCTCGGCTCCGAGGTCCTTGATGATGCCGGCCTTGTGCGCATTCAGGGGCTGTTCCATCTTCATGGCTTCGAGAACGACGATCAGGTCGCCTTCCTTGACCTCCTGGCCTTCTTCTACGGCCACCTTGACGATGGTGCCCTGCATCGGAGAGGCGAGGGTGTCGCCGGAAGCTGTCGGGCCCGACTTCTTCGCGGCCCGTCGCTTCGGCCGGGCGCCGGGCGCCCCACCGGTGCGGGCGGGCATGGCCAGCGATTCCGGCAGAGAGACCTCGACGCGCTTGCCTCCGACCTCGACCACGACCGTGCTGCGGCCGGTCTCGTCCTCGTCGGCTTCGGTGCCGGCGGGGGCGAAGGGCTTGATCTGGTTGTCGAACTCGGTCTCGATCCAGCGGGTGTGGACCG
>NZ_JBEZYN010000039.1:0-5629 GCF_040638605.1 Streptomyces sp. NPDC026092
TCGGCGTCGGCGGCCCAGGAGTCGAGGGCGTCGGCGTCGTCGCGGGAGAGCTGGGCCGTTCGGGCGAGGGCTTCGAGCCGAGGTAGCTGCTCGGGCTCGGGCTCAGCCTCAGCCGAACTGCTGCTCCAAGTCCTTCAGTTTGCGCTCCAGCGAGTCGAGTCGGGGCAGCGTCTGGGTGTCGTCCTCGGCGGTGAGGTCCACCGTCCGGGGTTCAGTACCCTTCACGGCCTGGAGGGAGGGCCGGTGTCGAAGCGGCAGCTGTCCGGGGTCGGCTATGGCGGGTTCCGCGACGGTGGTCCCCACGGACGGCGTCGCGGAACCCGCGCCGGAGTTCAGGGACGGTGGAGCCGAGCCCCCGCCGGCGGCCAGGGACGGCACGTCGACCTGACGGCCGCCCCCGCGCCCCAGGCCGAAGGCCCGGTGCTGGCGGTTGATCGCCTTGATCCTCGCCCGGTCGAGCTTCTCCTGCTCGCGCCTGCGATGCCGGTTCTGCTCCTTCTCGCGCCGGTCCTCCCGCACCTCGTCGACGGCCTCGTCCAGCGTCCGTACGCCTTCGAGGAGCATCAGCGACCACGCGGCGAAGGTCTCCCTGGGCGCCCGCAGCCACCGTACGATCCGGATCTGCGGCAGCGGACGCGGCACCAGGCCCTGCTCGCGCAGCGCCGCCCGGCGGGTCTGCTTGAGCGCCCGGTCGAAGAGGACCGCGGCCGAGAGGGACATGCCCGCGAAGAACTGAGGCGCGCCGTCGTGCCCCAGACCGCGCGGTGCGTGCACCCAGTTGAACCAGGCCGCCGCCCCCGCGAACAGCCAGACGAGCAGGCGCGAGCCGAGGGCCGCGTCGCCGTGGCTCGCCTCGCGGACCGCGAGGACGGAGCAGAACATCGCCGCCCCGTCGAGGCCGAAGGGGACGAGGTACTCCCAGCCCCCGGTGAGGTTGAGGTTCTGCCGGCCGAAGCCGACGAGGCCGTGGAAGGAGAGCGCGGCGGCGACGGCCGCGCAGCAGAAGAGCAGGACGTAGGAGGCGGTTCCGTAGATGGCTTCCTTGCGTCGGCGGCGTTCCTCACTGCGTTCCCAGGAGTCCTCGGCCGCGGCCTGGTCACCGGCGCGCTTGCCGCGCGCGAGCACCGCGACCGCCGTCAGGACTCCGGCCACCATGACGCCACCAGGAAGCAGCCAGTCCAGCGATATGTCGGTCAGTCTCATGCGGTGTCCCTTGCATCGCAGTAGGGCGTTTCGGCCGCCCATACTTGCCGACCCCGGAGGGCCCCCACGTGGTTTCGCGGCAAGAGCACGCCATTGGGGTCGGACGGCATACGAATAGGTGCGATCCGGTCGAACTGCCGGGCGATGCAAGGGAGTTGCGTTCGATTCATGCCACTCGTACGAGTGGCGTAATCCGACGGCCCGTCGGTGGGGCGGCGGACGGAGCCGTCAGGCGGTCGCGGCGAGCCGGCGGACCCGCTCGGCGTCGCACGTCCGCGGGCACGTCAGACAGGTGTCCTCGGGGCGCAGGGTGTAGAAGAAGCAGCAGGTCGCCCGGTCCCGGGTGGCGCGGGGCGTGCCGTCCGGCGCCTCGGCCCCCGGCAGCTCGCGGAAGCCCGCGGCCCCGGCGTACGGCTTGGCCGTACCGGGCATCAGCAGCTCCAGCTCGGCCATCCCCCGCTCCTCCTCGCCGAGCAGCGCCGCGATGTACCAGAGGCCCTCGACGATCTCGTCCGTCGCCATCCCCCACAGCGCCCGCTTCCCGCGCCGCATCCGGGGCCCGAAGCCGGCCAGGACCTCCTCGAAGTGCTCCGCGAGCGCGGCCCTGGCCTCGGCGCGCAGCGCCTCCTCGTCCGGGACGACCCGGGCGCCGGGCAGCTCGGCGGCGGGGTCGCCTGGCAGGCAGGCGAACTCCTCGATCCGGACGGCCATCCGCCCCAGGGCTCGCTGGAAGGAGACGTTACGGGCGGGCAGGCGCGGGACCCTGCGGTGCAGGAACCAGGGGACCGTGACCAGGAGACAGGCGGGCCAGGCGTACCGGTGGAGCCCGAAGCTGGCGACCACGTCGGGTCGGGCCTGCTGCCCGTAGTCGCGCAGCACCTGCGCGTTGTCCCAGGCCAGGAAGGCGTCGAGGGCCGCTCCGCCGGCCGCGAGCTCGTCCGCCCCGACCCAGCCGGCCCCGCGCGGCGTCTGCTCGTGGCTTCCCAGTTCCTCTGTCCGCAGGCTGGGGAACACCTCGCCGAGGCGGGCGTACGAGGCCGCGACGGGCGAGGTGAACGGGGCGGGGAGCAGAGCGGGGAGGGCCATACGGGACCACCGAATCGCGATCGTTAGCAGGTTAGCCTTACCTTACCCGATGCGTCCGAGGTTTGAACTGCGGCCCCGTCCGCCTATCGTGCACAGGGGGCCTCGGTATCGCGAGCCAGGCCCGGCACGACCCCGCAGGAGGACCCGGGTGGAGCAGGGCAGAGCGCGCGAGCAGTCGCACCTGTCGTACGACGGTTCGATACGGGTCCCGGAACAGGCACGTGGGGCGGCGGTGCCGTCCGGACCGGCAGAGGGTCCGTCGGCCGTACGAGGCGAGTCGACCACCGCACAGGGCCGGTCGACGGCCGCGCGGGGCGAGCCCTTGGCGGTGCGGGGTGAGCCGACCGCCAGCCAGGGCGAGCCGTCGGCCGCGCGGGGCGAGCACACGCACAGCGAGCCGTCCGCGCCCCGGCTGACCACTCCCGCGTACGTGCCCGCGCCCGCGTTTCCGTCGGAGGCCTCCGGCTCGCCCGCGCCGCGTACCGTCCGGCGTCACTCCGTGCGCGGCCAGATCCTCCAGGCCCTGCGCACCGCGCTCGTCGGCGGCGAGCTGGTCCCCGGTGAGGTGTACTCCGCCCCCGTCCTCGCCGAGCGCTTCGGCGTCTCCGCGACCCCCGTACGGGAGGCGATGCAGCAGCTGGCCGTCGAGGGCGCCGTGGAAGTCGTACCGAACCGGGGATTCCGCGTCACCGAGCGCACCCCGCGCGAACTCGCCGAGCTGGCCGAGGTGCGCGCGCTCATCGAGGTCCCGGTCATGCTCAGGCTCGCCCGCACGGTCCCGGCCGCCCGCTGGGTCGAGCTCAGGCCGCTCGCCGAGGCCACCGCGACCGCCGCCGCACGCGGCGACCGGGCCCACTACGCCGAGACCGACCGCGCCTTCCACCGCGCGGTCCTCTCCCTCGCGGGCAACGAACAGCTCCTCGTCGTCGCCGACGACCTGCACCGCAGGTCCCAATGGCCTCTGGTGAGCGGCCCGGTGACCCGGCACGGCGACCTCGTGGCGGACGCGGCGGAACACACCGCCCTCCTCGACGCACTGATCGCCCAGGATGTCACCGTCGTGCAGTCACTTGTCAGGGAGCATTTCACCGGATCGGCGGACTGACGACTAAGGTCGTTGCCGTCAGTTCGGCACGGGGTCGGGCGTCGGTGGCCGCTGCCGCCTTCGGCCGCTTCCCAGGGTCGGTTGGCACCGTCGTCCCGTCCGTACAGCGCCGTCCGTGAGGTGTCCCATGCCGTCCGCGACTCCGTCCCCGGCGTGGGGAAGGTGCCCGTGACCGGATCCGTCCGTGGAGACCGCCCGGCAGCAGGTACGGAGGCCGAGGCGGCGGCCCTGCTCGGCTGGCTCACCGCCCCGGACGCCCCGCGTCTCTGCCTGGTCGTCGGCGGCCCCCGCCGGGGCAAGTCCGCGCTCCTCGGCTGGCTCGCCACGCACGGCACGCGCGCGGGCGCGCGCCGCAGACGGGCGGCGCGCGAACTGATCCCGCTCGCCGGCCAGTGCGCGCTCGGCGCGGCCTGGACGGTCGCGAACCGGCTCGGCGTCGTGGCCCGGACGCCCGGCGAACTCGTCCAGGCCGTCGCCACGACAGAGGCGCGGCGCGCGGCCCTGGTCCTGCCGGACCTGCACGCCGCCGCCGAACCGGAGGCGATCGCCGAACTGATCGCCGAACTCGCCGCGTCGGGCCGCGTCCGCCTGGTCGTGGAGACCTGCAAGGGCACCCCGTCGTACGACCTCCTGACGGCCAAGGCGGCCCGCGTCACGGTCGTCGACCTGGACGACAGCGCCGAAGACGCCACGGGGCGGGGGGAGTCGGGCCGCGGCTCGGGGCCGGGGTCGGGCCAGGGGCCGGGGCTGGGGTCAGGGCCGGGGGCGAGGTCGGGGTCGGGCTCCGGGGCGGGTTCGGGTACGCCTTCGGGTCGGGGCACCGGGGCGGGTACGGACCCCGGCTCCGGGGCGGGCTCCGGGTCGGGTTCGGCGCCGGGCGTCGGGGCGGAGGCGGTCTGGGGCTCGGAGGGTGACTGGGACCGGGCGTGGGGGCCTGGGGTGGGGCCGTATGAGGCGCGGCACGCGGTCGATCTGGCCGATCCGGTCGCGGTCTGTACGGCCGACCCGCTGCGGGTCACCACCGCGTACGTGACCGGTCCCGGTGACGACCGGGGCGGTCTGCGGTCGGCGTGGTTGCGTACCGGGCAGTCCCTCTGCCGTGAGCAGCACCCGGCCGACCGGGCCGTCGTGCTGCTCGGCGCCCTCGGGGACGGGGCGGACCCACGGCTGCGGCCGGCGCTGCGCGCGCTCGCGGCCGACGCGCCCTGGCGGGTCCGGTGGACGCGGGTGCGGGGCGACCTGACCCCGCCGTGGCCCGGGCCGGTCACGGCCCTTGGGGCGGCGGGCGACCGCCTGCTGGTCGCGGGGACGACGGATACCGTCCAGGTCCTCGGGGCCGCCGACGCGACGCCCGGGGGCGAGCCGCTTCGGAGCCCCTCCGGCGGTCGGATCAAGACGCTGGCCCCGGCGCCGGACGGCACGCTCCTGCTCCTGGACGAACGGGGCCGGCTGCTGCCCGTCCCCGGGCCCGAACCCCGGCCGCCGTACCTGGAACGGCTCACGACCGCCGTCGCCGCGACCCTCACCCGCCACCCCGGCACGGCGCTCGCTGCGATCGGCGGCTCTCTGGTGGTGGGCGACCGCCTCGGCTCGGTCCACGCCTTCGGTCTGACGGGCATTCACCAGGCCGCCCTGCACAGCGGCCGCGTCACGGCGGTGACGGCCGTCGAGACGGAGAAGGGCCCCTTCCTCTGCAGTGGCGGCCAGGACGGCAGCGTGCGCCGTTGGATCCCGGGCCGGGACCCGGACCCCGCCCCGATCGCCGAACGCCGCGTCCCTGTCGTCTCGTTGCACGCCACGGAGACCCCCGAGGGTCCTCTGCTCGCGATCGCCTGGGCCGACGGTCTCGTCGAACTCCACGACCTCGAAACCCGCGCCGGCCTCCCCTTCCGCCCCGGCCCCCCGGTCCGCGCGGTGGCGGTCACCCCCGACGGCGCGGTGGCCGTGGGGATGGACGAGGCGCTGCTGTGCCTGGAACGGGTCCCGGGGTGGGTACGGCCACGCCGCCGGGGGCCGACGGCGGGACAGACGACGCCCGGTCGCCGTCGTGCGAGCGACGGCGACCGGGCGAGGCATTGAAATGCGACTAGGCGTCAGATCGCAGGTCTGGGCGTCAGTTGGGCCGCCAGCCAGGTCGGGACGCCGCCCAGAAGGCGGAAGAGGCGGGCCGCCTCCGCGCGGAGGCGGGCCGCCGCCCCTTGCCTCACGGTGTGCGCGAGCGCGGGGTGGGCGGCG
>NZ_JBEZYN010000039.1:5639-22702 GCF_040638605.1 Streptomyces sp. NPDC026092
CGCGCCCGCGGCCCACTCGGCCTGTGGGGGCGCCCCCCCCCGGGGGGGCCCCCCCCCGCCTCCGGTTCCGTCTCGGTGTCCGCGAGAGCGGTGAGCGCCGGGGCCGTACCGACCAGGTAGCCGAGCTCCTCGCGGATCCGCAGGGACTCGGCGAAGCCGTGCCGCGCCTCCGCCAACTCGCCCTCCCGCAGGGCGAGTCCGGCGAGATGGCGCCATGTCGACGAGAGCAGCAGGCTGTCGCCCTGGGCCGTCGCGCCCGCGTGGGCGCGACGGTAGGCGGCGCGGGCCGCCTGCGGGGAGTCGCCGATGTTCTGGGCGACGAGCCCGCGCCGGTAGTCGAGCAGCGGTCGCCCCTCCGCCGACGGGCCGATCAGCGCCGCCGCCCGGCCGAGCGCGGCGGTCGCCTCGTCCGCCCGGTCGCGTACCCCGAGCAGCGTCGACGCGTAGGCGAGATAGCCGCGTTCGCACGCGGCCGCCCCCCGCTCCTCGTCCGTCTGTGCCACGGCCTCGGCCGCCCGCAGCGCCTCCTCCGCGTCCGCCCACCCCTGTTCGGTGTAGAGGCAGCGCTCGATCAGGAGCGCCGCGCGCTCCAGCGCGGCCGCCGGCTCCGCCGCGCGGGGGGCGAGCAGAGCTGCCGCGTCGGTCCAGCAACCTCGCGAGCGCAGACGCCATATGGCCGTCTCCACCGGGGTCGCCCCGCCGTAGCCAAGGGCCGGATCGTCGCCACCCGTTGTTCCGGAACCAGACATGGCGGTGTCCGCCACATTGCCCTCCCCGAGCGCGCCATTGAGCTATTGGGTCAGCCCGCATCTCAGCACGAACGCGAGGCGCTGGCCAAGGGGTCAGGTGAAAGATTTCACAAAGGCAGGAGCTTGACCGGTATGCGGACGCATGCGTCCGAGCCCCGGAACGGCACCTTCAGCGGCCGATCCGATCCGCCTGCGCCCCGTCCCCAGGCGCCAGAAGGGTGAGGTGCCGCCGTCGTCCAGGGGTGTCGGCACCTTCAACGTCGTCAGGGGACGTATTCCCCCGAAGAGATGAACCTCGCCATGACCGCCTCGGGTGACGGCGGTGTACGCGGCGCCCGGCGAGGCCGCGACGGCCCTGGCCCTGGGCTGCCTGGCGCCCGTCGCGGATTCCGCCGAGGCCTTGGGCCAGGCGGGTGGTCTTCGGGCGGCGGCCGCCCGGGTGGGCGCCGCGATGGGGCCCCTGCGGGCGCCCCGGCGCCGGAACGGCCCGTCCGGCTGCCGATGGGCCGCTCGGCCTCCGCCGCCCACACCACATCGCGGGCTTGGACGGCGGCCGCATCCCGGAAACGGGCACCTGGGGCGCCCTGACGGCCCGCGAAGGCCCCTTCAGGGGCCTCCTGACCCAGGGGCCCTGGCCCCGCCCGCCCGGGGCCTGAGGGGCCGGACCGCGGGCCTTGGGGTCGCCCCCTACGACATCCGCAGCGCCAGGAAGAAGTCGAGCTTGTCCTCCAGGCGCGACAGGTCCCTGCCGGTCAGTTGCTCGATCCGGCCCACGCGGTAGCGCAGGGTGTTCACATGCAGGTGCAGGCGGGTCGCGCAGCGGGTCCAGGAGCCGTCGCAGTCGAGGAAGGCCTCGAGCGTGGGGATCAGCTCGGCGCGGTGGCGGCGGTCGTAGTCGCGCAGGGGGTCCAGGAGGCGGGCCGTGAAGGCGCGGCGGACGTCGTCCGGGACGAACGGGAGCAGCAGCACGTGCGAGGCCAGCTCGTGGTGGCCCGCCGCGCAGACGCGGCCCGGGCGGGCGGCCGCGACGCGGCGGGCGTGCCGGGCCTCCTCCAGGGCGCCGCGGAGGCCCTCCGCCGAGTGGACGGCCGCGCTGACGCCGAGGGTGAGGCGGCCGTCGTCGGCGAGACCGGACGACAGGGGGTCCCGGACGGTGGCGAGGAGCGCGTCGGCGTGCAGGCCCAGGGTCGTGGTGCCCTCGTCCTCGCTGTCCGGCAGCGGGCCCGCGGGGAGCGGCACGAGGGCGATCGCCTCGTCCCCGTGGTGGGCCACGGCGATCCGGTCGGCGGACTCGGCGCCCACGGTCGCCGGGTCGACGAGGATCTCCTCCAGGAGCGCCTGGGCGACCGGGCCCGTGTCCACCGCGCCCGACCCGCCCTCCGGGTCCCATTCGACGCGGGCGACGACGACCTGCCAGTGCGGGGCGGTGCCGAGGCCGGGCAGCAGGACCGGGGCGGCGACCCGCAGCCGCGCGGCGATCTCGGCGGGCGCGGCGCCCGTCTGGACCAGCTCCAGGACCTCCTGCGCGAGCCGGCGCCGTACCGTACGCGCCGCGTCCCGCCGGTCCCGCTCGACGGCGATCAGCTGCGTCACGCCCTGCAGCAGGTCGAGCCGGGCCGCCGGCCAGTCGCCCGCGTCGGCCTCCACGGCCAGCAGCCAGTCGGACAGGACCGTCTCGCGGACGTCCCGCGCCGCGGGGGGCGCGCCGCGGCCGGTGTTGCGGATAGGGAAGAGGGAGTACGTGGTTCCGGCGGCGCTCAGGCGGTGCGGGCCGCGCCGTCCGGTCCGGGTCGCCGCCAGGTGCTCGCCGGCCAGTGTCGCGGCGAGCGAGGGGTCGAGGGGGTCGCCCGCGCCGGCGATCTGGCGGCCCGTGGGGGAGAGGACCCAGGCCCGGAGGTCCAGGTCGGAGCCGAGGAGGTCGAGGACGACCTCGGGCCCGCCGCCGGCCGGGCCGGAGGTCATCAGCCGGCGGTGCCGGTCGACGACGGCCGCCAGGTCGCCCGCGCGTTCGCCGGACACCTGTCGAACAACGTGCTCGGTGATCGTCGCGAACGCAACGGATTCGTTGACTGCGAAGAGCGGCAGCCGATGGCGCGAACACGCCTCCACCAGATCGTCGGGAATGTCCCCGAGCTCCGCCTCGCCGGCGGCGAGCGCCGCCACCCCGGCGGAGGCCAGGATCCGGACGAACGGCTCCGCGTCCTCGGGCTCCCGCAGCCAGGCGAGGCCGGTGAGGACCAGCTCGCCGCCGGAGAGATACCGGCTGGGGTCCTTGAGGTCCGTGGTCATCACGCCGCGAACGGTGCGGTCCAGCTCGTCCTCACCCCCGAGCAGGCGCAGCCCCAGCGCGTCGGTTTCCAGCAGTGCGCGCAGCCGCATCTCGTTGCCGCCGTTCCTTCTCGTCCGTCACTCGTCTGTCACTCTCGGGGGTTCTCGCCCGCCGTGCTCCCCGGGGGGCGAGGGAACGTCCGACGGTCCCGAAGACTGTCGCGTTGTCGCCGGTGGCCTGGTGCCACGGTTTCCAGGGGGAAACGGCGAGGTTGCTGAACACCGCCGTTCGTTCGAATCTACAAGACGAACAAGGTCACCAGCCAACTCCTTCATGTTTTCGGTGACTGCACCCGAGCGGGCGAGGCTTGTGTACTAGGCCACACATCGCGTTAACAGCACGTGAACATGGTTTCGAAGTCGAGGGCCGGCCGTCCCCCCGGGCCCGTACAGACCGACCGACCCCCGATCACTAGAAGCACAAGAAGAGAGCCACCATGGACTTCCTTCGCCCCGCCAGCTGGGAGGAGGCGCTCGCCGCCAAGGCAGAGCACCCCACGGCCGTGCCCATCGCGGGTGGTACCGACGTCATGGTCGAGATCAACTTCGACCACCGGCGGCCCGAGTACCTCCTGGACCTGAACCGGATCGAGCTCCTGCGCGAGTGGGAGGTCGGGGAGGAGAACGTCCGCCTCGGCGCCTCCGTTCCGTACACGCAGATCATGGAGAACCTGCGGGCCGAGCTGCCGGGCCTGGCGCTCGCCTCGCACACCGTGGCCTCCCCGCAGATCCGCAACCGCGGCGGTGTCGGCGGCAACCTCGGCACCGCGTCCCCCGCCGGAGACGCGCACCCGGCCCTGCTCGCCGCGGGCGCCGAGGTCGAGGTGGAGTCGGTGCGTGGCAACCGGTTCATCCCGATCGACGAGTTCTACACGGGCGTGAAGCGCAACGCGCTGCAGCCCGACGAGCTCATCAAGACCGTCCACATCAAGAAGGCGGACGGCCCCCAGCAGTACTCCAAGGTCGGCACGCGCAACGCGATGGTCATCGCCGTCTGCGCCTTCGGCCTGGCGCTCCACCCGGAGACCCGCACGGTCCGCACCGGCATCGGTTCGGCCGCGCCGACCCCGATCCGCGCCAAGGAGGCCGAGGCCTTCCTGAACGCGGCTCTGGAGGAGGGCGGCTTCTGGGAGAGCGGCAAGATCATCACCCCGTCGATCGCCAAGCAGTTCGCGGACCTGTGCTCGGGCGCCGCGAACCCGATCGACGACGTCCGTGGCACCGCCAAGTACCGCCGCCACGCCGTCGGCATCATGGCCCGCCGTCAGCTCGGCTGGACCTGGGAGCAGTACCGCGGCACCGGCCGCACGCTTGAGGGAGCTGCATAACCATGCGCGTCAATTTCACGGTCAACGGTCGTCCGCAGGAAGCCGACGACGTCTGGGAGGGCGAGTCCCTCCTCTACGTTCTGCGTGAGCGGATGGGCCTCCCCGGCTCCAAGAACGCCTGCGAGCAGGGCGAGTGCGGCTCCTGCACGGTCCGCCTCGACGGCGTGCCGGTCTGTTCCTGCCTGGTCGCCGCCGGCCAGGTCGAGGGCCGCGAGGTCGTCACGGTCGAGGGTCTCGCGGACTACTCCCAGCACCGCGAGGACGCCCACCCGGGCGGTGCCTGTGGCACCGGCGGCTGCGGCACCTCGCTCGACTCGGCGAAGAAGTGGCAGGCCAAGCCCGCCGACTCGCAGACCGGTGAGGGTGTCGAACTCTCCCCGATCCAGCAGGCGTTCATCGACGCCGGCGCCGTCCAGTGCGGTTTCTGCACCCCGGGTCTGCTGATCGCCGCCGACGAGCTCCTGGAGCGTCAGAGCGACCCGTCCGACCAGGACATCCGTGAGGCCCTCTCCGGCAACCTCTGCCGCTGCACGGGCTACGAGAAGATCCTCGACGCGGTCCGCCTGGCGGCCGCCCGTCAGGGAGAGGCGGTCTGACCATGGCTCAGAACACGCGCACCGTTCCGGCGGGCACGCCGACCAACGTCACCCAGAAGCACACCAAGGGCGGCATCGGCGAGTCCACGCTCCGCCCCGACGGCACCCTCAAGGTCACCGGTGAGTTCGCGTACTCCTCGGACATGTGGCACGAGGACATGCTCTGGGGCCAGACGCTCCGCTCCACCGTCGCGCACGCCGAGATCGTCTCCATCGACATCTCCGAGGCGCTCGCGATGTCCGGTGTGTACGCCGTCCTCACGTACGACGACCTGCCGGCCGAGATGAAGAACTACGGCCTGGAGATCCAGGACACCCCCGTCCTGGCGCACGGCCGGGTACGCCACCACGGCGAGCCGGTGGCCCTGATCGCCGCCGACCACCCGGAGACCGCCCGCCGCGCGGCCGCCAAGGTCAAGATCGAGTACAAGGAACTGCCGGTCGTCACCGACGAGGCCTCCGCCCTCGCCCCCGACGCGCCGCTGATCCACGAGGGCCGCGACGACCACCACATCGGTCACGTCCCGCACCCGAACATCGTGCACCGCCAGCCGATCATCCGCGGCGACGTGGAGGAGGCGCGCAAGCGCGCCGACGTCATCGTCGAGGGCGAGTACGTCTTCGGCATGCAGGACCAGGCCTTCCTCGGCCCGGAGTCCGGCCTGGCCGTGCCGTCCGAGGACGGCGGTGTCGACCTGTACGTCGCCACCCAATGGCTGCACTCGGACCTCAAGCAGATCGCCCCGGTCCTCGGCCTGCCCGAGGAGAAGGTCCGCATGACGCTCTCCGGCGTCGGCGGTGCCTTCGGCGGCCGCGAGGACCTGTCGATGCAGATCCACGCCTGCCTCCTGGCGCTCCGCACCGGCAAGCCGGTCAAGATCGTCTACAACCGCTTCGAGTCCTTCTTCGGCCACGTGCACCGCCACCCGGCGAAGCTGCACTACGAGCACGGCGCCACCAAGGACGGCAAGCTCACCCACCTCAAGGCCCGGATCGTCCTCGACGGCGGCGCCTACGCCTCGGCCTCCCCGGCCGTCGTCGGCAACGCCTCCTCGCTCGGCGCCGGCCCGTACGTGGTCGACGACGTCGAGATCGAGGCCGTCGCGCTCTACACCAACAACCCGCCCTGCGGCGCCATGCGCGGCTTCGGCGCGGTCCAGGCGTGCTTCGCGTACGAGGCGCAGATGGACAAGCTCGCGGCGAAGCTCGGCATGGACCCGGTGGAGTTCCGCCGGCTCAACGCCATGGAGCAGGGCACGATCATGCCGACCGGCCAGGTCGTGGACTCCCCGGCCCCGGTCTCCGAGCTGCTGCGCCGGGTCAAGGCCCGCCCGCTCCCGCCGGAGCAGCAGTGGCTCGCCGCCGGTGAGTCGGCGGACGTCCGCGCGCTCCCGGGCGGTCTGTCCAACACCACGCACGGCGAGGGTGTCGTCCGCGGTATCGGCTACGCCGTCGGCATCAAGAACGTCGGCTTCTCCGAGGGCTTCGACGACTACTCCACCGCCCGCGTGCGCCTGGAGGTCATCAACGGCGAGCCCGTCGCGATGGTCCACACGGCCATGGCCGAGGTGGGCCAGGGCGGTGTCACCGTCCACGCCCAGATCGCCCGCACGGAGCTGGGCGTCACCCAGGTGACCATCCACCCGGCCGACACCCAGGTCGGCTCCGCCGGCTCGACGTCCGCCTCCCGGCAGACGTACATGACCGGTGGCGCGGTGAAGAACACCTGCGAGAAGGTGCGCGAGACCGTCCTCGAGATCGGTCGCCGCAAGTTCGGCTCGTACCACCCCGCGTGGGCCACCGCCGAGCTCCTCCTCGAGAACGGCAAGGTCGTCACCGACGGCGGCGAGGTCCTCGCGGACCTGGCCGACGTCCTGGAGGGCGAGGCCGTGGACCAGGAGCACGAGTTCCGGCACCGCCCGACCGTCCCGTTCGACCTGGTCACCGGCCAGGGCGACGGCCACGTCCAGTACACCTTCGCCGCGCACCGCGCGGTGGTGGAGGTGGACACCGAGCTCGGCCTCGTGAAGGTCATCGAGCTCGCGACCGCCCAGGACGTCGGCAAGGCGCTCAACATGCTCTCCGTCGTCGGCCAGATCCAGGGTGGTACCACCCAGGGCCTGGGCGTCGCGGTGATGGAAGAGATCATCGTGGACCCGAAGACCGCGAAGGTGCGCAACCCCTCCTTCACGGACTACCTGATCCCGACGATCCTCGACACGCCGACCATCCCGGTCGACGTACTCGAACTGGCCGACCCCAACGCGCCGTACGGCCTGCGGGGACTCGGCGAGGCTCCGACCCTGTCGTCCACCCCGGCCGTCCTCGCGGCGATCCGGAACGCGACGGGCCTGGAGCTCAACAAGACGCCGGTCCGCCCCGAGGCGCTCACCGGCACTCTCTAGGTCACTCCGGGCGGTGCGTGCCTCCCAGGAACGTCACACTTCCCAGCCCGCACCGCCCGGAGCAACCCACTCCGTGGGACCCAGCAGTACCAGCAGTACCGAGCAAGACCAGATCGACCTGATCCACCCAGTTCGTCTCGGGCCGTCCCCCGGGTCGTGCAGCCAACGCACCATCCCAAATCCCGCAGCTTGTCTGACCTTCCAAGTCTTATGCGGGTGCCCCTTTGAACCTTGGGAGTAGGCCCCATGACCCAGTCGTCAGTGGAGCCCAAGACCGCCTCGGAGGACGCGGGCTCCGGCTCGAACGTCCCCGCCGGCCGCTCTTGGCTCGACCGGTACTTTCACATCTCGGAGAGAGGATCCACCGTCGCGACGGAGATCCGCGGCGGCGTCACCACCTTCATGGCGATGGCGTACATTCTCCTGCTCAACCCCTTGATCCTCGGCGGCAAGGATGTGGACGGCAACGTCCTCAGCCAGCCCGCCCTCATCACGGCGACCGCCCTGGCCGCCGCGGTGACCACCCTGCTGATGGGCTTCTGGGGCAAGGTCCCGCTCGCCCTCGCGGCGGGGCTCAGCGTCTCCGGTGTGCTCTCCTCGCAGGTCATCTCCGTGATGACCTGGCCGCAGGCGATGGCCATGTGTGTGGCCTACGGTGTGGTGATCTGCCTTCTGGTGGTCACCGGCCTGCGCGAGATGATCATGAACGCGATCCCGCTTGCCATCAAGCACGCGATCACGATCGGCATCGGTCTCTTCATCGCCATCATCGGCTTCGTCAAGGCCGGCTTCGTCCACGAGAACCCTTCTCCCGGCGGCGGCCCGGTCACCCTCGGCCCGCTCGGTGAGCTCCAGGGCTGGCCCGTCCTGATCTTCGCGGTCACCCTGCTTCTGATCTTCGCTCTTCAGGCGCGCAACATCCCCGGCGCCATCCTGATCGGCATCATCGTCGGCACCGTCATAGCCCTGATCGTCAACGCCGTCGCCGACATCCCGGCGAAGGGCGCGGGCGCCTGGTTCTCCGGCGCTCCGGAACTCGAGGGCAGTGCCGTCTCCACACCGGACTTCTCGCTCATCGGACAAGTGTCCTTCAGCGGGTGGGGCGACGTCGGCTACATCACGGTCACCATGATCGTGTTCACCCTGGTCCTGGCCGGCTTCTTCGACGCCATGGCCACGATCATCGGTGTCGGCTCCGAGGCCAACCTCGCGGACGACAAGGGCCGGATGCCCGGTCTCTCCAAGGCCCTGTTCATCGACGGCGCCGGCGGTGTCATCGGTGGCGGCGTCGGCGGCTCCGGCCAGACGGTCTTCGTCGAATCGGCCACCGGCGTCGGCGAGGGTGCCCGTACGGGTCTCTCCTCCGTCGTCACCGGCGTCTTCTTCGCGGCCTGTCTCTTCTTCACCCCGCTCACCGCGATCGTGCCCGCCGAGGTCGCCTCCGCGGCCCTGGTCGTCATCGGCGCGATGATGATGCAGAACGCCAAGCACGTCGACTGGAGCGACCGCTCCGTGGCGATCCCGGTGTTCCTCACCGTGGTCCTGATGCCGTTCACGTACACCATCACCACGGGTGTCGCGGCCGGTGTCATCTCCTTCGCCGTCATCAAGGTGGCGCAGGGCAAGGCACGGGAGGTCGGTGGCTTCATGTGGGGCCTGACCGCGATCTTCATCGTGTACTTCGCGATCCACCCGATCGAGAGCTGGCTCGGCGTCGGCTGACGCCGCACCGCAGCCCTCCACACACACATCTGAGGAGTTCGAGATGCTGGACATCGCCGAAGAGCTGAACCGGTGGGTCGAGCAGGGACGCGAGTTCGCCGTCGCCACGGTCGTGGCGGTCGGCGGCAGCGCGCCCCGGCAGCCGGGCGCCGCGCTCGCCGTCGACAGCGACGGTACGGCGATCGGCTCGGTCTCCGGCGGGTGTGTGGAGGGCGCGGTCTACGAACTGTGCCAACAGGCCCTCGAAGACGGCACCACCGTCGTCGAGCGCTTCGGCTACAGCGACGAGGACGCCTTCGCCGTGGGTCTGACCTGCGGCGGCATCATCGACATCCTCGTCACCCCGGTCCGCGGCGAGGTCTACCCCGCCGCCCTGGCCGCCGCCGTCTCAGGAGAGGCGGCGGCTCTCGCCAGGATCGTCGACGGACCCGCGGACCTGATGGGACGGGCCCTCCTGGTCCGTCCCGACGGATCGTACGAAGGCTCCTTCGGCGGCCACCCGGCGCTCGACCGCACCGCGGCCGGCGAGGCCCTCGCCATGCTGGACGCGGGCCGCACCGGCACCGTCGAGATCGGCGAGGACGGCAGCCGCTGCGGCCAGCCGATCACCCTGCTCGTCGAGTCCTCCGTCCCCGCCCCGCGCATGATCGTCTTCGGGGCCATCGACTTCGCCTCGGCGCTCGTCAGAGTCGGCAAGTTCCTCGGCTACCACGTCACCGTGTGCGACGCCCGGCCCGTCTTCGCGACCGCCGCCCGCTTCCCCGAGGCCGACGAGATCGTCGTCGACTGGCCGCACCGCTACCTGGAGTCCACCGAGGTCGACTCCCGTACCGTGCTCTGCGTCCTCACCCACGACGCCAAGTTCGACGTCCCGCTCCTCGAAGCGGCCCTGAAGCTTCCCGTCGCCTACGTCGGCGCGATGGGCTCCCGCCGCACCCACGAGGACCGCAACAAGCGGCTGCGCGAGGTCGGCGTCACCGAGCTCGAACTCGCCCGTCTGCGCTCCCCCATAGGGCTCGACCTGGGCGCCCGTACGCCGGAGGAGACGGCCCTGTCGATAGCGGCCGAGATCGTCGCCAACCGCCGCGGCGGCACCGGCGTGTCGCTCACCGGCGCGCACACCCCGATCCACCACGACGGCCCGCGCGCCCCCGACGGACGGATAGGTTCCGTCGCCTGACGGTCCGCCACGCCGGTCGTTCGCGTCCTTGACGGTACGGAGCGGTGGGGCGACTCTCGCGGCAGCGCTCTCGCTGACGGAGCGTGCCGAGAGGACGTCTCCCATGCGCCACCGCTCCACCGCCGCCCCGTTCACGCGGAACCTGGCCCTCGCCGCCACGGCCCTCGCTCTCCTTACAGCCGCCTTGCCGCCCGTGGGGGCCGACGGCGCGGTGACATCCGGCAGCGACCGCGACGCCGACCCCGTCCGCTTCCACACCCCCGCCGCCAACCCGGACGCCCTCGCCCAGCACCGCGAGCTCGAGGCGAGCGGGGACGCCCGTACCGCCGCCGGACTCCTCGCCATGGTCCGCGCCCCGCACGCCGTCTGGCTCGGCGACAGCACCCCCGCCGAGGTGGAGGGCGCCGCCCGCGCCACCGTCGAGGCCGCCGCGCGGGAGGGCACCGTGCCGGTCCTCGTGCTCTACAACGCCCCCGGACGCGACTGCTCCCAGTACTCCGCGGGCGGCGCCGGCAGCGACACCGCGTACACGGACTGGACCGACGCCGTCGCCCGGGGCATCGGCGCCCACCGCGCGCTCGTCGTCCTCGAACCCGACTCCCTCGCCCTGCTGCCCTCCGACTGCGGCCAGGACGACAGCGAGGGGACCCGGACCGCCGCCCGCTACGCCGCCGTACGGCACGCCGTCGACGTCCTCGAACCGCTCGCCGGAACCGCGGTCTACCTCGACGCGGGGCACCCCGGCTGGCACGCCGTCGAGACCGTCGTGCCCCGGCTCGTCAAAGCCGGTGTCGACCGGGCCACCGGCTTCACCGTCAACATCTCCCACTACCACTCCGACGCCGACAGTGCCTGGTTCGGCACCCTCGTCTCCGGCTGCCTCGCCCACGTCGCCCGGGCAGGCGACCCGCACGACTGCCCCGACCGGAGCTGGAAGCAGGCCGACGCCCGCACCTGGCTGGCCGCACACGCCGGCGGACCGGACGCCGACCGCGCCCACTTCGTGACCGACACCAGCCGCGCGGGCCGCGGCCCCTGGACCCCGACGCCCGGCGTCCACACCGACCCGCAGGAGTGGTGCAACCCGCCCGGGCGCGGACTCGGCCCCCGGCCCACGGCCGAGACCGGCGACCCGCTCCACGACGCCAAGCTGTGGATCAAGACCCCCGGCGAGTCCGACGGCCACTGTCTGCGCGGGAGCGCCGGTCCCGAGGACCCCGAGCGCGGGATCGTCGCCCCGAAGGCCGGCGACTGGTTCCCGGCCCAGGCCCTCGAACTCGTACGGCTGGCCGATCCGGCCGTCCTGCCGTCCCCGGCCACCGGACAGGCGCATGGCCGGGAATAATCGTGACGTACCCGCACCTGCTGCCGGTTAGGGTCCGGATCATGGATATTCGTGACGTACCCGAAGCCCATATCGACCGTGCTCTCGACCTCTCCTACCTCGTCTTCCACGACCGTCCCGAGGAAGAACAGCGCAAGCACCACCGCGACATGCTGCGCCCCTGCGACCGGATCGGCGCGTACGACGGGGACCGACTCGTCGGATTCGTCGCGGCGTTCCCCTTCACCGTCTCCGTCCCCGGCGGCGACCTGACCTGTCCCGGCCTGACCCTCGTCTCCGTCGCCCCCACCCACCGGCGGCGCGGCGTGCTCTCCGCGCTGATCGCGGAGGCGTTCCGGCGGTACGCCGAGCGGGGCGCGCCGCTCGCCGCGCTCTGGGCGTCGGAGGACGCCATCTACGGCCGGTTCGGGTTCGGCGTCGCCACCCAGGGCGTGACCGTCGAGATCGACTCGCGGCGGCCCCTCGCCCTGCGGATCGACCCCGACGAGCGCCCGCTGCGGCTGCTCGACCCGGCGGACGCGCCCGAGGTCGTCGGCCCGTGCTTCGAGTCCACGCGTGCGCTGCGGGCGGGCCGGAACGCCCGGGACGAGCTGCGCTGGAGCGGCGAGTGGCTGCGCGACGAGGACGAGGAGGACGACGAGCTGTCACCGGCCCGGGTCGTCACGCTCGGCGACCCCGTCGCCGGATACGCCGTCTACCGCACCAAGGGCGAGAACGAGGACACCCACACCCCGGGCCTGGTCCGCGTCGACGAGGTGGAGGCCGACAGCCCGGCCGTCGCCGCGGCCCTCTGGCGCTATCTGGCCTCGATCGACCTGACCGGTACCGTCCGCGCCTGGGGCAGGCCGCTCGACGACCCGCTGCTGCTCTTCGCCGCCGACCGCGACCAGGTGCGGGTGACCGGGCAGTACCCGGCGCTGTGGCTGCGACTGATCGACGTCCGCGCGGCGCTCACGGCCCGCACCTGGGCCGCGCCCGTCGACCTCGTCCTGGAGGTCCACGACAGCCGCCTGCCCGCCAACTCCGGCCGCTTCCGCCTCACTTCGGGCCCGGAGGACGAGGTGCGGTACGAGCCGACCGGTGACCCGGTCGACCTGTCCTTCGACGTACGGGACCTGGCCGCCTGCTACCTCGGCGGCGCACAGGTCGTGGACCTGGTGGCCGCGGGACTGGTGGAGGAGCACACACCGGGCGCGGCGACCGCCCTCGACGCGGCCCTGCGCACACCCCGACTCCCGCACACCTGCGACGAGTTCTAGGTCGTGTCCGGAATGTCCTGCCTGGCTCGCGACGCTCCCTAGGGCGTTTCGTACCGGCGGGCGGGGCCCGCCTCAGCTCTTCCGCAGGCCCTGGAGGAGGAGCTCCGCCAGCTGTCCGTACGCCTCCGCGTCCGCGAGGCCGGTCGCCGCGGCGACCTGGCGGCGCTGGATGCGGACCATGACCGACGCGATGACGTCGGCCGCGAAGGAGACGTGGACCTCGCGGAAGACGCCCGCGCGCACGCCCTCCTCGATCAGCTGCTGCACCCGCCCGGCCGCCGCGCGGGTGTTGCGCTCGTAGACCTCGGCGGCCGGTTCGAAGGCGGCCACGTCGTCGAAGAACTGCGGGGAGACCGGGGCCAGTTCGGCCGCGACCGCGCGCAGATAGGCGGCAAGCCGCTCGGCCGGGTCCTGCTCCGCCGCGAGGACCGCCTCGACCCGGGTCGTCGCGCGCCGGAAGAAGTGGACCACGGCGGCCCGGACGAGCTGCTCCTTGCTGTCCGCCAGGCCGTAGAGCGTGCGCTTGGAGCAGCGCAGCCGGGCCGCGAGATCGTCCAGGGTCAGCTGGGCGAAGCCCTCGCCGACCAGCAGGGCCACCAGCTCCTCGAACAGGGCGGACCGGCGGGCCGCGCCGCGGCCCGTCAGCTTGGGGGCGCCGGCGGCGGAAGTGTCGATCACTTGAACAGTATGCAGGCCGACCCGTTCGGGGGGTTACGGCGGAACCCTTCTGCGCTACGCTAAGCGGTACTGCCGTACCGCCCACAGTACCGTTACGCCGGTGCCGGCGGCCGAGTGTCACTGGAGTCGCCATGGATGTCGACCGCCTGCTTCCCACCCCCGAGGCAGCGGACCTCATCGCCCTGACGCGGGAGATCGCCGACAAGGAGCTCTCTTCCCGCGTGGACGAGCACGAGGCCGCCGAGACGTACCCCGAAGGCCTGTTCACCACGCTCGGCCGGGCCGGACTGCTCGGCCTCGCCTACCCCGAGGAGTTCGGCGGCGGAGGCCAGCCGTACGAGGTGTACCTGCAGGTCTTGGAGGAGCTGGCGGCCCGCTGGGCGGCCGTCGCCGTCGCCACCAGCGTCCACACGCTCGCCTGCCACCCCCTGCACTCCTTCGGCACCGCCGAGCAGAAGGAGCGCTGGCTCCCCGCGATGCTCGCCGGCGAGACCATCGGCGGCTACAGCCTCTCCGAGCCCCAGGCGGGCTCCGACGCGGCCGCCCTCTCCTGCAAGGCCGAGCGCGTGGACGACGGCCCGAACGGCGCCGCGTACCGCGTCACCGGCACCAAGGCGTGGATCACCCACGGCGGCAAGGCCGGCTTCTACGCCCTCTTCGCCCGCACCGCCCCCGGCTCCCACGGCATCTCCTGCTTCCTCGCCCCCGGCGAGACCGAGGGCCTCTCCTTCGGCAAGCCCGAGCGGAAGATGGGCCTCCAGGCCGTCCCCACGACCTCCGCCCACTGGGACGGCGCGCTCCTCGACGCCGACCGGCTCATCGGGGACGAGGGCCAGGGGCTCCAGATCGCCTTCAGCGCGCTCGACTCCGGCCGACTCGGCATCGCCGCCTGCGCCACGGGCCTCGCCCAGGCCGCGCTGGACGCCGCCGTCGACTACGCCAACGAGCGCACCACCTTCGGCCGGAAGATCGTCGACCACCAGGGGCTCGGCTTCCTGCTCGCCGACATGGCCGCCGCCGTCGACTCCGCCCGCGCCACGTACCTCGACGCGGCCCGCCGCCGCGACCTCGGCCGCCCGTTCAGCCGCCAGGCCAGCGTGGCGAAGCTGACCGCCACCGACGCGGCCATGAAGGTGACCACGGACGCCGTCCAGGTCCTCGGCGGGTACGGATACACCCGCGACTTCCCGGTCGAGCGCTACATGCGCGAGGCCAAGATCATGCAGATCTTCGAGGGCACGAACCAGATCCAGCGGCTGGTCATCAGCCGCGGGCTCGCCCGCTGACGTACCGATCATTGATTCCCGCTGACGTTTCGAGGAGTTCCATGGACATCGCCGGCTCCGCCGCGCTCGTCACCGGCGCCGCTTCCGGTCTCGGCGCCGCCACCGCAGCCGCGCTCGCCGCCCGCGGCGCCACCGTCTACGGCCTGGACCTGGACAAGGCCGTCGCGGCGGCCGGGCAGCTGCCCGAAGGCGTCACGCTGCTCGCGGCCGACGTCACCGAGGAGGCGCCGGTCCGCGAGGCGCTCGCCCGGATCGAGGCCGACGGCGCGGAGCTGCGGCTCGCCGTCAACTGCGCGGGCATCGCCCCCTCCGCCCGTGTCCTGGGCCGCAAGGGCCCGCACGACCTCGACCTGTTCCGTGCGGTCCTGAACGTCAACCTGCTCGGCACGTTCAACGTGATGCGCCTCGCCGCCGAGGCCATCGCCCAGCGGGAGCCGGACGAGCACGGTCAGCGCGGGCTCGTCGTCAACACCGCCTCGATCGCCGCCTTCGAGGGCCAGGTCGGCCAGATCGCGTACGCCGCCTCCAAGGCCGGCGTCGCCGGGATGACCGTCACCGCCGCCCGTGACCTCGCCCAGTTCGGCATCCGGGTCGTCACCATCGCGCCCGGCATCGTCGACACCCCGATGATGGCCGGATTCAGCGAGGAGATCCGCGCCGGGCTCGCCGCGAGCGTCACCTTCCCGCAGCGGCTCGCCCGCCCCGAGGAGTACGCCCGGCTGGTCACGATGGTCGCCGAGCACGACTACCTCAACGGCGAGACCATCCGGATGGACGGCGCCCTGCGGATGGCGGCACGCTGACCCTCCCGTACCGCCGCTGAGAGCACTTGGTGCCGGATTTGGCTGGCACCAAGTGCCGTGCCCTCGCGTTCCGGATGTTAGGTTCGGGCCATGGGAACAGCCTCGACGAACTCCACGAAGCCCGTGATGCGGGACTCCCTCATCGCCGCGGCCTTCCAGCTCTTCCTGGAGCGCGGGTACGAGCAGACCACCGTCGACGACATCGTGACCCTCGCCGGGGTCGGCCGGCGGTCCTTCTTCCGGTACTTCCCGTCGAAGGAGGACGTGGTCTTCCCCGACCACGAGCAGAGCCTCGCCGACATGACCGAGTTCCTCGCCGCGAGCGCCGACACCGACGACCCGCTGGTCAGGATCTGCGACGCCACCCGCCTGGTCATGCGGATGTACGCCGAGAACCCCACCTTCTCCGTCCAGCGCTACCGCCTCACCCGCGAGGTGACGGGCCTGCGGACCTACGAACTCTCGGTCGTCTGGCGGTACGAGAAGACCCTCGGCGACTATCTGCGGACCCGCTGGGCCGACCGGCGCGACGGCACCCTGCGGGCCAACGTGGTCGCCGCCTCCGTCGTCGCGGCCCACAACCACGCGCTGCGCCACTGGCTGCGCTCCGGCGGCGAGGGCGACCCGCTGGCCGAGGTGGACCGGGCCCTGGACCTCGTCCGTGCCACCTGGAGCGGCGAGCCGGGCGAGGGCGGCGCCGGCGGCCCGGGCGAGGACGCCGAGGACGTCGTGGTGGTGATCACCAAGCGGTCCACGCCGATGTGGCGGGTGGTGCGCGAGGTGGAGTCGAGCCTCGGCGAGGGCTGAGGGTTTCGAGAGCATCTCAGGGGGATCTCAGTATCTTCAATTGAGGGAACTGAGGTCTTTATTTGATGGCACTCAGTGCCATATCTTTGCTCCATGCACGGTCGAGCCGCCGAGTGCAAGGAGAACGCATCGTGTTCCACACCGGGTCCGTAGCATCGAGGAGCGGGAGCGCCGCCGTCCGGGCCGAGGAGTCGGCCGACGGCGCCGAGCTCTACTACCAGCTCTGCCGCTGGTGCCAGACCACGACCTTCCAGCGCCTGCTCTGTCCGACCTGCGGGTCGACCGACCTCGCGCCCGAACGCAGCGAGGGCGAGGGAGTGATCTCCGTACGCCGCGGGGTCGCCGCGGCCGACAACGACCTGTGGCCGGTGCACATGGCCGAGGGCTTCGTCGTCCGGTGCCGGGTCGACGGACCGCCGCACGCGGTACGCCCCGGCGTCCGCGTCAGGCTCTCCGCCCTCACCGAGGTCCCGGGGCACGAGCCGGTCGTCCGGCTCTGCGAGGAGGTCCCCCTGGACGGCTGGATCTGAACCGCGCGCCAGAACAAGACGGAAGCGGCCCGGTGGCACAGAGTGCC
>NZ_JBEZYN010000040.1:0-21649 GCF_040638605.1 Streptomyces sp. NPDC026092
CGGTCCACACCCGCTGGATCGAGACCGAGTTCGACAACCAGATCAAGCCCTTCGCCCCCGCCGGCACCGAAGCCGACGAGGACGAGACCGGCCGCGAGACCATCGTCGTCGAGGTCGGCGGCAAGCGCCTGGAGGTCTCGCTGCCTTCGTCGCTGGGCATGACCCTGGCCCGTACCGGCCTGGCCGCCGGTGCCAAGCCGAAGCGCCGCGCCGCGAAGAAGTCGGGCCCGACGGCCTCCGGCGACACCCTGGCCTCCCCGATGCAGGGCACCATCGTCAAGGTGGCCGTCGAGGAGGGCCAGGAGGTCAAGGAGGGCGACCTGATCGTCGTCCTGGAGGCCATGAAGATGGAGCAGCCGCTGAACGCGCACCGCTCCGGCACGGTGAAGGGTCTCTCGGCGGAGGTGGGCGCCTCCATCACGTCCGGCGCCGCGATCTGCGAGATCAAGGACTGACCGCACACCCGTTGCACGAAGGGCCCGCAGGCACACCGCCGGTGGGCCCTTCGCCCGTATCCGGAGGGATGACCGCATGCGTGCCGACGCGCGCCGCAACCACGAACGGCTGCTGACCGAGGCCCGCGCCGCCTTCGCCGAGCACGGCACCGACGCCTCCCTCGAGGACGTGGCGCGCCGTGCGGGGGTGGGCATCGGCACGCTGTACCGGCATTTCCCCACTCGGGAGGCGCTGATCAACGCGGTCTTCCAGGAGGCTCTCGCCGCGCTGATGCAGCGTGGCGAGGAGTTGGCGGGGGCGGAGTCGCCGTGCCCGGCGCTCGTGGAGTGGCTGCGCTGCCTGATCACTCATGCGAGTGAGTACCGGGGGTTGTCCCGGGCGTTGATGCCCGCCATGTCGGGTTCTCGGGACGCGCGTTCGGCGCTCGCGCAGTGCGGTGTCCCGTTGCACGCGGCGGGCGAGGCCCTGCTGTCCCGGGCCCAGAGGGCGGGGACGGTACGTGACGAGGTGTCGATCGGCGATCTGATGCGGTTGGCCAACGCGATCGCCCTGGCGGCGGAACAGTCCCCGGAGGACCCGGAGTTGGCCGACCGCCTGCTGGCCCTGACCGTACGCGGTCTGAAGCCCTGAGCCCGGAGTCGGCCCCGGCGCACCCGGTGGGCCCCCTGGGGGAGGGACCCCTGAACCGAGCCTTCGTACGAGCCTGAGCGCCTCAGCGCCGCCGCATGTCCGCCACCCGCGCCGCGCGCTCGGGGGCGAGCACCTCACCGGTCAGTGCCCCGCCCGCGCTGCGGAGCCGGCCACCCGGGTGGGCGGCCCGCTGTCCCGGGAGGGGGACGTCGCGGCGGGGGCGTCCGGGCGGGGGGACCTGGTGGTCACCGCCCGCGCCGGTGCCGGCCACGGCGATCTGCACGCCCTGGTCGGCCAGCGCCTGAAGCTCCGTCGCGGCCCGGTCGTCGTGCGCGGGGGGCTCGTCGGTGACGAGGCGGGTGATCACGTCCGTGGGCACCGTCTGGAACATGGTGTCGGTGCCGAGCTTGGTGTGGTCGGCGAGGACCACGACCTCGGCGGCCGCCTGCACCAGCGCCCGGTCCACGCTCGCGGAGAGCATGTTCGACGTGGAGAGCCCGCGCTCGGCGGTCAGACCGCTGCCGGAGAGGAAGGCCCGGGAGACCCGCAGCCCCTGGAGGGACTGCTCGGCCCCGCTGCCCACCAGCGCGTAGTTGGAGCCGCGCAGGGTGCCGCCGGTCATGACGACCTCGACCCGGTTGGCGTGGGCGAGGGCCTGGGCGACGAGCAGGGAGTTGGTGACCACGGTCAGACCGGGCACGCGGGCGAGCCGGCGCGCGAGCTCTTGCGTGGTCGTCCCCGCACCGACGACGATGGCCTCGCCCTCTTCGACGAGGCTCGCGGCGACGTCGGCGATGGCCGTCTTCTCCGCGGTGGCGAGATGGGATTTCTGCGGGAAGCCGGATTCTCGCGTGAAGCCGCCCGGCAGTACCGCACCGCCGTGCCGGCGGTCGAGGAGTCCTTCTGCCTCAAGGGCCCGTACGTCTCGTCGTACGGTCACTTCTGAGGTCTGGACGACGCGGGCGAGCTCCCGGAGCGACACAGCTCCGTTGGCGCGCACCATTTCGAGGATCAACTGACGACGTTCTGCAGCGAACACGAAACTGACAGTAACCTGCGCGGCCGGAACTTTTCAGCACTATGCGCCGAATTGCAGAAGATACGCACAGACGGGGCCTCCAAGTGGTATGGGAGGCCCCGCCGTTGATCGTTCTATGCCCCGCCTTGCCGGGGGTTGTCCAGATCCCCCCAGGCGGGAGGGGTGATCGGCGGGTGATCAGGCCTCGCCCGTCGCCTTTCGGGTGTGCAACTGCCGTGCCACTTCCGCGATCGAGCCCGACAGGGAGGGGTACACGGTGAAAGCGTTTGCGATCTGTTCGACCGTCAGATTGTTGTCGACCGCGATCGAGATCGGGTGGATGAGCTCGCTCGCCTTGGGGGCGACGACACAGCCGCCGACCACGATCCCGGTGCCCGGGCGGCAGAAGATCTTGACGAAGCCGTCCCGGATGCCCTGCATCTTGGCGCGCGGGTTGCGCAGCAGCGGCAGCTTGACGACCCGGGCGTCGATCTTGCCCGCGTCCACGTCGGCCTGCGTGTAGCCGACGGTGGCGATCTCGGGGTCGGTGAAGACGTTCGAGGAGACCGTCTTCAGGTTCAGCGGGGCCACCGCGTCGCCGAGGAAGTGGTACATCGCGATCCGGCCCTGCATGGCCGCCACCGAGGCGAGCGCGAAGACGCCGGTGACGTCGCCGGCCGCGTAGACGCCGGGGGCGGAGGTACGGGAGACCTTGTCGGTCCAGATGTGCCCGGAGTCCTTGAGCCGGACCCCGGCCTCCTCCAGACCCATTCCGGCCGAGTTCGGGATGGCGCCGACGGCCATCAGGCAGTGGGTGCCGGAGATGACCCGGCCGTCGGAGAGGGTGACCTCGACCCGGTCGCCGACGCGCTTGGCGGACTCGGCGCGTGAGCGGGCCATGACGTTCATGCCGCGGCGGCGGAAGACGTCCTCCAGGACGGCGGCGGCGTCCGGGTCCTCGCCGGGGAGCACGCGGTCGCGGCTCGACACGAGGGTGACCCGCGAGCCGAGCGCCTGGTAGGCGCCGGCGAACTCGGCGCCGGTGACACCGGAGCCGACCACGATGAGCTCCTCGGGGAGCTCCTTGAGGTCGTAGACCTGGGTCCAGTTGAGGATCCGCTCGCCGTCCGGCTGGGCGTCGGGCAGCTCGCGCGGGTGGCCCCCGGTCGCGATGAGGACGGCGTCGGCGGTCAGCGCCTCCTCGGAACCGTCGGCGGCCGTCACGATCACCTGACGGGAGCCGTCCATGGCCTGCCGGCCGGAGAGCCGGCCGCGACCGCGCAGCACCCGGGCGCCGGCCCGGGTGACGGAGGCGGTGATGTCGTGGGACTGGGCGAGCGCGAGGCGCTTCACCCGGCGGTTGACCTTGCCGAGGTCGACGCCGACGACGCGGGCGGCCTGCTCCACGTGCGGGGTGTCGTCGGCGACGATGATGCCCAGCTCCTCGTACGAGGAGTCGAAGGTCGTCATCACCTCGGCCGTCGCGATGAGGGTCTTCGAGGGGACGCAGTCGGTGAGGACGGACGCGCCGCCGAGCCCGTCGCAGTCGACGACGGTCACCTCCGCGCCGAGTTGGGCCCCCACCAGGGCAGCCTCGTATCCGCCGGGTCCGCCGCCGATGATCACGATCCGGGTCACTGGGATCTACGCCTCGCGCTCTCGTTCTGCCGGGGGGTCCCCCGCTGGGCTGCAGTGCGTACGCCATTGTCCCGCACGCTTCAAGTGCGTACCCCATTGTCCCGTACGCGAGAGGCGGACTCGCGCCGGGGCCACCGATCGGCCCCACCTCGCACTTCCGCGGACACCCGCTCCCCTCCCGTACCCTCGATCCCATGTCGCTCTACGCCGCGTACGCCGGCAACCTCGACGCGCGGCTCATGACCCGCCGCGCCCCGCACTCCCCGCTGCGCGGCACCGGCTGGCTCAACGGCTGGCGGCTGACCTTCGGCGGCGAGCAGATGGGCTGGGAGGGCGCGCTTGCCACCATCGTCGAGGCGCCGCGTTCCCAGGTCTTCGTCGCGCTGTACGACATCGCGCCCATGGACGAGGACTCCATGGACCGCTGGGAGGGTGTCAACCTCGACATCTACCGGCGGATGCGGCTCCGCGTGCACACCCTGGACGGCGAGGAGCCGGCCTGGGTGTACGTCCTGAACGCGTACGAGGGCGGGCTGCCGTCCGCGCGCTACCTGGGCGAGGTGGCCGACGCGGCGGAGTCGGCGGGAGCCCCGCACGACTATGTGATGGAGCTGCGCAAGCGCCCGTGCTGAGGGAGGCGGGGGAAGCCCATCGGGGTGGCCACTAGCCCATTCGTCGGAAACGACAAGACAACGATCGCATGTCCGTCAGCATCGTCATCTACGCGCGTAGGAATTCTCGGGCTAGGCTTCTGCGGGTACGAAATCCGTCCGGGGCTCCCCTCGGACCCCCCTCCCCGAGGCGAGAGAGTCAGTGAACGCAACTGCCACCCCGTACGAGGCCGCCGAGGCCGCTGCCGCGCGACTTCGCGAGCTGACCGGAATCGAGACGCACGACGTGGCCCTCGTCATGGGCTCCGGCTGGGCGCCGGCCGTCGACGCGCTCGGCGCTCCGGAGGCCGAGTTCCCCGTGACCGAGCTGCCCGGCTTCCCGCCGCCGGCCGTCGAGGGACACGGCGGCAAGGTCCGCTCGTACAAGATCGGCGCCAAGCACGTCCTGGTCTTCCTGGGCCGCACCCACTTCTACGAGGGCCGGGGCGTCGCCTCCGTCGCCCACGGTGTGCGCACCGCCGTCGCCGCCGGCTGCGAGACCGTCGTCCTGACCAACGGCTGCGGTGGTCTGCGCGAGGGCATGCGCCCCGGCCAGCCGGTCCTGATCAGCGACCACCTCAACCTGACGGCCGCCTCGCCGATCGTCGGCGCGAACTTCGTGGACCTCACCGACCTCTACTCGCCGCGCCTGCGCGCGCTGTGCAAGGAGATCGACGAGACCCTCGAAGAGGGCGTCTACGTGCAGTTCCCCGGCCCGCACTACGAGACCCCGGCCGAGATCAACATGGTCCGTGTCATGGGCGGCGACCTGGTCGGCATGTCCACCGTCCTGGAGGCCATCGCGGCCCGCGAGGCGGGCGCCGAGGTCCTGGGCATCTCCCTGGTCACCAACCTGGCCGCGGGCCTCTCGGGCGAGCCGCTGAACCACGAGGAGGTCCTCCAGGCCGGCCGCGACTCGGCGGCCCGGATGGGCGAGCTGCTCACGCGGGTCCTCGACCGCATCTGAGGTAAGGCGGGGGCGGGGCGCGGGTGCGGGGCCGCTGCGCGGGGCTCCTTCCCCACCCCGCCCCTTCCCGAACCGGGGGCAAGCCCCCAGCCCCCCGTACGGCCTGCGGCCGTGTCGTTCGAGGCGCGGGGTCCGGGGCGGAGCCCCGGTTTCGGGAAGGGGCGGGGTGGGGGAAGGCTCCGCGCAGCGGGCACCCACCCGCGCCCCGCACCCACCCCGCGCCCTCCCCACCCGCACACCCGAAAGGCACACCGTGACGCAGGACGACCTCCTCGCCCGGGCCCAGGCCTGGCTCGCCGAGGACCCCGATCCGGAGACCCGCGAGGAGCTCGCGAAGCTCATCGAGGGCGGCCCGAGCGACGAGCTCGCCGCCCGCTTCGCCGGCACGCTCCAGTTCGGCACCGCCGGCCTCCGCGGCGAGATCGGCGCCGGGCCCATGCGGATGAACCGCTCGGTCGTCATCCGCGCCGCCGCCGGCCTGGCCGCGTACCTCAAGGCGAAGGAGCCAGCCCAGAGGGAAGGAGGCGCCGGCCTCGTCGTCATCGGCTACGACGCGCGCTACAAGTCCGCCGACTTCGCCCGCGACACCGCCGCCGTGATGATCGGCGCCGGACTCCGCGCCGCCGTGCTCCCGCGCCCGCTGCCGACGCCCGTCCTCGCGTACGCCATAAGGCATCTGGGCGCCGTCGCCGGTGTCGAGGTGACCGCGAGCCACAACCCGCCGCGCGACAACGGCTACAAGGTCTACCTGGGCGACGGTTCGCAGATCGTGCCGCCCGCCGACGCCGAGATCGCCGCCGAGATCGACGCGGTCCGCTCGCTGCACGACGTGCCGCGCCCGGAGACCGGCTGGGAGACCCTCGGTGACGAGGTCCTGGACGCCTACCTGGCCCGTACGGACGCCGTCCTGACCCCCGGCTCCCCCCGTACCGCCCGGACCGTCTACACGGCCATGCACGGCGTCGGCAAGGACGTCGTCACGGCCGCCTTCGCCCGCGCCGGCTTCCCGCCGCCCGCGCTCGTCGCCGCCCAGGCCGAGCCGGACCCGGCGTTCCCGACGGTCGCCTTCCCGAACCCGGAGGAGCCGGGCGCGATGGACCTCGCCTTCGAGGCGGCCCGCGCCGTGGACCCGGACATCGTGATCGCCAACGACCCGGACGCCGACCGCTGCGCCGTCGCCGTGCCGGACGCCTCGGTCGAGGGCGGCTGGCGGATGCTGCGCGGTGACGAGGTGGGCGCGCTGCTCGCCGCGCACCTCGTGCACAAGGGCGCCCGGGGCGTCTTCGCGGAGTCGATCGTGTCGTCCTCGCTGCTCGGCCGCATCGCCGAGGCCGCGGGTGTCGGGTACGAGGAGACGCTGACCGGCTTCAAGTGGATCGCCCGCGTGGACGGCCTGCGGTACGGCTACGAGGAGGCGCTCGGCTACTGCGTCGACCCCGAGGGCGTCCGCGACAAGGACGGCATCACGGCGGCGCTGCTCGTCGCGGAGCTGGCCTCGGTGCTCAAGGAGCAGAACCGCACGCTGACCGACCTCCTCGACGACCTGGCGGTGGCCCACGGGCTGCACGCCACGGACCAGCTGTCGGTGCGCGTGGAGGACCTGAGCGTCATCGCGAACGCGATGAGCACGCTGCGCGAGCGGCCGCCGGTCCACCTCGCGGGTCTGACGGTGACGACGGCGGAGGACCTGACGAAGGGCACGGAGTCGCTGCCCCCGACGGACGGTCTGCGCTACTACCTGGAGGGCGAGCACATGGCCCGGGTGATCGTCCGCCCGTCCGGCACGGAGCCCAAGCTCAAGTGCTACCTGGAGGTCGTGGTCCCGGTCGCCGACGCGAGCGAGCTGGTGACGGCCCGCGCGAAGGGCGCCGAGATCCTCGCCGCGATCAAGCGTGACCTGTCGGAGGCGGCGGGCCTGTAACAACGAGCCCGCCCGCTCCTGCCGAGGCCCGTACGGAAGCGATTCCGTACGGGCCTCGTCGCGTGCGGACGACCGTTCCCGTACGGGTGAATCCGCTGCGCCGACCGACGTAACGCGCCTCCCGCGATCAGGGGGTTCCCGCCAGGGTGACCCGGTGTCCCGCCGAGCCTCCCTGGAGCCGCCGCAGTGCCCCCGGTCCTGACCGCCCGTCCGACCGTTCCGGCCTCCCGGCGGCCGCCGTCCCCAGGGCATGTCCGGCTCCCCAGGCGGGTGCGCGGCGCCCTGCGGCACGCGGCGCCCGCGCTCCTCGGCTATCTGGCCGTACGGCTCCTGGGACTCCTCGTGCTCGGCCGCTGGGCGCACGCCCAGGGCCACGGGATCTGGCCGACGCTCGCGAGGAGCTGGGACTCGCTCTGGTACCTCGCGATCGCGGACCACGGGTACGAGCCGGAGCCGCCCGGTGAGCCGCCGGGTCACCGGCCGCTGGCGTTCTTCCCGCTCTACCCGGCCCTGATCAAGGCGGTCGCGGCGGTCACGCCCGGCTCGCGCGCCTCGGTCGGCCTGGTCCTCGCCGTGGTCTGCTCGCTCGCCGCCGCCTGGGGGATCTTCGCGGTCGGCGACCGGCTGTACGGGCGCCGGGTGGGCACGGTCCTCGCGGTGCTGTGGGGTGCGCTGCCGGTCGCCGTCGTCCAGTGGATGGGGTACACGGAGTCGCTGTTCACGGCGCTCGCCGCGTGGGCGCTGTACGCGGTCCTGGACGGACGCTGGGCCTGGGCGGCGGGGCTCGGGGTGGCGGCGGGGCTCACCCGGCCGACGGGGATCGCGGTCGCCGCGGCGGTGTCGGTGGCGGGGCTGCTCGCGGCGCGCGCGGGCAGCCGCCCGGCGCTCGTCGCCGCGCTCGCCGCTCCCCTGGGCTGGCTGGGGTACGTCGGCTGGGTGGGGCTGCGGCTCGGTCGCTGGGACGGGTACTTCGTGGTGCAGAGGTCCTGGCACAACACGGTGGACGGCGGCTCGCGAACGCTGCGCCAGCTGCGCAGGCAGTTCGTCTACCTCCAGGAACCGCAGCTGTTCCTGGTCGTGGTCTCGGTCGTGCTGATCGCCGCCGCCGCGCTGTTCGTGCTCTGCGTCGCCGACCGCCAGCCGCTGCCGCTGCTGGTCTTCGCGGGCGTGCTGCTGTTCGTGGTCCTCGGCAGCGGGGGCGTGTACTTCCCCCGCGCCCGGTTCCTGCTGCCCGACTTCCCGCTGCTGCTCCCGCTCGCGCTCGCGGTCGCCCGGGCGCGCCGCCGTGTGGCCGCCCTGGTGCTCGGCGGGGCGGCGCTGTCCTCGGCGTGGCTGGGCGGGTACATGCTGCTGGTGTGGGAGGGCGCGCCGTAGCGCACGCGGTCTAGGGCCTTTCGTTTGGATCAGGCCGGATCAGGGAGCGGGGTCTGGTGCCGTGGATCGCAAGGCGGAGGAGGGCGTCATGGCGGAGCCATGGCAGTCGGCGGTACGGGAGTCCTGCGGCGAGCCGAACATGTCCTCCGTCGCGCCGTGTTCGACGATCACGCCCGGGGTGCCCTGCTCGGCGAGGAAGAACGCGCAGGAGTCGGAGACGCGGGCGGCCTGCTGCATGTTGTGGGTGACGATGACGATCGTGATCTCGGACTTGAGCTCGGCGATGGTCTAGGCGCAGAGCCGCGCGACAGCTCGCGTGATCCGAGAAACACTCCCCTGAACGGGCGATCACGCGACCGTTCTGCGCCACCGGGCGCCAGGTCTACCGCCCGTCCATTCCCATGTCGAACAGACAGCGCTTCCCTGAAGGTCGGTTGCCCCCAGGACGCCCCTTGGGCACACGCTCGGGGTCCAGAAGGGACTCATCGGTACGCGCCCGGAGGGGGGCACGAAACCCGACGGAAGTCGACGGGACCGGACAGGCGCGGGGGCGCCGGCCGGTGGGACCGGTTCGGGCGGCCCCTGGCGCGTCAGCCGGTGGCGAGCAGGATGATCAGCAGGACGAGCCCCGCCACCGCCGGCGCGATGATCTCGTACGCCCAGCGCACCTGCGGCGCCCCCTGCGCCTCCGGTCGGCTCGCGCAGCGCTCGGCCAGCTCGCGCAGGTCGGCGATGGTCTGGTCGGCCGGGGCGAGCCGGTCCCGGTCGTCCACCCGCGCCTGCACGGACGTGCGGCCGTGCGGGTCGTCCTGCGACGCACGTGCCTGCTGCCGGGCCGCGCGCTTGCGCTGCCGCAACGAGACGGGCACGGCCCAGAGCTGGAAGGTGCCCCCGTCCTGGGTGAGGGCCTCGCTGGAGTACCCGGCCCGGACGTCGGCGACCGAGGCCCAGGGCAGCGTGATGTAGCGGAAGGGGTTACGGATCCGCAGCCGCTCCTCGTTTGCGTACACCGCCGGGCGGATCGTGAACGCCACCACGAGCGGCACGACGAGCAGCAGGCTCGCGAGCGCGAGCCACGGCGTGCGCCCCGTGCCCCGGACCATGGCGTCGACGCAGAACCACGTGGTCAGCCCGATCAGCAGGACCCCGCCCGCGATCCCGAGGGGCGAACGGAAGACACGGTCGGCGAAGGCCGGCTCGGCGGGCGGCTGGGGGCTCGTCATGGTGCCGATTCTGCCTCAGCCCCCGCCGCTCGGCTCAGGCGGCTCGGGTGACCAGATCGGCGTAGAGAATGATGTTGTCGGGGCGGTGCCCGTCGACCAGCTCGCCCCCGCAGGTGATGAGCCGCAACTCGGGCCGGGTGGTGTCCCCGTACACCTTCTTGGTCGGGAAGGTCTTCTTGTCGACCTGCTCCAGCTCGCGCACGCGGAAGACGGCGTCGGTGCCGTCGGCACGGGTGACGGTGATCTCGTCGCCGACGCGGACCTTCGCGACGTTCTTGAGCACGGCGGGGCCGCGGGCGGTGTCGAAGTGCCCGATGAGGATCGCGGGGCCGGTCTGGCCCGGGGTGACGCCCTTGTCGTACCACCCGATGCGCTCGGCGTCGGCCTCGGACGGAACCTCGACGGTCCCGTCACCGGCGAGCCCGAGCTCGAGCACGGGCCCGGTGTCGACCCCGGCGGCCGGCACCCGCACCCGTACGGGCTTGGAGCGCGCCATCGGGGCGGCGGACGCGGTGGGCGCGGGCGAGGCGGCCTCCACGACCTTCGCGGGCGGCGCGGTGGCGGCGGCGGGCGCGGGCGCGGCACCGCCACACCCGGTGAGAGCGGTCAGGGCGGCGAGGACGAGCAGGGCGGACGCGGTACGACGGCGGTTCACGGGGCGGCTCCGGGCGGTGATGCGACCGGCCGCCGCACGGAGTGTGCGACGGCCGGCCCGGGGTGGGGTGTTGCTCCTGCTCGGGTCAAGGGGCAGGGGGTGGAACGAGCCCTCGGGTCGAGGGCAGGGGTGGGACGAGCGTGGTCAGCCGCGGGCGGCGGCGCGACGGCGCAGGACGGTGAAACCGAGACCGGCGGCGACGACGGAGGCCGCGCCGAGGCCGGAGGCGAGCAGCGCCGTGTCGTTGGCGCCCTCGACACTCCCGATCTCCGCACCGGCGGCGACGCCGCCCTGCGGGACGACGGTGGTCTGGCCGGAGCCGCCGCCGGTGGACGTGCCCGGGGCGGGCGTGGTCGGCGCGGTGCCGGGGGTGCCGTCCTCGCAGCCCTTCGGCAGGGCGGGGAAGTCCAGGTGGAAGAACTCACCCGGCTGGGCGGTACGCATCTGCACGAACGGCAGCTTCCCGCCGGCCGCCCGCGACATCCACACGCCGGCGGCGAGCGCGGTGCCCTTCGACTCGGTCAGGGTCGCCAGGACCTTGCCCTCGTCGTCGTGGTGGATCCGGGCGAGCGGGCCCGAGGGGCTGTTGACGAGCTCCAGGCTCAGCTCGTCGAAGGCCGAGCCGCTGTGCCGGGTGACGGTGCAGCCCTTGGTGGTGTCGGAGTAGTCGGTGCCGAGGTTCCGGTTGAGCCAGGAGCCCACCTGACCCTTGTTGTCGAGGGTCACCCACATCTCGCCGAACTGCTGGCCCTTCTCCGCCTTGCCGCCGGGGCCACCGGCGGTGACGCTGCCGCGGGGCTTGCCGGCGGCGGTCTTCAGCTCCAGCGTGTAGTGGCCCTTGGCGTGGCGCCACAGGTCGCCCACCGTGCCGTCGGCGAGCTTGCGGGTGCCGATCTTGTCACCGACGGGGGTCTCCGGACCCTGGCCACCGCCCGTGCCCACCAGGGCAGGGGCCGCCTGGACCTTGGAGCCGGGAACGTACGCGGCGAATCCGCCGTCGCGCTCCAGGACGACCACGGCCTTGCCGTACTTCCAGACCTGCCGGTCGCCGTTCAGGTAGATGAAGCCGCTGCCCTTGCCGCCCTCGACCGGCTTGAGGCCGTAGCGGCCGTCCTTCGGGTGCTGGGCGAGCTCGACGACGGTGCCGTCGGCGAGCTTGTAGAGGCCGGGCTTCGCACCGGGGAGGTAGTTGCCCACCCAGGACATCGTCCGGCCTTCCTCGGTGAGGACGAAGAAGGTGCCGTTGTTGTTGCCGACGGCCCACCGGGTGTTGGCGTCGACCACACCGACGGGCTTGCCGTCGAAGAAGAGCTCGGCGCGGTGGTTGAGGGCGTTGACCTTGTAGATCTTGGCGATGGTGCCGTCGCGGAGGGTCTCCGTACGAACGAGGGTGCCGGGGGCGTCAGCGGCCTTCCCAGCGCCGGCGGCCGGCTTCGCGTCGGCGGCGAAGGCGGTTCCCGCGGCGAGGGCCGGGGTGGTGAGGACGGCACCCGCGACGAGAGCGGTGGCGACGGCGGTGCGAAGGGCGGTGCGCATAACGACTCCTGTGGATGAGATACAGGTCGGATGAGGAAGAGCCGCATGCCGCTGACATCTCGTTCGGTCGGGGCCGGTGAGTTCTGGCTGGCTGCTGAGAAAGAATTTAATGATCTTGTATGGGGGAGCTGTCCGTTCCATGTCACAGGACCGTGACGGCCGTCACGAATCCCGTTCCGGAAACACGGGGCTGTACAGGCCGCTACGCGCGTAGATATGCTCGACTGGTGACCATGCCCACCACTGCATCCGCAGCTTCCGCTTTCGCCGACGCGACCGCGTCCGACGGCGCGCTGCGCCGCTTCCTCCACGGGCTGCCCGGCGTCGACGCCGTCGGCCTGGAGGCGCGCGCCGCGTCCCTCGGCACCCGATCGATCAAGACCACGGCCAAGGCCTACGCCATTGACCTGGCCATTTCCATGATCGACCTGACGACGCTCGAAGGCGCGGACACCCCGGGCAAGGTCCGGGCGCTCGCCGCCAAGGCCGTCAATCCCGATCCGACCGACCGTACGACCCCGTCGACCGCCGCGGTCTGCGTCTACCCCGACATGGTGGCCACCGCCAAGGCCGCCCTGAAGGGCTCCGACGTCAAGGTCGCCTCCGTCGCCACCGCCTTCCCGGCCGGCCGCGCCGCGCTCGACGTCAAGCTCGCGGACACCCGCGACGCCGTCGCCGCCGGGGCCGACGAGATCGACATGGTCATCGACCGCGGCGCCTTCCTCGCGGGCAAGTACCTGAAGGTCTACGAGGAGATCAGGGCCGTCAAGGAGGCTTCCGGCGCCGCGCGCCTGAAGGTCATCTTCGAGACCGGCGAGCTCTCCACGTACGACAACATCCGCCGCGCCTCCTGGCTCGGCATGATGGCGGGCGCCGACTTCATCAAGACCTCGACCGGCAAGGTCGCGGTCAACGCCACCCCGGCCAACACGCTCCTGATGCTGGAGGCGGTCCGCGACTTCCGCGCGCAGACCGGCGTCCAGATCGGCGTGAAGCCGGCCGGCGGCATCCGCAACACCAAGGAAGCCATCAAGTTCCTGGTCCTGGTCAACGAGACCGTCGGCGAGGACTGGCTGGACAACCACTGGTTCCGCTTCGGTGCCTCCAGCCTGCTCAACGACCTGCTCATGCAGCGTCAGAAGCTGGCGACCGGCCGCTACTCCGGCCCCGATTACGTGACGGTGGACTGATCATCATGGCATCTGCATTCGAGTACGCACCGGCGCCCGAGTCCCGGTCCGTCGTCGACATCGCGCCCTCCTACGGCCTGTTCATCGACGGCGAGTTCGTGGACGCGGCCGACGGCAAGGTCTTCAAGACCGTCTCCCCCTCCTCCGAGGAGGTCCTCTCCGAGGTCGCCCAGGCGGGCACCGAGGACGTCGACCGCGCGGTGAAGGCGGCCCGCAAGGCCTTCGAGAAGTGGTCCGCGCTGCCCGGCGCCGAGCGCGCCAAGTACCTCTTCCGGATCGCCCGGATCATCCAGGAGCGCAGCCGCGAGCTGGCCGTCCTGGAGACCCTGGACAACGGCAAGCCGATCAAGGAGACCCGCGACGCGGACCTCCCGCTGGTCGCCGCGCACTTCTTCTACTACGCGGGCTGGGCCGACAAGCTCGACCACGCGGGCTACGGCGCGAACCCGCGCCCGCTGGGCGTGGCCGGCCAGGTCATCCCCTGGAACTTCCCCCTCCTGATGCTGGCGTGGAAGATCGCCCCGGCGCTCGCGACGGGCAACACGGTCGTCCTGAAGCCGGCCGAGACCACCCCGCTGACCGCGCTGTTCTTCGCGGACATCTGCCGCCAGGCGGGTCTGCCCAAGGGCGTCGTCAACATCCTTCCCGGTTACGGGGAGACGGGCGCGGCGCTCGTCGAGCACCCGGACGTCAACAAGGTCGCGTTCACCGGCTCCACGGCGGTCGGCAAGGCCATCGCGCGCTCCATCGCCGGTACGGACAAGAAGGTCACCCTGGAGCTGGGCGGCAAGGGCGCGAACATCGTCTTCGACGACGCCCCCATCGACCAGGCCGTCGAGGGCATCGTCAACGGCATCTTCTTCAACCAGGGCCAGGTCTGCTGCGCGGGCTCGCGCCTGCTGGTCCAGGAGTCGATCCAGGACGAGCTCCTCGACTCCCTGAAGCGCCGCCTGTCCACCCTCCGCCTGGGCGACCCGCTGGACAAGAACACGGACATCGGCGCCATCAACTCCTCGGAGCAGCTGGCCCGCATCACCTCGCTGGTCGAGCGGGGCGAGGCGGAGGGCGCCGAGCGCTGGACGGCGGCCTGCGAGATCCCGTCCGCCGGCTACTGGTTCGCCCCGACGCTCTTCACCGGCGTCACGCAGGCGCACACCATCGCCCGCGACGAGATCTTCGGCCCGGTCCTCTCCGTGCTGTCGTTCCGTACGCCGGACGAGGCGGTCGCCAAGGCCAACAACAGCCAGTACGGCCTGTCGGCGGGCATCTGGACGGAGAAGGGCAGCCGCATCCTCGCGGTCGCCAACAAGCTCCGGGCGGGTGTCGTCTGGGCCAACACGTTCAACAAGTTCGACCCGACCTCGCCCTTCGGCGGCTACAAGGAGTCGGGCTTCGGCCGCGAGGGTGGCCGTCATGGTCTGGAGGCCTACCTCGATGTCTGAGCAGCAGACGCGCCTGAACGTCTTCAAGACCTACAAGCTGTACGTCGGGGGCAAGTTCCCCCGCTCCGAGAGCGGCCGGGTGTACGAGGTGACGGACTCCAAGGGCAACTGGCTGGCGAACGTGCCGCTCTCCTCCCGCAAGGACGCCCGTGACGCGGTCGTCGCCGCCCGCAAGGCGTTCGGCGGCTGGTCGGGCGCGACGGCCTACAACCGGGGCCAGATCCTCTACCGCATCGCCGAGATGCTGGAGGGCCGCCGGGACCAGTTCGTCCGCGAGGTCGCGGACGCGGAGGGCCTGTCGAAGTCCAAGGCGGCGGCGGTCGTCGACGCGGCCATCGACCGCTGGGTCTGGTACGCGGGCTGGACGGACAAGATCGCCCAGATCGTGGGCGGCGCCAACCCGGTCGCGGGCCCGTACTTCAACCTGTCGACCCCGGAGCCGACCGGCGTCGTGACCGTGATCGCGCCCCAGGACTCCTCGTTCCTGGGCCTGGTCTCCGTCATCGCCCCGGTCATCGCCACGGGCAACACGGCGGTCGTGGTCGCGAGCGAGAAGTCCCCGCTCCCGGCGCTCTCCCTGGGCGAGGTGCTCGCCACCTCGGACCTGCCGGGCGGCGTGGTCAACATCCTCTCCGGCAAGGCCGCGGAGATGGGCCCGCACCTGGCGGCCCACCAGGACGTCAACGCGATCGACCTGACGGGCGCGGACGCGGACCTGGCCCGTGAGCTGGAGATCGCGGCCGCGGACAACCTCAAGCGCGTCCTGCGCCCCCGCGCCGTGGACTTCACGGCCTCCCCGGGCACGGACCGCCTGACGGCCTTCCTGGAGACGAAGACGGTCTGGCACCCCACGGGCAGCCTGGGCGCGAGCGGCTCCTCGTACTAGCAGCACGGAGAAACGGCCCCCAGGCGTGCGCCCGGGGGCCGTTTTCCCATGCCCGCCGACGTCCCGCTACGCCTTCGGCAGCAGCCCCGTCACCTCGCCGACCAGCGGCAGGTCGTCCAGGCCCCCGCCCTTCGTGACGTGGTCCGTCACGAGGTTCGTGCCCACCGGCTTGAAGTCGGCGACCTGGGTGCCGAGCCCGTTGTCGAGCGGGTCGACCCCGGTGTTCGCCAGCGGGTCCAGCTGGAGGTTGGTCAGCGGGCCCACGGCGTGCCCGGTGGCCCCGAGGGCCGACGCGGCGTCGCTGCCGACGAGCGAGTCGACCGGCAGCGGCAGCGGGGCCGCCTGGGCGGCTCCCCCGAGGCCGAGCACGGCCGCCCCGGCCGCCGTCGCGGTCAGCCCGGCCCTCAGCAGGGCGCCCCGGCGGGCGCTCCTGGATTCCTTGTGACGCGCCATGAGAGTCCTTCGACGTTGGGTGATGACAGGGACACCGAGCGTAGTTGAGGTGTGATGCTCGATACCAACCCCCCTCCTCGGGGGTCCCCTGCCCGGGGGAATGGTTCACACTGGTGTCCCGTGAGTTCCCAACCGATCCCGACTCGTGTCGTCCTGCTCGCGGGCCCCTCAGGCTCCGGCAAGTCGTCCCTCGCCGCCACCACCGGCCTCCCGGTCCTGCGCCTCGACGACTTCTACAAGGAGGGCGACGACCCGACGCTCCCGCTGGTCGCGGACAGCCTCGACATCGACTGGGACTCCCCACGCTCCTGGGACGCGGACGCGGCCGTCGCCGCGATCGTGGACCTGTGCCGTTCGGGCCGTACGGACGTGCCCGTCTACTCCCTCGCCAGCAGCTCGCGCGTCGACCGGGAGGCCCTCGACATCGGGCGCACCCCGCTCTTCGTGGCGGAAGGGATCTTCGCGGCGGAGATCGTGGAGCGCTGCCAGGAGCTCGGCGTCCTCGCCGACGCGCTGTGCCTGCGAGGCCGCCCCTCGACGACGTTCCGCCGCCGGCTCCTGCGCGACCTCAAGGAGGGCCGCAAGTCGGTCCCGTTCCTGCTCCGCCGCGGCTGGCGCCTGATGCGCTCCGAGCGCTCCATCGTGGCCCGCCAGACCGAACTGGGCGCCCACCCCTGCGCGAAGCAGGAGGCCCTGGGCCGCCTGGCCGCCGCCGCGGCGGGCCGCCACCGCACTCCCGCGGCGCGATAGGCGCGGGAAGCCCGAAACGCAGACGACGACGCGGGCGGTACAAGCTCCCCCGGCTTGTACCGCCCGCGCCTTTTCCCCCGTACCCCCGTACGTCCCCCCGTTGTTCCCCCCGTACCTTCAGGCCACCAGCTCGCCGAAGGACTCCTCCTCGTCACGGCCGAAGCTCAGCACCTCGTCCTCGCGCAGCCTTCGCAGCGAGCGCCAGATGCTCGACTTCACCGTGCCGACACTGATGTCCAGGATCTCCGCGATCTCCGGATCCGTACGGCCCTCGTAGTAGCGCAGCACCAGCATCGTGCGCTGGAGCTCGGGCAGCCGGGCCAGGGCCTGCCACAGGACCGCGCGCAGCTCCGTGCCGCGCATCGCGTCCGTGTCGCCCGCCGTCTCCGGCAGCTCCTCCGTCGGGTACTCGTTGAGCTTCCGCCGGCGCCACGCGCTGATGTGCAGGTTCGTCATGGTGCGGCGCAGATAGCCGCCGACCGCCGCCTTGTCACTGATCCGGTCCCAGGCCCGGTACGTCGAGAACAGCGCACTCTGCAGCAGGTCCTCGGCCTCGAACCGGTCACCGGTCAGGTGGTAGGCGGTGGCGTACAGGGAGGCACGACGCTCGGCGACGTAGGCGGTGAACTCCGCCTCGGACGCCGACTGCCGCTCCCCCTTGACCTCCCCGTACGCCGCTCCCCCGTCAGCCACGGCGACCATGTACGGCGCCTTGTGCTGACGCCCGGCGCCGCGAACGCACCCCCGTCCGTTCACACCGCCGGACTTCTCCGTCCCGCCCCGCACGACGACATCGTGGAGACGCGTGACCACTGCGCTCGTGGTGGTGCTGTGCAGTGCGTTCATCTCGCGCCCCCCGTCGGTTGGAGTCTGTTCGGTCCGTGTGCCAAGAACTCTGCCCGGGCACTTTCATCGGGGTGTCCGCCGACTGTCACAGCCGTGTCACAGGGGCGGGTCCTGCCGCACAGTCGAACTCCGGTGGCCGCATGGGACAGAATGACGTCCGTGCCTTTCCTGTTGCTGATCGAGGACGACGACGCCATCCGCACGGCCCTCGAACTCTCCCTGTCACGCCAGGGCCACCGAGTGGCCACCGCGGCGACGGGAGAGGACGGCCTGAAGCTGCTCAAGGAGCAGCGTCCGGACCTGGTCGTACTGGACGTCATGCTGCCCGGCATCGACGGCTTCGAGGTGTGCCGGCGCATCCGGCGCACCGACCAGCTGCCGATCATCCTGCTCACCGCGCGCAGTGACGACATCGACGTCGTCGTCGGCCTGGAGTCCGGCGCCGACGACTACGTGGTCAAGCCGGTCCAGGGGCGGGTGCTCGACGCCCGGATCCGGGCCGTACTGCGGCGCGGCGAACGGGAGTCGACCGACTCGGCGACCTTCGGTTCGCTGGTCATCGACCGTTCGGCGATGACCGTGACGAAGAACGGGGAGGACCTGCAGCTCACGCCGACCGAGCTGCGGCTGCTCCTGGAGCTGAGCCGGCGGCCCGGACAGGCCCTGTCGCGCCAGCAGTTGCTGCGCCTGGTGTGGGAGCACGACTACCTCGGCGACTCGCGGCTCGTGGACGCCTGTGTCCAGCGGCTGCGCGCCAAGGTGGAGGACGTGCCGTCCTCGCCGACCCTGATCCGTACCGTCCGGGGTGTGGGCTACCGGCTGGACGTCCCTGCGTGAGAAAAGCGATATTCGCCGGGCTCCGCTTCACCAGCCTCCGGCTGCGGCTCGTCGTCGTCTTCGCGCTCGTCGCGCTCACGGCCGCGGTGTCCGCGTCCGGGATCGCGTACTGGCTGAACCGCGAGGCGGTGCTGACGCGGACGCAGGACGGCGCGCTGAACGACTTCCGGCAGGAGATGCAGAACCGGGCGGCGACGCTGCCGCTGCGTCCCACCGAGGACGATCTGCGGCGCACCGCCGACCAGATGGCGAGCGGCAGCGCCGGGTACAGCGTGCTGCTGCTCGGGGAGCGGGACGCGGGCAAGCCGATCATCGGGGCCTCGAACCCGGACACGTTCACGCTGGCCGACGTGCCGGAGTCGCTGCGGGTCGCGGTGGACACGGCGCGGCCCGCGACGGACGGCGAGACCAGCCCGTACCACCTGTTCTGGCAGCGGACGCAGCGCGGGAAGACGCCGTACCTGGTCGGCGGTACGCGGATCACCGGCGGCGGGCCGACCGGCTACATGTTCAAGTCCCTGGAGGCCGAGCGGGCCGATCTGAACTCGCTCGCCTGGTCGTTGGGGATCGCGACGGCGCTCGCGCTGGTCGGCTCCGCGCTGCTCGCGCAGGCGGCGGCCACGACCGTGCTGCGACCCGTGCACCGGCTCGGCGAGGCGGCGCGGAAGCTGGGCGAGGGCGAGCTGGACACCCGACTGCGGGTCTCGGGCACGGACGAACTGGCGGATCTGTCCCGTACGTTCAACAGCGCGGCCGAGTCCTTGCAGAAGAAGGTCGCGGACATGAGCGCGCGGGAGGAGTCCAGCCGGCGGTTCGTCGCGGACATGTCCCACGAGCTGCGCACCCCGCTGACGGCCCTGACGGCCGTCACGGAGGTCCTGGAGGACGAGCAGGACGACCTCGACCCGATGATCGCGCCGGCCGTGGCGCTCGTGGTGAGCGAGACGCGCCGGCTGAACGACCTGGTGGAGAACCTGATGGAGGTGACCCGCTTCGACGCGGGCACCGCCCGGCTCGTCCTGGACGTCGTCGACGTCGCCGACCAGGTCACCGCCTGCATCGACGCCCGCGCCTGGCTGGACGCCGTGGACCTGGACGCCGAGCGCGGGATCATGGCGCGGCTCGACCCGCGGCGGCTCGACGTGATCCTGGCGAACCTCATCGGCAACGCGCTCAAGCACGGCGGTTCGCCGGTGCGGGTGTCGGTGCGGACGGAGGACGGCGAGCTGGTCATCGCGGTACGGGACCACGGCCCGGGCATCCCGGAGGAGGTCCTGCCGCATGTCTTCGACCGCTTCTACAAGGCGAGCGCGTCCCGGCCCCGGTCGGAGGGCAGCGGTCTCGGTCTGTCGATCGCCATGGAGAACGCGCTGATCCACGGCGGTTCGATCACCGCCGCGAACTCGCCGGACGGCGACGGCGCGGTGTTCGTGCTGCGGCTTCCGCAGGACGACGAGCAGGACGAGCAGGACGAGGTGGAAGAGCGTTGAGCCGCCGCAGGGCAGTCCGTACGGGAATGGTGGCGGCGGCCGTGGCCGTGGCCGCGCTCGCCTCCGGGTGCGGGATCAGAACGACGTCGGTGCCCGTGGACGCAGGGCCAGGACCCTCGCGGGTGCCGTGCAGCGTCACGGGCGACGAGATCGCCCCGCAGTCGACCGGGCTCCCGGTCCGCGTCTACCTGATGTGCGGCTCGCAGCTGGAGGCGGTGGACCGGCGCTCGCCGCTGCCGGAGGAGAAGGCGGGCGGGAACCCGGTGGCCACCGCGTCGGCGCTGCTCGCGCAGCTGCTGAGCGAGCCCTCGGAGAGCGAGCGGGAGGCCGGGTTCTCCACGGCCGTCAAGGGGCCGCTCGTCGTCACCGGCGGGCAGCCGGGCGACCCGGCGGACACGCTGCGGCTCAGCCGGCAGCCGGAGGACCTGACGCCGACGGCGCTGTCGCAGATCATCTGCACCTTCGCGCACAGCTCGGCGGGCGCGGGCGCGGAGAGCGTGGTCCTGGGCGGCCCCGGCCGGTACGCCCCGCGCCGGTACGCCTGCACGACCGAACTGCGCGAGCGCCCGGAGTCGGCGGCCCCGACCCTGGGCCTGCCGAGCCCCTCGGCGTCCTGACCGCCACCCAGGTGGTTCTTCCGTACCGCGGCGGAACCGATTCCGGGACGGGGCGCGTCTTGGGGTGCGTGCAGCGTCAAGGTTCGGGCGGCAGCGCCGCCGTGGTCGTACGCGTGGTGGGGTTCACTCTCCTCCTCGCGCATCTGCTGCTCGTCGCCTGGGTGACACTCCGCCCACGCGACGTGGCCTGGGTGACCGCGCCGAACCTGACCCCACTCGCCGGGATCCGCGCGGACCTCGCGCTCGGCCCGGCCGAGGCGGTCCGGCGGATCGGCGAGGGCCTGCTGCTCCTGGCCCCGCTGGGGGTCCTGCTCCCGATGGCCGACGGCCGGCTCCGCGTCTCGCCCTGGGCCTCCCTGGCCCGTACGGTCGCGGCCGGGGCCCTCGTGTCGCTCGCCGTGGAGCTGCTGCAGACCGCGGTGCCCGGGCAGGTCGTGGACGTGGACTCGCTGCTCCTGAACACCGCCGGGGTGGCGCTCGCGCATCTCCTCGTGGTCCCCGCCGGGCGGGCGCGGCTGCGCCGGGGGCGGGGCCGGGACGGGAGCACGCGCGGGTCCTCCTCGCGGGGCAGGCCGGGCCGGGGTTCGGCCCTCCTGCGGGACGAGGGTTCTCAGGGGCATACCCCGACGATTCCCAGGGTCGGGATCGCCCCGTAGACCGACGCTTTGTCCCCCTGTGCGGAGCGACCATGGAGTCATCGGAAGCCCGACGGAGCGGCTTTCGGAAGCCTCCCGAAGGAGCCCACCATGGCCGCACTTGTCCGCCCCCGTGACGGACGCATGATCGGCGGAGTGTGCGCAGCGCTGGCACGGCGCTTCGGCACCTCGGCCACCACCATGCGGGTCATCTTCCTCGTCTCGTGCCTGCTGCCCGGGCCGCAGTTCCTGCTGTACCTGGCGCTCTGGCTGCTGCTCCCGGCGGAGAAGTCGGCGAGCACCGCCTGGTAGCGGGAGCGGGACGCGAGGACGTACGTACGCCGATGGGGCGCTCACCCGGTCCGGGGGTGCGGCCCCACGGGGGTCGGGTGCGGCGTGATCAGGCCATAGGGTGGGCGCCCGCGTGGGCGCCCG
>NZ_JBEZYN010000041.1:0-16019 GCF_040638605.1 Streptomyces sp. NPDC026092
CGGCCCCGTCCTCGACCTTCGGCAGGACGTCGAGCGCGGCCAGTTCCGCCATCAGGTCGCCGTTGCTCACCGGGACCGGGTGGCTCGCGTGGTGGCGCGCGGTCTCCTGCGGAGACACGACGCGGAGTGACTGCGTCACTCCCACTGGCGCCGCGCCGCTGCGCGGCGCCAGGAAGAGTGACCCCGGTGGCAGTCACCTTCGGTGACTGCGGGCTGGCCCGGCCCAGTCGGGGAGCTCGCGTCGACCGTGGGGGCCTGGTCGTGGGCTCCACACCCCCTGCGGGGGTGTTTCTGCTGGTCAGAGAGCTGATCGGTTGCTTTTGGTCCGGGGGTTCGATTCCATCCCCTGCGGGGCCGGCTCTCCGTCCTGCGGTGCCGCGCTCTCCTTCTTCGTCACAGTATGCAGGCAAACCGGGCCCCTGTCCACCCTCCCTGCGGTCGGCACACCGGACACCCACGGCCACACCACAGCCTAGAAGCCGATCAACAGAAGGTCTACACCAATCCAAAAGCGCAGCAAGAGGAAGGAGGGTCCCCCGCCCCGGGAAACCAGGATGCAGAATCCTCAAATACCGTTCAGACAAACCCACATGACAAAACCACAAAACCCGTCGTCCACACCTCAACAGACACCCCCTCAAAATCCCATGCACAAAACGCAAAAGACGAGACGTCAAAAAAGACTGGTGCCTCTCCCCATCAGCTTGGGGAGAGGCACCAGTGCTCACTGCGGAACACCCCTGAAACCGGGTCAGGGGTGTTCCGATACGGCCGAGGCGCACGGACCTCCCCCGCTCAGCCGGCGCCTGAGGAAGCCGGGCAAGCGCGGACGGCCAGCCCCTGGGGGCCCGGATCTCGTCACTGAGATCGCAGGGTGGGCCAGGAGCACTTCAAGGTCGCCGAGGCAAACAGCGGCATCGCGGGCGCGGAGCGGCGGGGCTGCCACCTGCTGTGCACGTGGGTGGCGGGGCGCGGCCAGTTCCCCCGGGTCAAGGGGGTGAAGTCGCTGTCACGGATGCTGAGGTGACGGTCCGCGGCGTGGTGTTCGAGGAGGCGGCCGTTGTGGCGGGCGCGGTCGAGTGCGGCGCGGTCGATGAAGTGCTCCAGGGTGAGGCCGTCGTACAGGGTGTGCCCCTTGTAGGAGCCGGTCCGCTCGATGTGGCCAATGCGGTCCAGCTCCGTCATCGCTTCGGCGGCGACGGGGACGCCGAAGCGTTCGGCGAGGAGTTGAGCAGCGCGGGTGGCTCCGATGTCGGGCAGGGTGCCGATCGCGTCGTGGATCTCCTCGGCGCGGGCCATGGCGGCCAGCACGACCGTGGGCGACCAGCGCTGGCCGTCGACGTCTGCGGTCGGGATCAGCCCCTTGGTCAAGGCCCGTTCGACCTAGACCAGTTGACCGACGGTGCGTCAGTCACAAGAGTCCTTAACTTCGCTATTGGGGCAGGTGTCATTTCCAGCTTGGCCGTACGCTTGATCGGATTCAGAACCGCCGTCTAGGACGTCGCCACCTAGCCCGCCGAACATTAGGTCGTCTCCCGGACCGCCGAAGAATGTATCGCTCTCGTCGGGCGAATTCGGATTCCCGTCGGATCCGTAAATTTCATCGTCGCCGTAGCCGCCCTCGATTACGTCGCTGCCGGGGCCGCCCCAGAGGCGATCGTTATTGCTCCTGCTGTCGAGCCGATCGTCGCCGTCCTCGCCAGCCATCCAGTCAGCAGTGCCGCCGCTATAGAGGTAGTCGTTACCGGGGCCGCCGTGAAGAACTGGTCTAAGCTCGGTGAAGTTGTAAACCCGGTCGTTGCCGTCTCCGGCCCAAACAGCTACCCTCCAGACATTGGCGTCTTGAGGGATTTGGATGTCTTTGTTAGCGAGCTCGCCGGTCAGTGAATCTCCGTCCTCATAAACGTGGATGGTCCCGGTACCATCTTCGAACAGTATCCCGTGGATGGTGATGACGTTGTTTTTGCCCGGAGCCGCAGTGATCTGCAAGTAGCCGTTTGTATCCCAATCAACGTTCGTTCCCGTCGGAACGCGATGGTTCGCCGTATCGGCTTGGGCTGCAAGTCCGGGAGCCACTGCAATGGCCAACGCGGCTGCGAAGACTCGGGTGCAACGGAAAAGTCGACCCATCGAGAAACACCACCGTTGGAAGCCAGGAATGCCTGAGCGGCAGAAGGAATCGGACCAACCGATTTCCGACGCAAGGGTGCTGCTTCGTTTCCGTACACACAGCATCTCACCGCGCCGACCGCGCTGCATCCTGATGTACCTGGAGAGGGTGATTCCCCTGGTAACAACAAGCAGTTCGCCAGGGCTACATCACTGATATCTGACACCCCCATGCAGGCCATCACCCGCACTGAGGGACCACCATCAAGTGATACGGCTGGGCCCCTGGAGCAGCGGGGCGGGCATTTCCCCGCGTCCAGTGAGTTCGGCGAGGTCGCGGACGCGCAGGGCCTCGGCGGCGCGGAGCACGGTGTCAATGCCGGGCGCCTGGATGCGGCCGTTCTCCACCTGCTTGACCCAGTCGACCGGCATGCCGACCAGGCCGGCCAGGACCTCGCGGGACATCCCGCGCCGCTCGCGAAGGATCTGCATCTGCTGCCCGAACCTCACAGAGTCCGCGTACGGTTCCGGGGAAGCATCAGACCACACGGCCCTGCCCCTCCCTGCACAGCTCGACACCGCCAGCGTAGGGGGGCCAGGCCCTCCCCATGTGATCCTGACCGCAGGAGTCCCCGTCGGGTGCAGGCAATGGCCCCGCCGGCGCGGTGGGCGCGGGCGGGGCCTGGCCGGGTTCTGCCTGGTTGACGGCGGGCGAGACCCGTTTGCGAGCGGTGCGGTCCGCTCTGTCCTCGGCAACGACCTCGGCCTGCCTACGGATACCGGCCGGGCATTGTCGGCGAGGAGCGGCCGGCGCCGTCCCAGCGACTGGTGGCACCGAATCGCCGGCGGACCCGCCCCTGCAAGGTAGTGGTGCTCAGCGGAAGGTGCAGCTGTCGGGGCTGGATCAGGATTGCTGTTGCGTGGGTGCGCCGATGTATGTCCAGGTGGTGCCGCTCTAGGTCCACTGGTAGACGCCGGAGCCGTTGGGGCTCAGGCCCGCGTCGCGCTCGGCGAGACAGAGCTTGCCTGCCTCCGTTTCGGAAGTGCCAGGGAGGTGCTGCTGTCGAAACTCCGGTTCTGGCTCAACTTGTGTGGTGTCGGCCGGAAGCAAGAGCGTCGGCAAGCCGCGCTCCCGGATCTCCAGTGACGTGATGTACGGAGCGCCCGGCCGGCCAGGTCGAGATTCCGTCGTCCACCCACCGCGGAACGACGTGGAAGTGTAGATGGGGCACTGACTGCTCTGATCCTGGGCCACTGGCGCTGAGGATGTTCACGCCTGAGGCGTTCAAGGCGGTCCGCGCGGCCTCGGCCACGCGCTGGATCAGTGCCGTCATCACGGCAAGGACCTCGGGCGGGGTCTCGAAGACGTCCGGGTAATGGAGCGTTGGAACCACGAGAGTGTGACCCGGCGCCAGCGGGTCCAGTGGAGTGAAAGCACAGGCCACCGGCCCACGAGCCACCCAGCTCGCGGTGCCTTCACGGATGATCCCGCAGAAGATGCAGTCCATGTGACCGACCCTGTCGAACGCGGATGTCACTGGCCAACCGGCTTTGGGGTCTGGTGGGGCAGCAGGAGCAGCCCGCGGCTTCACAGGCGTTGTGCCAGAGCCAAAACTCGTGAACATCCCGCCTCGGCTGCGGCCCGGTGCCTCCCGAACCGATGTTGAAGTGCTGCTCCTTCTCGTGAAGAGAGCCAGGCGCCGTCTCCGTCCTGACAGCGAGGGGTTGCTTTCGGCCTCATTGCCCGTTCAGTGGCGCCGTCGCCATCGTCCAGCCTGTGGTGGGGCCACTGAAGGTGCGTGTTTGCAGGGGTACTTGAGACTGCGGAAGCGATTGATCCTCTACCTGTCGGGCATCCCCAGGAGGACGGCGAGTGAGGGGCGGGCGTGCTGTGGGGTGTGTGCGGCACGCGAGCGGCGGGGGGCCCTGATGGCGGCGCCTTCTGCGCCCGTCTCGCCGTGGCCGGTTGACCGGGCGTCGGCTTCATCGTGTCTTGATGGGAACAGCGGTACGGGAATGACGTAGGGGAATGTGGATGGATTCCGGAGTGATGGCCGCGCTCATTGCGGCAGGTGGCGCCTTGATCGGCGTGATCGTGGGGTGGGTCGGGCCGATCATCGCCGCCCGGACGCAAGCTCGCGCGGCCCACGCCCAGGCGGACGCGGCTCTTGCTTCTGCCGAGCACGTTACCGCAGGTCAGCACCGCACCGTGATGGACCAGCAGGCCCGTCAGGCCCGTCGAGATGTCTACAGCCGGTTCCAAGAGGCGATCCTCGCTTTCGAGGGGAACGTGGCTCGCGCTCGGCGGGACGGAACCGAGTGGGTGGGCGGCGACGGGGGGACGACCACCGCGGCCTTCGCCCAGGTGATGGTCGAGGGTCCCGACGAGGTCGAACAGGCAGCCAAAGAAGTCAAGACTGCGATGGGCGCGGTGATTTACGCGCACCACATAACCACCCTTGTCACCGAGGACCTTGCCAGACTGCACGAAGGCGACCCAACATGGGACGACCGCCAGCGAGCCCTGGCGGGAACGCTGATCTCCGCTCTGGCGGCCAATGAGACGGCATACCGCGCCGTGTCGTCGTCGGTAGTAGGCGACTGCGACGACTGGTTCCAGTGGCGCTACGAGGTGAACGTCGGCCTCGTTCAGGCCAACCACACCGGGCGGAAGCTGCAGGCGGCATGGGAGCGCGCTGGTCGCCCCATGCCACCAGCCGACTTGGCAGCCGCGTACGACGTAGCACTGACTCGTGCCGTGAACGCGTACGTGGAGGCCTCGCGAGAACTGCACCTCCGCTCCCCTGTTGACCTCCTGGCCCGCAGAGGGACGCTGCAGCAGGGCGCCGCGCTTAAGTCCGTAACAGCGGCGGGGCGTTTCGATCTAGCCAAGAGCGCATTCCGCCTGGCTGCCCGCCGAGTACTGCACGACGCCTGACCTGTCGTATTCCGCCGACTGGTTCAGTCAACACCACCGTGCCCTGCAAGCTGGAGACCGCGAGATCGTCTTCTTCGTGCCGTGGGACTCGATCGGCTTCCGACGCATCGGCGAGTCCAGCTATTGCATCACCGCAGACGGCCCCGTCGCCGCGAAACCGTACGCTCTGCTGCGGCAGGCGCTCGGCCGCAACGAGAAGGTGGCCGTCGCCAGGTTCGCGCTCCGCGGCTGCGAGCGCCTCGGCCTGGTCCGTCCATACGGTGACGTGCTGCTGCTCCACGCGATGCGCTGGGACGACGAGGTCCGCGACCCCAACGAGCTCGCGCCGGACGCGGTCGACCTGACCGAGCAGGAGCTCGCCGAGGCGATTGCGCTGCTGGACGGGCGACGGTGCAGAAGCGGTGGGACGCCCGGACGTCGACGGCGAGTTGGGACCAGTTCCGGACGCTCCGCTCGCGGTGAAGGTACGCGGCTGACGGGCGGCTGACCAGGGGTTTCCCCATGGACGGGACGGTTCCGTTCGCGTACGGTCCCGTTCGCGACGGCCGCGCGGCCGCGCCGGCTCCTCGGGGAGGGGAGCCGATCACCCGTGGGGGTTCGCTCGGCCATGCTCATGCTCCGCAATCCGAACGGCTTGTCGTACGCCGTCATAGCCCTGCTCGCGGGCAACATCGCCTTCGACCTGTTGCTCGGCGTGATCGATGGCCGCAGTCTGTCGGCCGACGCCATGGACTTCTCCGATCCGGCCAGGTTCGGACAGCTCGACCTGAACGTGGCGTACAGCATGGCGTTCACGCTGTACGTGGCGACGGGGATCGTCTTCATCATCTGGTTCCACCGGCTGCGGATGAACGCCGAGGTGTGGGCCGGCGATCTGCAGGGCCGTGGCAAGGGCTGGGCCATCGGCGGCTGGTTCATCCCGATCGGCAACCTGTGGATTCCCCGGGGGATCGCCGCCGACATCTGGCGGGCCAGCCGCCGGCAGCCGTACGCCGCCGACGGTGCCAAGGAGATGGTGCTGCTCAACAGCTGGTGGACCTGCTGGGTCGCGGCTGTCGTGGTGGACCGGATTGCCGCGCAGTTGTCCAAGCGGGCGGAGACCGTCGAGGCGTACACCACCGCGACCTGGTGGTCCCTCCTGGGCTATGGCCTGGACATCGTCGCCGCCGTCCTCGCCATCTTCTTCGTCCGGCGCCTGACCGCGATGCAGCACCTCAAGGCCAGTGGTGTGATTCCGGCCGCGTAGTGGGAAATCACGCCAGGTGGCGCGGTAAGGGGCAGTGCCGCGACCGCGACGGGAGGTCTCGACAAGTCTGCTGGAACTGATCGGCCGGGCCGACGAGCGGAGTCTGGCGGCTGCTGGGCTCGCCTGTCTGGACCGCTCGTCAGCAGGTCGCCACTGTGATGCGGTATTCCGGACACGGTTCCTCCGCGTGCGGGCGACCGACCGCGTAAGAAGACCACCTTCAAGAAGACCAGGTCTCTCTCAGTCGATTGGCGGGCCGGTCTTCAGCTCCTTGCGCCGTACGGGGGAAGGCGCGGCCGCCGTTGTGCTTCTCCTTCGCCTGTTTCATCGCGGCGGTGATCGCGGCCTGGACGAACGAGGTGAGCGTTGCGGACCGTGCCGGCTTCGCCGGGGGGTCGTCGCCCTGCAGGGCGACGACCGTGTTCCGCAGCCGGTCGAGTGACTCGTTGGTGATGTAGGCGGGGACCTTCACCTTCCCGCCGGTGCTCACCGTGGAGTGGCCCGGCTCCGGCTCGCCGTCCGGCGCGGTGGCGTCCGGCGTGGGCAGTTCGCCGAGACTAGGAGGGCGCGATCTACGGGCCGCGGGAGTGGGCTTGAGTCTCCCGTAAGGGGAGATGTGAAGGTGAGGTCATGGACGACGGCACGCTCTGCTCAATCGGTGAACTGGCTCGACGCACGGGGCTGACGGTCAAGGCCATCCGCTTCTATTCCGATCGCGGGATCGTGGTGCCGGCCGACCGCACCCGCGCCGGCTATCGCCGCTATGGTCCTGACGCCGTCGCCCGACTGGCCCTGGTGCGGACGCTGCGCGAACTCGGACTCGGCCTCGACGTGATTCGGCGGGTCGTGGAGCGAGAGCTGACGCTCGGCGACGTCGCGGAGCAGCACGCGGCCGCGCTGGAAGTGCGGATCGCCGCCCTGCGGCTGCAGCGGGCGGTGCTGGTGGCCGCGGCCAGGCGCAGACCCACCTGTGAGGAGATGGAACGCATGCACCAGTTGGCCCGGCTCTCCCAAGCCGAACGTCGACGACTGATCGACTGTTTTCTCGACACCGTCTTCGAGGGGCTGGACGGCGGTCCGGGCTGGCACGCCGCGGCCCGGCGCTCCATGACACCGGAACTGCCCGAGAACCCCACAGACGCACAGGTCGAGGCATGGGTGCAGCTGGCGGAGCTGGCGCTGGACCCGGACTTCCGCGACCGTGTGCGGGGAGCGACGGAGAGGTACGCGGCAGACCTCTCCGAGAGCGGATCCACCCCACCGCGCCCGGATGTCGTCGCCGTCGTCCGTGACCTCGCCGCAGCCGCCGTCGAGTCGGGGATCACCCCGGAAGCGCCGCAGGCCGACCCTGTGGTCAGGGAACTCACCGCCGGGTGTGCGCGCACCCTCGGCCGCCCCGGCGACACCGAACCCCACCTTTGGTTGCTGCCGCGTTTGGAGGCCGCGAAGGATCCGCGCCGAGACCGGTACTTCCACCTGCTCGCCGTCATCAACGACTGGCCGGCCCCGGAGCCTCTGACACCGGCACTCGACTGGTCCGTCACGGCGTTGCGGTCACGGGCAGCACGATGACACGACACCTTCACCGGACGGGGGTCCGGCGCGGACCGGCCCCGGACATCGCCGCAGCTTCCACGTACGTTCCGCCGATGGACGAGATCTCCGCCCCGCTGGAGGCAGCCGCCACGCCCTTGGCGCCCGCTCTCCTGCTGCGCCGGTGGAGCCTTGCGGATGCTGCCGGCTTGGTCGAGCTGTACCAGGACAGCGCCCTGCGTCGCTGGACGAGTGCGGCCCTCGACGACGAGGCGGGCGCCATGCGGTGGGTGCGGGGTCGGCAGAAGGGGTGGCGGGCCGGCAACCGCTTCTCATTCGCCGTTGTGGAGAGCGGAACTCCGGGTCGGTCTGGCGAGTTGGTGGGCCATGTGGTGCTCAAGCGTGGTGCTCCTGGTGCTCCGTCGGCCGAGGTCGGTTACTGGACGGCGGCACACGCCCGGGGCCGGGGAGTGGCGCCCAGGGCGCTGCAGGCGTTGACGGAGTGGGCCATTACCGCCTTCGCGGGAGAGGGGCTGGAGCGAGTTGAACTCCTGCACCAGGTGGACAACGGCGCGTCCTGCCGCGTCGCACAGAAGTGCCGGTACGAACTGACCACGCTCCTGCCCGCAGCACCGCCTGCGTTCCCTCTCGAAGGCCACCGCCACACATGGGCGCGCGGTTTCCTGGCCACAGACAGTTGACGTCGACTCCGACACCAGGAGCCGAAGCCTGCCCGGCACACCGACGGGTCCGCCGCGGCCGTGGTGTCCGCCGCTGCTGATCACTCTGGTGTGAGGTGGCTGTGAGGGATGGCGGGAATGCCCAGGTCGACAGGGGGCAGTTGCTGCGAACGGTGGGCCTGGGGCCGCTTGGAGCGCAGGAACGTCAGGGTCGGCTCGATGCCTTCGACCTCGCCCTTCCCACCCTGGGCGAGAGCGTGCTCGCGGCGGGCACCAGCTCGTCCTGCCGGGGCAGCGTCGTCGGGTTGGCCGAGAGCATGGGACATCTGATGCAGGTGTGCGCATGGACCTCGTGCTCCGGGGCTTCGACCGCGGCTTCGACTGGCTGCGGACTGACCTCTCCCAGGGCGCGGGGGCCGGGGATACACCTTTCCGTGACGAGCACGGTGGCGTTGTCGGGCTCCGGTTCGGGCAGCTCCCCGGCGCGGAAGAGGGCGGGCGCCTTTGACTGAGGCACGTGGCTTCCGAGTCCAGCGGAGATTCTCTTTTGGGGAGCGGACCGCCTGGTGGAGTTTGAGCGGATGAACAACTCAGTGTTCGCTGCGTCGGCGGCGGATCTGACGATCGAGCGCATCTGTGCCCTCGCTGCGCGGCCGGACCAGGTGGAGAGCCTGACTGATAGTCGGGGTGAGAATGACTTGGCTCTTCGCCACTCGTGTCAGCACCAGCCCGTCACCGCATGTCAGTGTGAATTACCAGGTCATTGGGCGCTAGTGATCATTCCACTGTCAGTAGGAAGATCACTGTGCCCAGGCCGAGGAAGAGCCCGACCAGGAGGGCCGCGATGGCGAGCGTGCCGGCGACACGAGCAATCAAGACGCCCCAGAACTCCGCCCGTCGACCGTCGGGAGTGTCGGTGCGCCAGTCTGACGGGATGTCGACACTTCCCTCGGCGATGGCCGGCGCGGCCCTGTGCACGTCCCCTGGGTGGAAGTAATGGAAGGTCGGCTCCGCCCCCCCACGTGCCACGGCTTTCCCCGCCTACCCTGCGGACGCGGACTTCCGCACGATAGGCGACACCCGGCAGCCAGTTCTTACGCACCGGCCACAGCTTCGCGACCTCGTCACTGCTGAGCCAGGGCTCCTCCTCATGCGCTGACGCTGGTGTTCCCGGATCCGGCGTGTGCGGCATGCCTCCCCCTCGATGCAGCAGGCCTCCAGTACACATCCGCTGCCCAGCATGCCGATAGAGCGCCTGCGGTAGCGCGATACGGGAGCGGGCCCTTCCGTGGCGGCCGCGGCGTTCGGCCTCCAGGCGGCCGTAGGCGGCTCTACGCGCCCCGGGGCGGCATCAACTGTCCGACGGGCCGTCAGCGGTCTTGGCCGTCACCGTGATCGTCTTCGTGGTCGGGGCCATGGGAGCGTTGGTGAACCGTCCGGGTCCAGTCCGTACGGCCACCATGCCTCCTGATGGGGCATCGAAGGCAGGTAGCCGACGTCCGCGGCCTGCCAGGCGTGGGCCTCTGCCGTTTCGTGGTTCCCGGCCTCTTCCCGAGCAAGCACCAGGTCGGTAAGTGCTCGCGTGTCGCGGCTTCCGCGGCCTGCCCGCCTCGACGGGGCCACCTGCCCGGCCGCGCTCATGCGCGCCGCGACCACTTTCGCCGCCGCCCTCGCCCTTGCCGCCGTCGTCGCCGGAGCACTGGCTCAGATCCTCACCTGAACATCGCCGTACTGCGTCACCCCGCCGGCACGCGCGCCATCGCCAGTGCTCCGGAGGTGTCGCAGGCGCGACGAACTTCTTCCGGGAGCGAGCCGCTGGCCGGGACGCGAGCTCGGTTCGAGGCGCCTTTGTCGAGGGCGTACGCCTTCTCCCTGACCATGAACGGGCCCTTGATGTGGGCCCGGGTGACAGCACCACCGCCTCGGTGACAGCCAACGCGCTCAGGGTCGGCCGGGGCGCAGCGGTGTCGGCGGCCCCGGCTCTGGGCGGCGCGGGCGAGTGTCAGGCTCCGATGCCGATGGAGGCGACGTAGGCGTAGGCGGCGTAGTCGGAGTCGAGGTCGGTGATGACGTCGTCCCAGATCTCGTCCATGAGGTCGTCGTCCTGGTCGGCGTAGGCGTCGACCAGGTCGTTCCAGATGTAGCGGACGGTGATCGTGCGCTGGGAAACGCCGGGGCGCCGGCGCTGTTCGGGCACTTGGGTCTGGTCGACCGGGTAGATCTCCATTCGACGGCCCCGGCCGTCGTTGTCCAGGTGGCGCTTGAGCCAGCCCGAGCGGATCAGGTTGGCTCGGCGGCGTTCCCAGTAGGCGCTGTCGATGCGCTCCAGGTTCGCCTTGGAGGGTTTGGTCTTGCCGCGCATCCACGACTTGATCGTCCGGGGGGTGACGCCCTGGTTCTTCAGGGCTTCGCGGCCGGCCGTGCTGTCGAGGTAGCGCAGGCGGGCGGCGAGTCCGCGGTGGGTGGTGACGGGCGAGGTGATTCCGGAGGAGTGGACGATGCGGTTCAGCTCCTGGATGAGGGCTTCCCCGCCTTTGATGCCCCTCGCGTTGTATTTGCCGAAGTCGCCCCAGCGGCCCCACAGTTCCGAAGAGCCCGGCATCAGCGCTTACCCCCGAGGATGTAGGTGTCCTTTTCCTTGACCTGGTTCAGGTCCCGGCCCTCCGGGAAAACAGTTCGCCAGTCCCCCGTGACATGGAGTTCGTCGGTGCCGGAGATCTCGACGACCTGGAGGCCCGAGCGGTGTGCTTTGTGGGCTTTCATCCACAGGTTCGCGAAAGCTTTGGCGCGGATGATGTGCATCCAGTCCGGGCGGCGGATTTCCCGGTTCGCGCTGGACTCGCCGATAGTCGACACGAACTTAGAATACATGGCCTTCACGTAAGCCACCGTCAGTTCGTCACCCTCGGCCAGAGCATTCTTGCGGGATTCGGCGAGGGCGCGGCGGAGTTTTTCCAGGAGAGCTTCCGAAGCGCCGGAGGTCAGGGAGCGGTGGATCGTGGGGGTGTCGGCCAGGCCCTGGCGGGCGCTGTCGAGCAGGAGGCGGAGCGTGGACTCGGTGACCCATAGTTCGCCGGGCTCGAGCCGGTGGCCCAGGGGGTTGGGCAGGTCGGTGTGTTCCCACGGGGCGGGGGTGATGAGGTGGACGCCGGCCTTCTTCGGGTCATGGACGCCGCTGGTGTCCTCGCGGAGCTGGCCGATCGGCAGCCAGCACTTCAGCGCCGACAGGTAGGCGGCGTTCATGTCGAGCGCGGTCACCTCGATCCGCTCGCCCTTCTTCGCCGCCGTGAAAAGCTCAGGATTGCGCCACTTGGGGCGGCCCTCCCAGATTTCATCCGCGCCCTTCTGCGATTTTTTGCGGAGGATTTCCGCGGTGGGCGGGAATTCCGAATGCTCGTACCGTCCGCCCACTCGGGACGATTTCAGCAGCGTCATCACGTCCGGAATCGCGGCCTTGATCAACGCGGCCTGCGCGGCGTCGACGTCACCGGAGCTCTCGGCGAGGACCTCGTGCACGCGGTCGGTGATCTGCTCCACCAGCGTGAGGGAGGCGTAACCGGGGGCGGACTGCCGCGAGTTGACCGGAACGGAGGACGGCGCAGGCGGGGGCGGTGGAGCGGTGGGCGGGGCGGCGACGGGAGTGGGCGGAGCGGGCGGGGGTGTCTCGGCCGGAGCCGACGGGGCGGGCGCCGGGGCCGGCGGGGTCGGCGCCGCGGGCACGGGGGCGGTGTCCGCCGCAGCCGGGGCGTCGTCGGCGGCGGGCGGCACGGCGGCCGCCGCCCGGTGGACGTCGGCCGCGAGCGCCGGGCAGTCGGCGGGGTCGAGGTGCTGGGGGTAGCCGTCGACATCGTCGTACGCCGGCTCACCGCACAGCACACACCGCCCCACCGGTTCGCGTTCCAGGCTCAAGGCCGGGGCGGGAGCGGCAGACTGACGGCCCGGCAGAGAGGCCTGCGCGGGCGGGACGGCGAGCGGGGGCAGGGTGCCCGGGACAAGGCTCGGGACCGCGCCGTGGAGGACACCCACGGCATGCGTCGGCCCGGCCAGGAGATCCAGGGCGTGGAGCCGGTAGTGGGCGGCCAGGAGGTCGACGTCTTCCAGGGACCAGTGGGCGCGGCCGGACTGCTTGCGGGACACCTGCGCCTGGGACTGCCCCAGCCCCGCGGCCAGGTCGCCCTGACGCTCACCGGTCCGCGTCATCAACGCGGCCACCGTCAGCCGCAGGATCTCCTCGGCACTCATCATGTCGGCCACCCTAGTATCCTGAATGCGTATTACGCATAGAGGATACGGATATTGCCTCCCGGTGTCGTGTGGACGCTGCGAGCCGGCCAGGACAAGAGTGTCGTCTTCGGGGCAGGGCGCGCTGTGGGGTGCAGCGGCCCGTGGCGGTGACGGCGCACGTCATGAGCACCCTCGCAGCGAGACACTCCGGCCTGATGTGCCGTCCCGGGACGGGGCCGTGGCACGGTCGGCTCCGGGTACCGCGTAGGGGCTTCTCAGATGCCCAGTCGGCGGCATGCCGCCTCGATCAGGGCGCTGCCGGAGTGCGCGAGGGGGTTCGTCAGGACGGCATCGATGACGTGGGTGGTGATCTGGGCGAAGGCGCGGAAGTTGCCGCGGGCACAGCGTTCGTCGGCGCGGGCGATCTGGTCCCGCAGAAGTGCCCACAGCACGCTGACTCGTCGCCTGGCCAGCGCCAGGACTGCTTGGGAGTGCCTCTTGCCCTCGGCTCGTTCGCGGTCGTAGTACCGGCGTGAATCCGAACGGCAGGTGATGCTGCTCATGGCTGCCAGGAACAAAGCCCGGACGCATACGTGCGCCGAGCAGGGGGTACCTGCCCGGCGCACGCGGTTCACGTGGGTCGGCGGGCCCTGCCGCCCGCCGTGGACGAGCCGACGTACAGGCCGCCGGCGGCCTGGCTAGCGGCGGTGGTGGTGACGGCCCCAGGACTCGGTGTCGACGGTGCGGCCGCGGTCGTCGCGGAGGATCGCCTTGTCGTGGTCGTTGCCCCAGACGTAGTCGCCGCGGTCCTGGTAGAGGTCGGTACGGGTGTCGCGGCCCTCGCCCGTGTGGACACGGACGGTGGCGCGGCCGTTCAGGCGGAAGTCGCCGAAGCGGTAGCGGTTGCCGTCGTCGTCCTTCAGGGTCCAGCCCTTGAGGTTGATCGCGTGGCGGGTGTTGTTGGTGATCTCGACCCACTCGGCGTTCAGCGACCGGTTGGAACGGTTGTCGCGTCCGGGGCTGTCGGCCTGGACCCGGCTGATCTCCACCTTCGGGGCGCGCCGGTCGTCGTGGTCGTGGGCGGCGGCCGGCAGAGCGACGGCGGAGACGATCGCGCCGGCCGCAAGCGCGGTGGCGGCGATACGGCGGGCGGTCGAAGAAGCAGACATGTGTGATGTCCCCTCAAGAACAGAGCCCCACAAGCCCATACATGCTGGTGGGAGCGGTGTTGATCCCGGTCCGGTTCGGGCCGAGGACCCAAACTCTGCGGCCCCGCCGGCCGCGCCGGAACACCAACCGGGGCCCGTTACCGAGTACGGACATTTCCGTAACCGTCCCCTGTACCGATCACACACCCGCCGCGGGCGCGGCCCTGACATCCACTGCCCGTTACATCCACCCGCTCGGCGATCAACAGCAAGCCTTTGCGAGCTCCGGCGCACGAACGGTCGCGCCACCCGGCGCACTGTGCCGGTCGAGTGACAGAGCCACGTAACGGCTGTTCCGCACGTTTCTTCGCACACCCGTCGCGCACTCACACATGAAGACGATGCCCGGGGATGCGGGGCGACCGCAGCGCCCCCTCGCGGCGGTCGGCGATGAGGTCGGCCTGGAGCGATGGGACGTCGGAGGACCCAGAGCTCCCAGAAGTAGCCGACGGCGGTCGTGACTCAGATATGGCTCCGGAGCCGGAGCAGCAAGAAGCCCGCGCCTTGAGGCGCGGGCTTTGCCACCCCAGTACGGCGGTCGATGCCAGAGGGAGGGGCTCTGTACCCGCAGCCGTCGACCGCTCGCACAGCGCATGCTGCGCAGATGCTACGAACTCAGCCAGGGTGGGGGCAGGGTGACCGACGTGGGGGCTGGGGTGCCGACTGCAAGGAGGAGTCTCTCGGGAGCTGGCCCTCCGCATGGTCAAAGCGCACGGTGCCTCCGGAGAACCCTGCGTCGCTCAGGACGCGTACGGTGCCGTCGGACAACTCCGCGCAGCCGAAGTCCACAGTGCCGCCGCACAACTCCGCGCCGCCGAAGTTGACGGTGCCGGTGGAGAACTCCGCGTTGCTGAAGTCCATGTCGCAGCCGATGGTGACGCCGGTGAGGTCCAGGTCGCAGCCCTGCCAGGAGCGGGGGGGTTCCCTGGGGGCGTCGGTAGTGCTCGCCGATGAGGCGCAGGATGGTGTGGCGGACCTTGCGGAAGGCCAGGTACTGATGGTGTTCGGCCTAGTGGGCGGGATCGCTGCCCGGGTCGGGGGTGAAGGGGAGCTGGAGGTAGGCGCACAGGACATCGATGCACGTCTGACGCAGGCTGTTGTCGGGGGCGTCGTCGGGGGCGTCGTCGGCGTGGCCGGCCAGGGCGTGGACGCCCCCGAGCCGGACGGCGGGAGAGTCCGAGCCGAGTTCGCCGACGGCCTGGGAGAACCGCTCGGTGTGGAGCCGGATGGCATCGCGGTGGGCGTAGACGTGCCGGCCGTCGTCCTGGACGCGGACAAAGCAGTCCGCACCCGGGTTCGGGCAGTACGTGCAGGGGCGCTGGCCGGTGCTGGGGAGCGTCCCGCGCGCCTGGGGCCTGAACGTCATGAGGCGCTCCTCCCGTTGAGGTCACATGGGCTGGTGACGTCGACGGTAGGAGCGCCGGGAGCGGGCAGGGGGTAGGAAACTACCCCTCGTCTTACGCGGCCAGGAGGCCGACCTTGACCGCGAGGTCGGAGGCGCGGCGCCGGCGGTTCGCGGTGCGCGCGGAGCATTCTTCGAGAATGAGGACCTGGGCGTAGCCGTTGTAGCGGATCGTCTCCGGGGCGGCCTCGTAGGCCTTCTCCAGGGTGGCGATGGCGGCATCGGGCCGGCCGTCGAGCTGGTAGCCGCGGGCCTCCTCGATCCGGTGCCGGGCGCGGCGGGGGCGGGAGGGGATGGTGGTGGCGTCGGCGCGGGCGGCTTGGCGTACGGACTCCGGGCCGGCGTGCAGCTCAACGGCGACAGTGAGCGCGTGGGCGCCGATGATGGCCTGGGAGAACGACGTCACAGGGTGGCAGTAGCCGCTGGGCAGGGCTTGGGCCATCTCCCTCGCATGGCCCCAGTGGCCCCATGCGGTGCCCTTGCTGCCCCGGCGGCGGCGGTGTAGCCGGCCTCGAACCGCAGCGCGCCCGCGATCGCGAGGACGTCTTCGTTCGCGTCGGGCAGCAGCGGCGCGAGGTGCTCCAGAGCCTGCATGGTGACCGCGTCGGCGGCGTCGTACTGCCCCGCGTCCCGGTGCGCCTGGCCATCAGCCACGCCGAGACGCCGATCGCGTGCGGGT
>NZ_JBEZYN010000042.1:0-5578 GCF_040638605.1 Streptomyces sp. NPDC026092
GAGCCTGCATGGTGACCGCGTCGGCGGCGTCGTACTGCCCCGCGTCCCGGTGCGCCTGGCCATCAGCCACGCCGAGACGCCGATCGCGTGCGGGTCGCCGGACTGCGCGGCGGCGACCGTGCCGCGCTCGGCCACCGGCCACAGCAGCGACGGGTCGGGCTGGTAGGCCAAGAAGAACTGGGCGAGGCTGTAGACCTCGCTCAGCACCGCCTGCGCCGCCCGCCACTCCGCTGGCGCCTGGGCGTGCTGCACGGCGAGCTGGACGTCCCGGATCAGGTCCGGCAGGAGCGCGCCGAGGATCTCCCGGTGGTTCGGCGCCTCGTGCCGCGACCTCCACGCGACGGCGAGCCGGGCCGCGAGGTGCTTGGCACGCACAGGCACCGGTACGGCGCTGCCGATCGGCAGGGCGTCGACCGCGGCGCGGACGGCGGCCAGACGGGGATGACCGGGCCCCTGGAGCAGCGGGGCGGGCATGTCGCCGCGTCCGGTGAGGTCGGCGAGGTCGCGGACGCGCAGGGCCTCGGCGGCACGCAGCACGGTGTCAATGCCGGGCGCCTGGATGCGGCCGTTCTCCACCTGCTTGACCCAGTCGACCGGCATGCCGACCAGGCCGGCCAGGACCTCGCGGGACATCCCGCGCCGCTCACGGAGGATCTGCATGCGCTGCCCGAACCTCACAGAGTCCGCGTACGGTTCCGGGGAAGCATCAGACCACACCGCCCTGCCCCTCCCTGCACAGCTCAACACCGCCAGCGTAGGGCGCCAGGCCCTCCCCATGTGATCCACAGCCCCGGAATGCGCCCGTCCCGGCAGGGTTACGCCGCCTCCGGGTTGTCGCCGCCCAGTCGCACGATTCCGGCCGTGGCTGAAAACGAATCTGCACGGCGTAGGGACAACACCAGAGGAGGGGCGCGCGCGGAGGTACTGCGGCTTCAGGGCGAGTACGGCCGACCGCTCCGGGAAGGGCTCACACTGCCGTGAGAACAAAGGTCAACACTGCCAGAGACAAGGTGGCGCTACCTGCGAAGACTACGGCACCGCGTCGCAGGGCATTGGCGTAGCTGGCTCCGTCGATCCGAGCGAGCAGACCAGCTGCTGCTCCTGCGAGCGTGCAGAAGAGCGTGACGACTGCCAGAAGCAGAGCCAGGAGCATCAGGCGGATGGATGAGGTGTTCATGCTCTCTTCCCGGGGCGATAGACGACTACAACTCCGGTGAAATTTCGCGGTTCTGGTGTTCACTGGCGTTCAGGCCGAACAAGATGAACGAAGGCGGTCGCCCAAGAGGTGGAGGAGCAGGACGTGGAGGAGGCGCACGAGGACCCGTTGGCGGAACTCGCTCTGCGACTGCGCACGCTTCGGGCACAGCGCGGGTTGCAGATGGGGGCGCTGCAACTGCGGACAGGGCTGGGGCGGACAACGATCAGTCAGGCGTTGAACGGCAACAAGGTGCCCTCCGAGGCCACGGTCGTGGCCTTGGGAGGGGCGCTGGGCTCAGATGTAGGGCCATTACTGGCCCTGCGTCGCGCTGCCGCGCGCGTGCCGCAGGCGCGCAAGGAATCTAGAGGGAAGGCTCCACGTTACCCGGCCGCAGATGAATGGCAGCGTGAGAAGCTGCTGAAAATGTGCTCAGACTTCACTGCTGCGGCCGCTGACGCCGCGCGCCATTACCTAGAGGCGCTTACCCCAATATGCAGGGAGGACTGGGAGCTAGCCGAGGCGAAGGTAGCGGCGCTGGATATGTCCAGCCTCCGACTCGCTCGCCAAGTCCTGGAGCTCGGGGCCCCTAAAGAGGTTGTTGCGGCAGCCAGCAAGGTGGACAAACTGCTGGATGTCAATACCCTTCGCCAAGCGATATTTCACCGCGAAGCCCCGGAGGGCGAGTTCGGATACCTCATGTTGATGCTTCTGGCCGTGGATAACCGTCAATCCGAGTTCGTCGCTGCGGCACGGAAGTACCTGCACGATGAAGAAGGCGGTACGACGTGACATCAATCGGCCCCATCCTCACTCTGAGCCGGTCAGATACAGGCGGAGGACGGGTTGGAAGGCCGGTGATGAGCGTGATCGAGCAAGAATCTTGCGGAGGATCCGCCAGGAATTGAAGGCGGCGACGGCCTGCTCGACCATCCGCAAATCGAGCCTCGCCTACTGAGGTTGAACTCGTGGAGTCGTAGGGGCTGACGGCTCGTCGCCCGTGCGGTATCACCGGGGTATGCGGTATCCACAAGGGGGCGGTCTGACCGCCGAACGGCAGCAGTTCCGTGAGGAGTTACGGCTCAAGGCGGCCGAGCGGTTCGCCCGGGGCGAGGCGAGCTCGGTGATCGCCATGGACCTGCGGGTCAGCGTCCGCTCGGTGCAGCGATGACGGCAGACGTGGGAGGAAGGCGGTCCGCGGGCTCTGCGGTCGCAGGGGCCGGCGTCGCTGCCGAGGCTGAGCGAGAAGCAGTTCGCGCAGCTGGAGGCGGAGCTGGCCAAGGGACCGGCCGCACATGGCTGGGAAGACCAGCGGTGGACGCTGGCGCGGGTCAAGACCGTAATTGGTCGGCGTTTCCACCTGACCTACACCATCCAGGGCGCGCGCAAGCTCCTGGTGCGAAACGGCTGGTCCTGCCAGGTCCCGGCCCGATCGACGGGATTCTGCACCGGGTGCGGACCGGCGTGCAGTGGCGTGACCTGCTGGAACGGTTCGGGCCATGGAAGACGGTCTATGAACGGCATCGCCTGTGGTCGGCCGGCGGGACGTGGGAGCGTCTCCTCCAGCCGTTACGACGTGCTCTTCCGTGCGTCGTCCGCGGTGCGTCGATGGCGGGCGTAGCTGCGGGCGATCGGTTCGCTGCTCAGGCCGTGCAGGACGATGCTGACCATCACGGTGATCACCATGACGCGCGAGATGAAGTCGCCTCCGCCGGCAGCGGGCAGTTCAAGTGCGGCGAGCAGGCCGAAGACCACCGAGGTCACTCCCCTGGGCCCCATCCACCCGAGGAAGAGCCTGTCTCTCAGGGACAGGTCCGTGCCGATCAGGACGAGCAGGACCGGCACGATGCGTACCAGGGTGACGGCGAGGACGGCGTAGCAGATGGCCGAGAAGTGGAAGCCGTCCCAGAACTCGTTCGTGACGATCTGGCCGAAGAGGAACCACAGGGCGAGCGTCAGCAGGGTGACGAGGTCGTCGGTCATCTCCACGGCGTTCTCCGGCATGTGCCGCATCGCGGGAGCCATGCAGACGCCCGCGACGAAGGCGGCGACGAAGCCGTTGCCGCCCAAGGCCGAGGACAGGGAGTACGCGGCGATGGGCACGCTGAGGACCCCGAGTCGCATGGCCGCCGGCTGCGCCCAGTTCCTCGCCCAGGAGCGGCGCAGCAGCCATCCCGCGACCGAGCCGACGAGCGAGCCCGCGCCGAGGGCCCACGCCGCCGAGCCGACGGCGTCGAGGACGGCCTCGGCGTAGTCGTCGCTCGCCGTGTGGGCCTCCGCGGCGGCGGCCACGCAGAGCAGGAACACCGGGGAGATGATGCCGTCGTTCAGACCGCCCTCGACATTGAGCACCTCACGTAGGCGCGCCGGGATCCGCTTGTCCCGCACGACCGCGGCGGTGGGCGCCAGGTCCAGAGGGACGACGACCGTGGCCAGCACCGCCAGCACCCATCCGGGCTGGTCCGGGAAGAAGGCGAAGGCGGTCAGGAACGCCGCGCCCAGCGTCAGCGGCAGCGCGCCTCCGAGAAGGCGCGCCACGACGCTCCTCTCTCGGCGGATCACTCCCGACGGGACCTCGGTGGCATCCACGAACAGCAGCAGCGCGAGGACGACCTCCACCGCATGCTCGAAGCCGGCCATATCGCCGAAGTCGAAAACGAGCGGCGGATCGGACCCGCTCGTCAGAGCGATCCCCGCCGCCAGCATCGCAATCGGCGCGGTAATACTCCACCGGGCAAGGCGATACGAAAGCACACACCAGACCAGCAACACACAGGCGATCACGGTTACAGCAAGCAAGGACATCCCGGGTTTCATGAGTCGACCAGCCCACGCAGCCTATTGACCGACAGCCCTCCGACCGCCGGAAACACACCGGCTCCCCACGCCCTCACACCCCAATACCGCCCTCAGGAAATCAATCCCCACCGGCAGGACGGCTACCCACGGCTGGTCACTGCACATGAACCGGGCTCGTCGGATCAGGCTGCGGATGGTGACGGTGGCGGTGACGGTGGCCAGGGGCGGTGGCGGTGCCAGGGCGATGAAGAACTCGACGTAGCTCCGTCGGCGCTCGGTGTAAGTTCTGCCGGGTGGAGATCGGGGAGTTGATAGGGGCGGGGCGGACGGCGGATGTGTTCGCCCTCGACGAGGACCGGGTCGTGCGGCGCTACCGCGACGGCGAGGACGCCACCGGTGAGGCGGCCGTGATGGCGTACGTGGCCGAGCACGGGTATCCGGTGCCGGCGGTGTGGCCGGGCGCGGGGGCCGGGGAGTTGGTGTTGCAGCGGCTGTCGGGGCCGACTATGCGTGAGGCGCTGGTTGCGGGCACGCTCAGCGGCGATCAGGCGGGCGAGTTGCCGGCCGACCTGCTGGTGCGACTGCACGCCATCCCGCCCCGGGCCGGAGCCGACCCCGCCCACCGCATCGTCCACCTCGACCTGCACCCGGAGAACGTCTGCCTCACCCCCGACGGTCCCGTGGTGATCGACTGGTCCACCGCCCAGGAGGGACCTCCCGGTCTTGACACCGCGATGGCCGCGCTGGTCCTCGCGCAGGCGGCGCTCACCATGCCAGCCGCCGCCGAAATCGCCCGGACCGTCCTCCCCGCTCTGGTGCGCCAACTCGGCGGCACCGACGGCATGCTGCTGCCTGAGGCCCGGGCCCGGCGGGCCGCCAATCCGACCCTCACCCAGGAGGAGATGGCCGCCCTCGACGAGGCGGTCGCCCTGATCCTGGCGGCAGGAGCGGACGCTCATGACAGCGTCCTCCCGTAGGAGGTGAGCTGGGGCTAAGGGCCGTCCCGCAACCGTCGGCTTGATGGGCTGATGGCATGATCACGGCGTGACCAGCGAACACACCCAGCCAGGTTCTGCGAAGTACGTCCTCTTCGATGTCGACGGGACTTTGATCGACGCGGTGGCCAACCAGCGTCGAGTCTGGGAGGCGTGGGCGGCGCGCTACAGACTCGACCCTGCTGCTGTGTACCAAGTGGCGCTGCGGACGCGCCCTATGGAGACCTTCGTTGCGGTGGCCTCGGACCGGGACCCGCGGGAGTGCCTGGCCGCGTTGCATGAGCTGGAGGACGAGGATGTCCGGTCCGGTGTCTATGCCGCTTTCGACGGTGCCGCGGAGTTGCTGTCCGGCCTGCCCTCGGGGTGCTGGGCACTGGTGACCTCGAACTACGAGCACCGGGTGCGCGGGCGGTTCGCCCGTACCGGGCTGCCGGTCCCGCGCGTGCTTGTGGATGCCGCCGCGGTCGCGGAAGGCAAGCCGTCACCGGTTCCCTACCTGCTGGCCGCCGAGCAGCTTGGCGCCAAGCCGGAGGATTGCCTGGTCATTGAGGACGCGCCGTCCGGAGTCGAGTCCGGGCTGCGGGCCGGC
>NZ_JBEZYN010000043.1:1707-3310 GCF_040638605.1 Streptomyces sp. NPDC026092
GTAGGGCGGGGTGATGGGTGGCTGGTCGTTGCTTGAGAACTACACAGTGGACGCGAGCATCTGTGGCCAAGTTTTTAAGGGCGCACGGTGGATGCCTTGGCACCAGGAACCGATGAAGGACGTGGGAGGCCACGATAGTCCCCGGGGAGCCGTCAACCAGGCTTTGATCCGGGGGTTTCCGAATGGGGAAACCCGGCAGTCGTCATGGGCTGTCACCCATGCCTGAACACATAGGGCATGTGGAGGGAACGAGGGGAAGTGAAACATCTCAGTACCCTCAGGAAGAGAAAACAACCGTGATTCCGGGAGTAGTGGCGAGCGAAACCGGATGAGGCCAAACCGTATGCGTGTGATACCCGGCAGGGGTTGCGCATGCGGGGTTGTGGGATCTCTCTTTCACAGTCTGCCGGCTGTGAGACGAGTCAGAAACCGTTGATGTAGGCGAAGGACATGCGAAAGGTCCGGCGTAGAGGGTAAGACCCCCGTAGCTGAAACATCAACGGCTCGTTTGAGAGACACCCAAGTAGCACGGGGCCCGAGAAATCCCGTGTGAATCTGGCGGGACCACCCGCTAAGCCTAAATATTCCCTGGTGACCGATAGCGGATAGTACCGTGAGGGAATGGTGAAAAGTACCGCGGGAGCGGAGTGAAATAGTACCTGAAACCGTGTGCCTACAAGCCGTGGGAGCGTCGCTCATTGGGTTTACCCAGTGGGTCGTGACTGCGTGCCTTTTGAAGAATGAGCCTGCGAGTTTGCGGTGTGTTGCGAGGTTAACCCGTGTGGGGAAGCCGTAGCGAAAGCGAGTCCGAATAGGGCGATTCAGTAGCACGCTCAAGACCCGAAGCGGAGTGATCTAGCCATGGGCAGGTTGAAGCGGAGGTAAGACTTCGTGGAGGACCGAACCCACCAGGGTTGAAAACCTGGGGGATGACCTGTGGTTAGGGGTGAAAGGCCAATCAAACTCCGTGATAGCTGGTTCTCCCCGAAATGCATTTAGGTGCAGCGTCGTGTGTTTCTTACCGGAGGTAGAGCACTGGATAGGCGATGGGCCCTACCGGGTTACTGACCTTAGCCAAACTCCGAATGCCGGTAAGTGAGAGCGCGGCAGTGAGACTGTGGGGGATAAGCTCCATGGTCGAGAGGGAAACAGCCCAGAGCATCGACTAAGGCCCCTAAGCGTACGCTAAGTGGGAAAGGATGTGGAGTCGCAGAGACAACCAGGAGGTTGGCTTAGAAGCAGCCACCCTTGAAAGAGTGCGTAATAGCTCACTGGTCAAGTGATTCCGCGCCGACAATGTAGCGGGGCTCAAGCGTACCGCCGAAGTCGTGTCATTGCAGCAATAAGCCCCAACGGGTGCTGTGATGGGTAGGGGAGCGTCGTGTGCCGGGTGAAGCAGCCGCGGAAGCGAGTTGTGGACGGTTCACGAGTGAGAATGCAGGCATGAGTAGCGATACACACGTGAGAAACGTGTGCGCCGATTGACTAAGGGTTCCTGGGTCAAGCTGATCTGCCCAGGGTAAGTCGGGACCTAAGGCGAGGCCGACAGGCGTAGTCGATGGACAACCGGTTGATATTCCGGTACCCGCTTTGAAACGCCCAA
>NZ_JBEZYN010000043.1:3407-4983 GCF_040638605.1 Streptomyces sp. NPDC026092
TCTAATGCTAAGCCCGTGAAGCCGTTCCGGACCCTTCGGGGAAAGGAAAGTGGTGGAGCCGGCGAACCAAGGTGGTAGTAGGTAAGCGATGGGGTGACGCAGGAAGGTAGTCCAGCCCGGGCGGTGGTTGTCCCGGGGTAAGGGTGTAGGCCGTGTGGTAGGCAAATCCGTCACACGTTAAGGCTGAGACCTGATGCCGAGCCGATTGTGGTGAAGTGGATGATCCTATGCTGTCGAGAAAAGCCTCTAGCGAGTTTCATGGCGGCCCGTACCCTAAACCGACTCAGGTGGTCAGGTAGAGAATACCGAGGCGTTCGGGTGAACTATGGTTAAGGAACTCGGCAAAATGCCCCCGTAACTTCGGGAGAAGGGGGGCCACGTCTGGTGATGAGTCTTGCACTCTGAGCTGGGGGTGGCCGCAGAGACCAGCGAGAAGCGACTGTTTACTAAAAACACAGGTCCGTGCGAAGCCGTAAGGCGATGTATACGGACTGACGCCTGCCCGGTGCTGGAACGTTAAGGGGACCGGTTAGTGACCTTTCGGGGTTGCGAAGCTGAGAACTTAAGCGCCAGTAAACGGCGGTGGTAACTATAACCATCCTAAGGTAGCGAAATTCCTTGTCGGGTAAGTTCCGACCTGCACGAATGGCGTAACGACTTCTCGACTGTCTCAACCATAGGCCCGGTGAAATTGCACTACGAGTAAAGATGCTCGTTTCGCGCAGAAGGACGGAAAGACCCCGGGACCTTTACTACAGTTTGATATTGGTGTTCGGTTCGGCTTGTGTAGGATAGGTGGGAGACTTTGAAGCAGCCACGCCAGTGGTTGTGGAGTCGCCGTTGAAATACCACTCTGGTCGTGCTGGATGTCTAACCTCGGTCCGTGATCCGGATCAGGGACAGTGTCTGATGGGTAGTTTAACTGGGGCGGTTGCCTCCCAAAGGGTAACGGAGGCGCCCAAAGGTTCCCTCAGCCTGGTTGGCAATCAGGTGTTGAGTGTAAGTGCACAAGGGAGCTTGACTGTGAGACCGACGGGTCGAGCAGGGACGAAAGTCGGGACTAGTGATCCGGCGGTGGCTTGTGGAAGCGCCGTCGCTCAACGGATAAAAGGTACCCCGGGGATAACAGGCTGATCTTCCCCAAGAGTCCATATCGACGGGATGGTTTGGCACCTCGATGTCGGCTCGTCGCATCCTGGGGCTGGAGTCGGTCCCAAGGGTTGGGCTGTTCGCCCATTAAAGCGGTACGCGAGCTGGGTTTAGAACGTCGTGAGACAGTTCGGTCCCTATCCTCTGTGCGCGTAGGAATATTGAGAAGGGCTGTCCCTAGTACGAGAGGACCGGGACGGACGAACCTCTGGTGTGCCAGTTGTCCTGCCAAGGGCATGGCTGGTTGGCTACGTTCGGGAGGGATAACCGCTGAAAGCATCTAAGCGGGAAGCCTGCTTCGAGATGAGTATTCCCACCTCCTTGAGAGGGTAAGGCTCCCAGTAGACGACTGGGTTGATAGGCCGGATGTGGAAGCCCAGTAATGGGTGGAGCTGACCGGTACTAATAGGCCGAGGGCTTGTCCTCA
>NZ_JBEZYN010000044.1:0-4858 GCF_040638605.1 Streptomyces sp. NPDC026092
AAAGCGGGAGACCAGGACATCCAAAACCGTTCGGGATGTCCGCAGTGCACAGGCTTGGGTCCAAGACTCACTCCTGCTCACTGATTAGGAACGGTTGGAGCAAGAGCGAGCCCTCGAATCGCTGCTGCGGCAGCCGGACTTCATGGTGGCCAGTGCCTCGCGAGGGACGATGAGGGTAGCCCCGGGCGGTGGGGTTGGTGCAGGATTCCCCCGGTTCGCCCTTTCAGCGGCCGCACTTCGTGCCCGGCTAGTCACTCCGGAGGGGCGGCGGGGAAGGACTCGCCATCGGGAATCGGGGCGGATTGAGGCGGAGGTAGGCCTCGGATCACCCCTCAGGCGCAAGCTTTCCCCCCCCCCCGAACTCGCTTCCCGTGCCCCGATATACCCCGCTTCGACCACGGCTCGTGCATGCGGATACTCAGAGTGCGCTGCACTTAGGGCGCGACGAGCGTGCGTATGCCGCCCCTCCCCAAACCAGCTGCTGCCGACGGGCATTCGGGACCCACCGAGAGTGATCGTCGGGGAATGAGCCCCAACGGAGCCTCGGCGTCGGACGCTGGGCCGGTGCCGTCACCGCCCCACGTCGCTGCCGCCCACCCCGAGCCGACCGGCACCAACTCACCCATCCCTCCACGGCAAACCGAGCCCCCAACTACCGGGTAGCAGCTACTCCGAGTGCCCGGCCCCACTCCACCGGACGCAAAGGACCTGCCCCGCCCGGCTATTGCCGGATCAGACAACGTTCGCCTCGCTGGTGGAGCACGGAGAAGTAGTCGGTGGGGTGATGCAGGGGAATCTGCCACGATCATCGGATGGGTGCATTGGATGCAGTGGCAGGCAGGGTTGCCGGCGGGGCCACCGTGACGTTCAGGCCCAGCGGCTCCTCGATGGTCCCGCTGATACGCAGTCGGCAGCAGGTAGTCGTTGCCCCGGTCGACCCGTCCAAGCTGGATGTCGGGGACATCGTCCTCGCCCGCGTCTCGGGGACGGTCTACTTGCACGTGGTGTCGTCCGTGGACTCCGCCAGGAAGCGGGTGCAGATCAGCAATAACCGTGGCCGCATCAACGGCTGGACCAGCCACGATCGTGTCTTCGGCATCTGTGTCGCTGTCGACGGCGTCACCCGGTCGGGAATCGTAGGCAAAACGCTCGCGGCCGACTCCGACAACTCCTCCTGAACCTGACACTCCAACGGCATCGGGCCGCCAAGCCTTTCGGGTGGCGATACGAGTGCGCGTTCGCGAGATGACGACGAGGGCCGGCGGTTACTGCGGCTAGGGCCTGTCCGGCGGATCAGGGCCTAGTCCGCAGAGGCACGGGCTCCGTGGTGACCTGGCGGCGCGCGCAGATGGTGCTGCTGTCCGCACAGGGCATGCCGGGCGCGAGGGACCTGGTCCAGGCACTCAGGCCGCCGCCCACGGCTCGTCACGCCAGCCCGGCAGTTCCTCGGACCCGGCCAGAGGTTCGCACCCGGCCGCACGGCCACAGAAGGCCGTGCCCAACTCCCGGATCGCCTTCTGTCTGCACGTTTGCCCCCGAAGTCGGCATCCGGTGCCCGATTTACCCGGTGCCAGCCATTACTCGGATTGGACTGCGCGGAGTTCGCTGCACTTAGGGCACGGCGGCCTCCCGCACACTCCCCTCCTGCCCCACGGGGCATGAAGCCCGGCCGCCCACTCGGCGTCGGACCCTGAGCCGGTGCCGTCACCGCCCCATCCCACTGCCGCGCACCCAGAGCCAACCCGCACCAACTCCCCCGCCCCCGCCAAGCCCCCACCCACCGGGCCAAGACCGCTCCCGCGACCGGAGCGATGCCCGGCCCCCACCCCACCGGCCCGCAAGCCGGACTCGCCACCGCAGCGATCCCCGCCCTTCCCCGTGGGCACGCCCTCCGCCCGCCACACTCAGAACGAGGGCGGCCGAACCAGAAGCCCGCGAAGAGCCCGACACCCGACCCGCAAGGAGGCCCCCAGCGCCTAGAGTCGGTCGCGTGCCCGAGTTCCTCTCCCATCTCCTCGCCGTTCAGGAGTCGTACGACACCGTGGCCGCCGCCTATGCCGGCATGGTGCCGCCCCCGTCGCGGCTGGATCCGGTGTCACGTGGGATGTTGGACGTGTTCGCCGAGGCCGTGGGGAACGCCGGGGCCGTGGCCGATGTCGGGTGCGGGCCGGGCAAAGTCGCCGCGTATCTGGCCGAGCGCGGGGTGGCCGACGTGTTCGGGGTGGACCTGTCCCTCGGGATGGTCGACCAGGCCCGTCAGGCGTACCCCCATCTGCCGTTCGTCGTCGGGTCTATGACCGCGCTGCCCGTCTCGGACGGGGCGCTGGGCGGCGTACTCGCCTACTACTCCACGCACCACACACCACCAGAGGAACTGCCGCTCGTCTTCGGGGAGTTCCATCGCGTGCTCACGCCCGGTGGGCATCTGATGCTCGCCGGGCATGTGGGGGACGAGGACGGGGACAGTGACGGCGAGCGGCTCCGGCCGACGGAGGCGTACGGCGGGCTACCCCTGTCGTACACCTCGTACCTCCTCCCGCCCGGACGGATCGCCGAACTCCTCGGGCAGGCCGGGTTCGTGCTCACCGCGCGGCTGACTCAGGAGCCTGGGGAAGGGCCCCAGAGGCGGTTCGGGACCTTCTTCGCCCGGAAGCCCGACGGATCTTACGGATGGTGAGGAACACAGACGGGCTGGGCGCTCACATGCCGGGGACGTCGTAGCCCGGGTCCGGATGCTGGCGCGGGGTCCACCACTCCGTGAGGCCCCACACCCCGAGCGCCAGCGCGGCCAGGGCCGCGACCGCCGCGGCCCACGGCGGGACCCGCCTGACGGCCAGGGCCAAGGTGACCACCGGCACCAGCGCGCCGCCGAGCAGGATGAGCGGCAGGTCGACGAAGAGCACGGTCAGGTCGCGGGCATGGCTCTCGAATCCGCCGTCGAGACTGAACGCGGCCCTTGGCACCCAGACGACCAGTCCGACCGCGGCGCCGAAGACGGCGAGAACGTTCCTGACGACTGCCCGGCGCTCGCCCTTCAGCTCCATACCGGCCTGGACGCGGCGGCTCGACGGACGGTTGCAGAGGCCGGCAGGCAGTGCGAACTCCCCTCCCTCCGGCCGTGGGAGCCCCCTCCCCTCCCCTGCGAACGGAATCCACACCGCTCCCTGTCAGGACCGTTTCTTGGCCCCGAGCCCGCGCTCGGGGTGCAGCGGCGCCTCCAGGCCGCCCTCCTCGCCGAGCGGGCCGGGCTCCTCAGCGAACTGCGAACTGCCCTGAGCACCGCACACCAGGTTCCCAACTTCCCCACCTTCCACGTCGAAGGGCGAGGCCCTGGACGGCCCTCGACCCTCGGCCCTCCCGCGTCCTCACCCTGGTGAGTGGATCACACCGTCCATGCAGCTCAGCGGGGCCGAGCCGTGGGCCCGCAGCCGTGGGCAGGGCCGGAGTCTGTGGACCGTCACGCAGGACGCCCCGATCCGAGAGGTCTCCATGTCCACATTCACTGGTCTGCGAAGAACCCTGGGGCGCGGAGGACTCGCGGTCGTCGCGGGTCTGGCGCTGGTGCTCGCCCTTCCCGGAGCCGCACTGGCCGCCCCGGGAGATCTGGATCCCGGCTTCGGGGGCGACGGTACGGTGCTCACCGACGCCGGCGGCGAGGAGGCGGGCAACGACGTGGTGGTCCAGTCCGACGGCAAGGTCGTCGTCGTCGGCACCGACGCGCCGGACTCGCTCGGAAACTTCGCGCTGGTCCGCTATCTCGCGGACGGCAGTCTGGACTCCACCTTCGGCAGCGGTGGACGGGTGTCCACGGACATCGGCGGCTTCGTCGACAACGCCGAGGCGGCCGCGGTGCAGTCCGACGGCAAGATCGTCGTGGCGGGGAGCTCCGGTACGGGCTTCGAGGAGTGCTGCAGGTTCACGGTGGCCCGCTACACCGCCACCGGCAGCCTGGACACGACGTTCGGTGACGGCGGCGTCGCGTTCCTCAGCGCGTTCGGTCAGCCCGCGTCGGCCATGGACGTGGCGGTGCGTTCGGACGGCAGGATCGTCGCCGCCGGATACACCGGCGGCCTCTTCGCGGCGGCCCGCCTCCTGGCGGACGGCACCCCGGACGCCACCTTCGACGGCGACGGCATGGTGACCACAGACCCGGCCCCGAGCCTGGAGGAGGGCGGAACGGGCCGCTCGCTCGCCCTGCAGTCCGACGGCAAGATCGTCGTCGGCGGCGATGTGGGAACCACTCGCTTCGACTTCATGCTGATGCGGTACAACGCCGACGGCAGCCTTGACACCGGGTTCAGCGGTGACGGCATGCAGCGCACCGATTTCGGCGCGTACGAGGGCGCCGAGGAGGTGGCGGTCCAGGCCGACGGCAAGATCGTCGCCATGGGGAACACCGACGCGGACGCCGCGGTGGTCCGGTATCTCGCCGACGGCAGCCTGGACACGAGCTTCAGCGGTGACGGCAGGGTGACCACCGCCGGTGGAGCCGCCAAGGACGGGTTCGTACAGGCCGACGGCAGAATCGTCATCGCGGGCAGGGGTGGCGACGGCGGCGACTTCGGGCTGATCCGCTACAACACCGACGGCGCCCCGGACCCCGGCTTCGGGACCGGCGGCCGGGTGACCACCTCGTTCGACGGCGCCGACATCGCCAATGGGGTCGCGCTGCAGTCCGACGGCAAGATCGTCGCGGCCGGCAACGGCGGGCCGAACACCGACTTCGCGGTCGCTCGTTACGAAGGCGGCGGAGGCGCCCCGACGCCGCCTTCGGTGGACATGTCGGTGACGAAGACGGGGCCCGGCACGATCAGTATCGGTGACCAGGCCACGTACACGATCCGGGTGACCAACAACA
>NZ_JBEZYN010000045.1:0-4227 GCF_040638605.1 Streptomyces sp. NPDC026092
GCCCGTCCCACGTCGCGGACGTGGGACGGGCGCCGCGCACCGTTTGGCGTGGGGCCTCGGAGCCGTTCGGACTACTCCCGTACGGCACCGGACAGTTCGGCCGATGCCGATGCCGATGCCGATGCCGATGCCGGCGCCGGAGTGAGGCGCAAGTGGCCGATCATGCCCGGGTTGACGAGGCCCGGCACCAGGAACCGCCACATCATGGCGACGCGCTCGGGCAGGTCCTGCCGGCCCGTCTGGACCTGCGACATCACCTGTATCCCGGTGAACGTCCCGGTGATCATGTCCGCGGCCTCGGCCAGGTCGATGCCGGGGAGCAGCTCGCCCTGCTCCTGCGCCTGACCCAGCAGGGTCTGAATGGCCTCGCCGGACTGCTGATAGGGCGTGAACGCGTGGCTGCGGAAGGTGCTCTGCTCCACCGCGAGGCGCACGCAGGCGCGCAGCACGGGGTCGCGCTGGAGCCCGAAGGCGAAGTCGAAGGTGTGGTCGATGACGGCCTGGAGCCGCACCGGCTGCGCGGCCACGGTGACCGCCTCGCCGTGCAGGGCGAGCAGGGCGACGGCGATGGCTTCCTTGGAGGGGAAGTGGTGGTAGAGGGCGCCGCGGGTCAGCCCCGACCGCTCGAGGATCTCGGTGGTGCTCGCCGAGTCGTAGCCGCGTTCGTCGATGACCTCCGCGGCAGCCCTCAGAAGCAGATTCCGGGATTTGATCCCGCGTTCCTGCAGTGCCATCTCTCGTCCCTGTGCTCGCTGGCAGACCGACTTGTCTGCATCATATGGCCCGACCTCTCTCCAGTGGGACGTCCGTGCCCAAAGTCAGGGGCGAGCGGCCGTCCGGGGGCGGTCGGGCGGGTGGGGGTGCGGGAGGCTCAGGGGTGGCCGAGGCGGAAGCCGACGCCTCGGACCGTGATGATCCAGCTGCTGGAACCGAGCTTGCCGCGCAGGCTGCTGACGTGCGTGTCGATGGTACGTCCCCGCCGGGACCAGGTGTCGTCCCAGATCTGCGCCATCAGTTGGCGGCGCGAGACGACGGCTCCGGGGCGCATGGCGAGCAGATGCAGCAGGTCGAACTCCTTGCGGGTCAGCTCCACCGCGTCGCCGTCCAGGGTGACCTCGCGCGTCGACGCGTCGATGTGCAGCGGTCCGTGCGAGATGGCGTGCGCCGTCCGGGTGCGGGGGGCGGAGCGCCGCATCACCGCTTCGATGCGGGCCAGGAGTTCGCGGAAGCCGTACGGCTTGACCAGGTAGTCGTCGGAGCCGGCCTGGAGGCCGAGCACCCGGTCGAGCTCGTTGCCGCGCGCGGTGACGGTGATGATGGGGGTGTCGCTGACCGTCCGGATGCCGCGGCAGACCTCGAGGCCGTCCAGGTCGGGCAGATCGAGGTCGAGCAGGACCAGGTCGGCTTCGTGGTGGGCGTTCAGGGCCGCGCCGCCGGTGTCCACGTGCTCGGCGTGGTGGCCCTGTCGCATCAGGCCCTGGACCAACGCTTCGGCGGCGGCCGTCTCGTTCTCCACGACCAGGATGCGCAGGACTCTGTGCTCGACCGCGGACGCGGGCGAGAGCAGAGGAGCAGGCGTGGTTGTACGCCCTGGCAGCGGGCCCGTGGGGTGGTCCCGTTTTGTGCGGTGAGGCCCGAATGTGTCGATGACCTGCGGGTTCATGGTGTTCTCTCCTGGGTGACAGGCGTGGCTCGCGGGCTGTCGGAGGGTGGCAACGCCCAAGGTACCAAACAGACTTGTCTGATTGTAAAGAGAGATACAAGTGATGCCTCAGACACTTGACGGAGCGTCAAAAGGGAGTCCCTGGCTCCGGTTGGGGGGTCGGGCGGCCGGGTGGCGGGGGGTGTGGCAAGTGACGGTAAAGCGGCGGTCAAGTTTTACTTGCTTTATCGGACAGACCTGTCTGTACTTGGGGGGTCCGATCATCGGCACGGGGGCGCCGCCGGTTTCTGGGGTGTTTTCCCCTGCCCACAGCAGCTCAGGAGTGGCACGCATGTCGACGCAGACCCATGCCTTCTCAGTGCACGAGCCCCGGCGGAACGTCAGGACGCACAGGTCGGGAGCGTTCGGAACCACCGCTGTCGTCGATCTGCCGGCGATGACGGACAGCGTCCTGACCACCACCGTGCCCCGCGAGTTCGTGCACCGTGCGGCGGTCGCGGAGGTCCTGCTCACCGACTGGCAGGCGGTCGCGGAGCCGGAGGGGGCGGGCGAGTCCTTCGTGGTCCGGGCGCAGTGGCCGCGCGGCCACTCCCTCTTCACCCGGTCCGGCGGCTACCAGGACCCGATGCTCCTGGTCGAGTCGGTCCGTCAGGTCGGTTCCCTGCTGGCACACGCCGAGTTCGCGGTGCCGCTGGGGCATCAGTTCATGATGCGCGACATCGCTGTCACCACGAGCCCGGAGCTGCTCCTCTCGAGCCCGAAGCCCACCGAGGTCGAGCTGTACACGCGGTGCCGCGATGTGGTCCGGCGGGGCGAGAAGCTCTCCGGCATGCGCTACGACGTGACCGTGATGATCGGCGGCAAGAGCCTTGCCACCGCCTCCGCGTCCTTCGCCTGCATCACCCCGGACGTCTACCGCAGGCTGCGCAAGGGCCGGCCCACCAGCACGACGCAGGTCGCGGGACCACCGGTCGACCCGGCGACGGTCGGGCGGTTCAGCCCCGAGAACGTGGTGCTCACCGAGGACGTCGACAGCGGGCCGGTCACCGGGCAGGGCGGCGCGGCCGACGGCCGTCGCTCCTGGGCCGTGCGCATCGACAGCTCGCATCCGATCTTCTTCGACCACCCCGTCGACCACATACCCGGCATGGTGCTCCTGGAGGCGGCCAGGCAGGCCGCGTACGCGGCCACCGGCTGCCCCGACACACTCGTCACCGGAATCGACAGCACCTTCACGCGGTACGCCGAACTCGACGCGCCCTGCCGCATGGAGGCGGTCCCGGGCGAGCCCTTCGCGGGTGTGACGCCCGTGCGTGTGAGCGGCGTGCAGGGCGGTTCGACCGTCTTCACCGCCGACATCACCCTGAGCACGCCGGCCCGTTGACCCCGCCCGCAGAGCCGAGAGGTGCCCGGTGAAGACCGTGATGATCGCCGGTGCGGCGGGGTTCGCAGGCCGCCATGTCGCCGCCGAAGCCGCCCGGCAGGGCGCCGCCCTGGTCCTGATGAGCCACCGCCGTACGCCGGACCGGCCGGGAGCGGGCCCGGTGCGGTTCGTACGGGCCGACCTCGCCCAACCGGACTCGCTGCGCGGCGCGTGTGACGGGGTCGACGTCCTGCTGCACTGCGCCTCCCTGATCGGGGGGACACCCGAGGACAACCACACCGTCAACGCCCGGGGGACCGCCGCGCTCGTCGCCGAGGCGCGACGCGCCGGAGTCTCCCGCCTCGTCCACCTCAGCACCGCCTCCGTGTACGGCCGCGGCACCTTCCGCGGCGCACGTCCGGAGGAACTCGAACGCAGCCCGGGGTCGCCGACGTCACGGACCCGGGCGGCGGCCGAGGACGCCGTCCTGGCCGCCGGAGGCATCGTGCTGCGCCCTTACCTCGTGTACGGCCGCGGCGACGACTGGGTCGTACCCGGGCTCACCCGGCTGCTGCGGGCGCTGCCCGGCGGGACGTCGAGCTGGGACGCCAGGCTCTCCGTCCTCTCCGTGGCCGAACTGGCCGCGCTGATGGTGGGCGTCGGGCTCGCCCCGGCGGCGCGCCTGTCGGCGCCCGTCTACCACGCGGCACTGCCCGCTCCGGTCCCGGCGTCGGAACTGCTGCGCGCCGTGGCCGGCGTCGCCGGGCTCGCGCCGACGCTGCCGGAGCTCTCTCCGGCGCAGGCCCGCGACCTTCTGCGCGAGGACCCGGAAGCCTCGCGCGCCCTCGCGATGGTGACCACCGACCACTGGTTCGACAGCACACCGATCTGGACCGATCTGGGGCGGTTGGCGCCGGGTACGGCGCAGGACGCGCACTTTCCGCGGATGCGTGCGTGGTACGCGGAGCCGGCGGAGTGTGCGTGAGAGACAACTTGCTTGTTTGATAACGGAGTTGACCAAGATATGTACAGCCACGCCTGGACCTGTGAGGCGAGCCGCAGCGAGGCTGAAGTGAAGTATTCGGATCAACGGGGGAGTTGATACGTCGTGCGCAAGGTGCTCATCGCCAACCGTGGCGAAATCGCAGTCCGTGTGGCCCGGGCGTGCCGGGACGCGGGGATCGCGAGTGTGGCCGTCTAC
>NZ_JBEZYN010000046.1:0-2261 GCF_040638605.1 Streptomyces sp. NPDC026092
AGGTCGAGTAAGTGAGCGTAACCATGTATGAGTGGGTGTCGTTGTCAGAGTGTGAATCTGACGGAATGGGCGAAGACGCAGGGCGTGCATCCGCAGACCGCGTATCGCTGGTTCCGTGAGGGGACGTTGCCGGTACCGGCTCAGCGGGTCGGGCCGCGCACGATCCTGGTGAACATCGAGACCAGCGCCGCTCCGGGAGCGGTGGGCGGCCTGGGGCTGTATGCCCGCGTCTCCTCGCACGACCAGAAGGGCGATCTGGAGCGGCAGTTGGCCCGGTTGTCTGCGTGGGCGGCCCAGGCGGGCGGCAAGGTCGTCCGGGTCGAGTGCGAGATCGGCTCGGGTATGAACGGCAGCCGCAGCAAGGTCCGTCGCCTGCTGGCCGATCCGGACGTGATCTGCGTGGTCGTGGAGCACAAGGACCGCCTCGGCCGCATGAACGTCGAACTCGTCGAGGCTGCCCTGTCCGCACACGGCCGCCGTCTCGTCGTCCTGGATGACGGCGAGGTCGAAGACGACCTGGTGCGTGACATGGTGGAGGTGCTGACGTCGTTCTGCGCCCGCCTGTATGGCCGCCGGTCGGCGAAGAACCGTGCGCGCAAGGCGTTGGAGGCCGCCGAGCATGGCTGACTCCGCACTCCGTGAGATCGCGCCGTCGTTCGTGGCCCTCGGCCCGGCCGGTGTGGCGATCCGGGACCGACTCAAGCACCTGACGGCCGAGGACGAGGACGTTCTTCGTCTGGTCGGCGCGCACATGGGTTCGCTCGCGTCGAAGGACCTCGTGGCCCGCTGCCGGGATGGTCTGGAGCACTCCACTGATACGTGGGCTGCGCGGAAACGCTCGCTGACGCCGGAGTCGTCGGCGCGCTGGGCCGGCGCTGTCACCAAAGCCACTCACGATCAGTGGGCGCTCTCGCGTCGCGGCCAGCTCGCGCACATCCAGAATCTCGAAGCCGGGATCAAGACGATCGCGCACCGTCTGTCGCAGCCGATCGGTGCGAAGGGCACGAAGAAGGCCCCCGGCGGCTACCGTTCCGAGGGCGAGTGGTTCCACAAGACCCGCCGCCTGCGCGTGCTCGAAGACCGGCTGGAGCGCGAACGCGCTGACCGTGGACGCGGCCGCGTGCGCGTGGTGCGGGGCGGCAAGCGGCTCGCCCGGGGCAGGCACAACCTGGCTGCCGCCCAGCTCACCGCCGAGCAGTGGCGGGAACGCTGGGAGGCAGAGCGCTGGTTCCTGGCCGCCGATGGCGAGAGTGGGAAGCGCTTCGGCAACGAAACGATCCGCATCACCCCGGACGGGGAGGTGTCGATCAAGCTGCCCGCCCCGCTGGCTCATCTGGCCAACGCCCGGCACGGCCGGTACGTCCTCGCGTGCAAGGTCTCCTTCCCGCACCGCGGCCCTGAGTGGGCCGACCGCATCGAAGCCAACCGGGCCGTCGCGTACCGCATCCACTTCGATGCGGACCGTGGCCTCTGGTACATCACCACGTCCTGGCAGTACGCCCCGACGAAGACCATCCCGATCAAGTCCGCCCTGGCCGACGGGGTGGTCGGTGTTGACACCAACGCCGACCACCTCGCCGCCTGGCGCCTCGACACCCACGGCAACCCGACCGGCCGGCCACGCCGCTTCTCCTACGACCTGTCGGGCAACGCCGACCACCGCGACGCCCAGCTCCGCCACGCTCTGACGTGCCTGCTGAACTGGGCCAAGACCTGTGGCGTGAAGGCCATCGCCATCGAGGACCTGGACTTCACCGCCGAGAAGACCCGCGAGAAGCACGGCCGCCGGCGCCGCTTCCGACAGATCATCTCCGGCATCCCCACCGGAAAACTCCGCGCCCGCCTGACCTCAATGGCCGACCAGACCGGTATCGCGATCATCGCCGTGGACCCGGCCTACACCAGCCGCTGGGGCGCCCAGCACTGGCAGAAGCCCCTCACCTCGAAGAACCGAAAGACCACCCGTCACGATGCCGCGAGCATCGCGATCGGACGACGCGCCCAAGGGCACCCGATCCGGCGACGGACGGCACCGCCCCCGCACGACCGGAGTGATCGTGCGGGGCATCGGACCGTCCAGGCCCGACCAGGCACCCCGAGGCGTGAGGGAACCCGCCCTCGTATTCCCGGACCACGGACACGATCCGTGCAGCCAGATACAGAGCGAAAGCGGGAGACCAGGACATCCAAAACCGTTCGGGATGTCCGCAGTGCACAGGCTTGGGTCCAAGACTCACTCCTGCTCACTGATTAGGAACGGT
>NZ_JBEZYN010000047.1:0-1872 GCF_040638605.1 Streptomyces sp. NPDC026092
CCACCGCGTACCGCCGCTCCAACCAGATCCTCGCGATGCGCAACAGCTACCACGGCCGCTCCTTCTCCACCGCCGGGATCGCGGCGACCGCGACCCTGGTCGAGGTATCGATAGCCGTCGTGGGCGGCGGCGTCGCGGGCGCGGGGGACGTCCTCTTCGAGCCGCTCCGGCGCAGCCTGCGGGAGTACGCCACGCTCTCGTTCGTCCGCGACCTCACCGTAGCCCCGGCCCTCACCGGCACGGACGCGGGCCTCCTCGGCGCCGCGGCGGCGGCCCGCGCGTCCATGTGACGAGGCGGCGCCCCTACGAGGCAGCCGAACCCCGGCCGTCAGACGCCCGCCGTCGTCACCGCACCGCGCCTCCCCGCGTACCGGCCGACCGTCTCCGGCGTCCGCTGCCGTACGACCACCAGGAACGCGTCGGACTCCAGGTCCATCACGACCTCCGCCGGGAGCCCCTCGTCCCGGCGCGCGCTCGCGAACTCCTCGGCGGGCCAACTGCCCCGCGGGCCGCCCGCGGGAAACCTCTGCAATACCGTACGGGTCATCACCGCACCCCCTTGCCTCGCCGGACCAACGAGAGTCCGCGCCGAAGTGTTACGCACCGGCCCGCACGGACGTTCGCGGGGTGGCTGCCCAGCCCGGGGTGTGCCCGGGGGTTTCCATGGCAGGGTGTTGCGGGCAAGCCACTTGGGGCTACCGAAGAGGGGGAATCGTGATCGTCTGGATCAACGGTGCGTTCGGCGCGGGCAAGACCAGCACCGCGCGTGAGCTGGTCGATCTGATCCCGAACAGCACGCTGTACGACCCCGAGCTCACCGGCGGCTTCCTGGACCTGCTGCTGCCGCAGAAGCGGCGGGACGAGGTGGACGACTTCCAGGACCTGCCGATGTGGCGCCGGATGGTCGTCGACACCGCCGCCGCGCTGCTCGCCGAGGTCGGCGGCGTGCTCGTCGTCCCCATGACGCTGATCCGGCAGGAGTACCGGGACGAGATCTTCGGCGGTCTCGCGGCGCGCCGCATCGAGGTGCGGCATGTGGTGCTCGCCCCCGATGAAACGATCCTGCGGGCCCGCCTCGACAGCCGTGCAGCGGGCGAGGACGATCCGGAGGGCGCCGAGCGCGCCCGCCAGTGGTGCCACGCCCGGATTGAGCCGTTCCGCGACGCGCTGGGCTGGCTCGCCGCCGATGCCTACACCGTCGACAACTCGCTCCTCACGCCCGCCGAGACCGCCAAGGCCGTCGCCGAGGCCGTCCACGCCGGCCTCGCGGCCCCCTGTGGCATCGTCCAGACACCCGAACCCACCGGGGAGACGCTGGCCGCCGGAGTCCTGCTCTTCGACGAGCAGGATCGTTTCCTTCTCGTCGATCCCACCTACAAGCCGGGCTGGGAGTTCCCCGGCGGCGTCGTCGAACCGGGCGAGCCGCCCGCCCGCGCGGGCATGCGCGAGGTGGCCGAGGAGATAGGGATAGAACTCGACGCCGTTCCCCGGCTTCTGCTCGTCGACTGGGAACGCCCCCAGCCCCCCGGCTTCGGCGGCCTGCGCCTCCTCTTCGACGGCGGCCGCCTCGCCTCCACGGAGGCGGACCGGCTCCTGCTGCCCGGCGCCGAACTGCGCGGCTGGCGCTTCGTCACCGAGGACGAGGCCGCCGAACTCCTCCCCCCGGTCCGCTACCGCCGCCTCCGCTGGGCCCTCAGAGCCCGCGAACGCGGCACGGTCCTCAACCTGGAGGCGGGCGTCCCCGTCGGCTGACCGCCCGGTCCGCCTCCCGGTAGAACTAGGGCCTGTCCGGCGGATCATGGCCGGGGCCGTGGCGCCTGGCACGGCGCCTCGCCGCGTTGCCGAAACGCCCCGATAGCTCCGCTATCGAGA